>CAMCQE010000021.1 GCA_945876945.1 Klebsiella pneumoniae
CCCCACCGATGCGCGGTGATTCATGACCCATCGAGCAAGCGTGAATCTCATTTAAACCAAACCTCCCCAAGGTAGAACGTTTTTATACAGTCCTGATTCCCGCTAAAAGAAAACCCGCAGGGTTGCGGGTTCTTTGATGGTGCCGGCGCGCAGACTCGAACTGCGGACCTACTGATTACGAATCAGTTGCTCTACCACCTGAGCTACGCCGGCGTGCGGGAACGGCTAGATAGGAATCATAACCCAAAGTTTTCGGGAATTGCCCGCCAATTTTGGGGCGGATCAGGCTTTGCGGATGCGAATAATGACGTCCAGCCCTTCGGCGATGGTCCCGGCCGGCGCTTTGGGCAGACAGGCCAACAGCGTCGCCGGCATTTCCAGGTCTGTCAGGATGCCGTCATCCACATTGTAGTAATGAAAGTGCGGTCGAACGTTGGAGTCGTAGAAGACGCGGGCGGCGTCTACCCGTAGCTCGCGCAACAGTCCGCGGGCCGCAAAAAGTCCCAGCGTGTTGTAGACCGTTGCCTTGGAGACCGCCGCGCCGTCGCTATTAACGCGCTCCAGCACCTGATCGGCTGCCATATGCTGGTCTTGTGCGAACAAGACCGCTGCAATGTCCAAGCGCTGCGGAGTGGGCAAAATTCCTTTCGATTCCAGCCTTTGAGCCAGCACGGATCGATCGGTCATTGGGGTTGAGGGGTTCTCACTCATGGGCCGAAGTATACCGGCGGCCCCTCCTCTGTCCAGATTTCGAACAAGCGGTGCAGCGTCTTCGATTCCCGACCAACCGGGACCTCAGAACTGAGAACCCGTTCACAATTGGCAGATAGCCAGAAACGCACACCGACCGTTAATGGACGCAGAAGCGCCGCTCGTCCGGCTGACGTCTGCAGTCTATCGATTGCCAGCCGACACTACGTCCATGAGAAAAGTAGCAGGCTTCAGCTTCGTTGAATTGATGATCACCATCGCGGTCGCCGCCGTGGTGATGGGGTTTGCGGTGCCAGCAGTGCGCCAGTTCCTACAAAGCAACCGCATGACTTCGCAGCTCAACATGCTCTCCTCTGCGCTGGCCACCGCCCGCAACAACGCCATCACTCAAAACGCCCGCGTGCTGGTCTGTCCCTCCTCGGACGGCAGTAGCTGTACGGGCACCACCAGCTGGCAGAACGGCTGGATTGCCTTCATTGACCGCAACAACGACTTTACCCACAGCCTGAGCGCCAGCGGCTGCAATCAGGGCGCCACCACCGACTGCCTCCTGATCCGGCAACAGACGCTCACGGGGAGCAATACCCTCGCAGCGGCGTCTGGCGTCGGCAATATGCTGGGATACAACGGCGCGGGCACCGCCATCTGTGATGCCAACAAGGACGCGACCCCCGAACCCTGCGTCGCCGCCAACACTTACTTAACCCTTTGCGACACTCGCGGTGGCGGTTCGGCCCGGGGACTCGCAATTTCCAACACCGGCCGGACCACCATCATCGACAAGACGCCGACCGGATCGGCCCTGACGTGTCCATAGCCATGACCAGAAAACCACCTGCCGCGGCCCGCGGTTTCACCCTTATCGAAGTGCTCGTCGCATTGGCGATCTTCACCATTGGCCTGCTCGGCATTGCAGGCCTGCAGGTCGCCGGGATGCGGTTTACCCAAGGCGCCCAACTCCGCTCGGTCGCGACCATCCAGGCGGAAAACATGGCCGACCGCATGCGGACCAATCGCGTCGGGGTGCTGAATGGTTTCTACAACACCAAGGGCACGATGCCTTCCAGCATTACCAAAGACTGCAACGTAAATAGCTGTAGCCCGGCAGAGCTCGCAAGTTTTGACCTCTTCAACTGGAACACGGCTAACGGCAGCAGCAAGCCTCGGGAGTCCAATCCAGATGCGCTCCCCGGTGGGAGCGGCGTCGTGTGCCTGGACTCCACCCCCATCGATGGCATTCCCGGGGACTGGCAGTGTGACAACCTCGGCATCGTTTACGCCATCAAACTGACCTGGGACGAGCGCACCGCGAGTGGTTCGGATACCACCAACGATACCAATCAGAGACTGCTGGTCATGCGGGTACTCCAATGAACAGGAACCGACTCAGGTCAGCGCATCTTCAGCACGGCGTCACGCTAGTCGAATTAATGGTCGCACTGGTGGTGGGTCTCATTCTGCTGGCCGGCCTTATTCAGCTTTTTATCAGTAACAAGCAGGCCTATCGCATTCAGGAAGGCGCCAACATCGTCAACGAAAACGCCCGCTATGCCTTGGCGGAAATGCAATATGACTTGCGGATGGCTGACCATTGGGGCGGCGTGGAAGGCGACGGGTTAGACATCGTTCCAGGGTCCGACACCGTGACCAGCGACTGCGCTGGCAATGCCGCCGCGGTCCTGAATGTCGGGGTCTTTGGCATTGAAGACGCCAGCAGTTCGCCTCTGGCCTGCATCCCGGCTGCAGACTATCTGCCTAACACCGACATCATCGTGTTGCGTTACGCCATGCCGACCCGCGTGGCAAGTGGATCCCTTGCGGGCACGACCTTCTACGTTCGAAGCGCCAGCGGCCGACGGGGGGTGCTGCTGGAAGGCAAGAACAAGTCTTCAATCCCTTCAGACCTCGCTTCAGACAATGCTTCTGAAACCGACCCTTACAAGGAAACGCCGGTTGGGGTCGCGAATTATCAACTGCGTACCGCCGTCTACTACCTGCGCAGATGCGCCTCGCAGGATCGGGGTACTGCGGGCGTGTGCGATAACGCCGACGATACCGTGCCGTCGCTGGCGCGCCTTAGCCTGCAAGGCACCTCAATGGTGGCAGAAGACGTCATCTCGGGCGTTGAGCAAATGCAGCTCGCCTATGGCGTTGACCTCAATGGCGACCGTTCTGCGGACGCGTTCCAGACCGCCACTGAGGTGACCGCCGCCAACAATTGGAACCGCATCGTGAGCGTGAAAATGAGCCTCGTTCTCCGCAACGGGGAACGCGACACCACGTTTACTGACACCGCCACCTACCAACTCTATGGCGGTGCCAGTGGGGCTCCCAGAGCGTACACACCGGCTGCCGGCGATCGGCAATTTCGCCGCAAGGTCTACAACTCGACTACCCAGATTCGCAATATGACGCGAGGTTGATCCAGCATGCGCCGCCAAGCTTCTGCCCTACCGGGATCGCAACAAGGTTTAGCGTTGATCGTGTCACTGGTGCTGTTGCTGGTGATGACCATGATTGCCGTGGTGGCCATGCGCTCGACCACGCTCGACATCAAAATGACCACCAACACCACGCAATCCCGCCGCGCATTCGAAAGCTCGGAGGGCTCGCGCGACGCGATGACTCCCATGCTTGCCGCGCATGTCTTCTACCACGGGTGGCCGGTGTCGATGGGCGGCACCGTTCCGGATACCGCCAACTTCACCGCCATTGCGGGCATGAGCATCGCAGACGTAGCGAAACGCTATGACCTGGGCGAAAACGGCGCCTACGCCGACTTGAAAGCCCGTGCTCATGACATGGGCTACGCCAACGACGTGAACAGCAATGGCGTGATGGATCAAAGCGATATGAACTCCAGAATCTGGGTCACCCGCATCGGCACCTTGCCCGCCGCAGGGTCCAACGTGAGTTCAAACTCGGCCGACCAGGGTGTCGGGGGTGGCGCAGCAAGCAAATACATCCTGTTTGATCTTCAGTCTGACGGCAGCGCCGTTGGCAATGCCCGCTCGCGCACCGGCGCGGACTACCGCTCAATCATTCGCTGAAGCCGCCCTTGCCACAGGAGCAAAGCCCTCATGAATATCCGTAACACTTTGATTGGTATAGGTCGCGGCCTGCTCCTCAGCATCGCGTTTCTGCCCGCAGTCTGGAGCGGTGCGGTAGCGGCGGCCAACCTGTCAGGGCGCAGCATGGCCGATTTCGCCATGCAGCCCATTCTCTCGCTGCAGTCCGTGCCGCCACTGGTGATGCTGACCATGTCGATGGACCACCAGTACTGGCAGAAGGCCTACAACGACTATACCGACCTCAACAACGACGGCGTGGTTGAACGCACCTACTCCGACACGTTCGAGTACTACGGCTATTTCCACGCCCAACGCTGCTATGCCTACAGCGACAGCGACAAGCGATTCGTCATGAAGGCCGGCAGTGACGGCATCGCGAGCGGCACCAACAAACATTATTGCGACGGGGCCTGGAGCGGCAATTTCCTCAACTGGGCCACCATGACGCGCATGGATGTGGTGCGCAAAGTGCTCTTCGGCGGGCAGCGTGTAGTGGACACCGCCAGTCAGACCGTGCTGGAACGTTCGCACCTGCCCAGTGACGCCCACAGTTTCGTCAAATACTACAACGGCTCTGACATCGCCAAACTCACGCCCCACTCGAGCCTCAAAACCGACACCACCAATGGCGGCAACAATGATGGATTAGACAACGCCGACGAGGGCATCAGCATCTGCAACACGACGTATGCAAGTTCGGGCAGCTCACAGGCCACCACCGCGCCACCCCTCATCCGTGTCGCCAAAGGAAACTTCTCGCTCTGGTCGGCAAACGAACGGTGGCAGTGCACCTGGCGGGATGAACGCGGCACGAATACCAGTAGCAACGTTTCTTCTGAGTCTGACATTTATGCCAGCGCGAATGACCCCGCGAGCGGTAGCGAGCTCAAATCTCCCGGCGGTTCGCGCGATCAGGTCGTGCGGATTGAAGTGTGCGCCACTGGTAACTTCGACAGCTTGAATAATCTGGAGAACTGCACGGTCTATGGGAGCAACCTGAAGCCTGAAGGCCTGCTGCAAAAATACGGGATCGACGGCGAAATGAAGTTCGGACTGGTGACGGGTAGCTACCAGAAAAATCTTTCCGGCGGCGTGCTCCGCAAACGCATCAGCGACCTCAGCGATGAGGTGAGCACCGCCGACGGCACCTTCAAATCCCTCTCCGCCACGACGCCGGGCATTATCAAAACCCTGAACGCCGTTCGCGTCTGGGGCTATGGCTACAAGGACGGCACTTATCTGAGCGGCGACTCGGGCGGCGACAACTGCACCTTCCAGCTCACCGACATCCTGAAGTCGGGCGACTCCTCCGCGCCTGGCGAAGGCAAGTGCGCCAGTTGGGGCAATCCGATGTCGGAGATTTACACGGAGGCAGTGCGTTATTTCACGGCCACCACCCGCGCGCCCACATCGGAGTTTGACGCCGATGACTCGAGCTACATCACCGGATTGACCAAAGACTCCGACTGGACTTCACCGCTGACCTCAAACAACGCGTGCGCTTCGCTAAACACCATCGTGTTCAACGCCAGCGTCTCTTCCTACGACGACGACCGGACCACGCCTTCGGATATCAGTCTTGGGGAGAGTGTAGAGTCGCTGACGAAGAAAGTGGGCGACAGCGAAAAAATCACCGGTGAAAACTATTTCGTTGGTCGTACGGGCGGCGCCAGTGGTACCGGCGCGAGCAACAATGAATTTTGCACGGCCAAATCCATCAGCGGCACGAACGGTCTGGGTGACGCGCTGGGCCTATGTCCCGAAGCGCCAACCATCCGCGGCTCCTATCACATGGCGGGCTTGTCGGCGTGGGCGCACACCAACGATATGTCCAGCACGCTGGTCGGCGCCCAAAAGCTCCGCACGTTTGCCGTGTCCCTGCAGACGGCAACCCCGGTCATCAAAATCCCGGTTGCAGACGGCAAGACGGTTAGCATTCTGCCCGCCTATCGCTTGCGTAAAGGCACTAACAGTACGGATGAAGCGCTCAACGCCAGCGGCTCGTCGAAAGAGGGCGGCGGCACACTGGTGGATTTCAAAATCGTCCGCCCGCACACGGAAGTCACCAGCAAGACCGATATGACCGCGAAGAGCGGCACCGGGATCTTCAACGGCAAGTTCTACGTGAACTGGGAAGACTCGGAGCAAGGTGGCGACTTCGACCAGGACATGTGGGGCACGATCGAATACGTGTTGGAACAGGCTGAGGGCAAGCTCACGGTCACCACCAATGCGGTCGCTGAATCCACGAGCATCGGCCAGCTGTTTGGCTTCGTCACCAGCGGCACCACGCAGGACGGGTTCCATGCCTTCTCCGGCATCGATTCGGCTAACTTTTACGCAGGTTCGGGTTCCGCCGCAGGCAACGATCCCTCCGGCGTTAAAGGCTGCAAGACTTGCCGCGCGCTCTCCGAGAGCAAGACCGACGGCGAACTCACCGGCATCACCATCGCGGTGGGCGGGGGCGGCACCGGTTTTACTAACGGTCAGACAGTGACCATCGTGGGGAATAGCTCGGGCTCACGTAACGCCGTTGGTACGGCGTCAGTGACGAGCGGCAATTTGACCGGGGTTACCCGCACGTTCAACGGCTACAACTATACGAACGGCGAAACGCTCACCATCACCAGCGCAACGTCCTCCTCGGCCGCCAGCGCGACCGCCAGCGCGAGGGCCATCAGCAACCAGATCGGCCGGCAGTCGTATACGTTCACGGTGGGCAGTTCCAGTTCTGCGTCCTATCTGCAGTCACCGCTGTATTACGCCGCCAAATGGGGTGGCTTCACCGACAAAGATGCGAGCAAGACGCCGTTTGTTACGGCAAGCCCGGGCGACAATTCAGAGTGGGACGCCGACGGCAATGGCATCCCGGACACGTTCTACTACGTGACCGACCCGAGCAAGCTGGAAGATTCCCTGCGCTCGGTCTTCAACGCGATTATTGAACGCATCTCCTCCGGTACTGCGGCGGCAGTGGTCGCCAATGAGCAGAAAGGGAACGGCGCGATTTTCCAGGCGCTGTACGACCCACAGAAAAAAGACGCCGATGGCAATGCGGTCGGTTGGGTGGGTACGCTGCACGCCCTCTTTGTTGATTCTTTCGGCCTCATCCGCGAGGACAGCAACAGGAACGGTCAGATCGACGATTACAGCACCGACTACGTGGTGAAGGTGTACTTCGATGATGGGTCCAAAACCTCGGTCGAAGACCGGCGCACAAAGCTCATTCGCTACAAGCCAGTAAAACCGGATCCCAACAATCCCGACACAACGGATCCCGCTCAATTCACAGCACAATTGCCTGCTGAGCTCACCGATCTGAAAACACTGTGGAATGCTCGCGAGCAGCTTTCGTCACTCAGCAATAGCACGATCACCACCCAGAGAACCTACTCGAGCACCGCCGACACCGGACGTTACATTTTCACCTGGCTGGACGGGAACGCTGGCACCGATCCGGACGGTATGGTCGCCTCGGGCGAAGTGGTGGATTTTGTTTCGAGCAACCTGACCAACAGCAACTGGTATTGGCTCGATTACTTCAATGCGGCAGACGGCGACAAAAAAGCGGGCGCGAAGCGTCTGGTCGACTGGGTCCGCGGACTCGAAACGTCAGGCTCCACGGAATTCCGCACGCGTAGCGTGGACTACGACGGCGTCACCGGCTCGCGTTCAGTGGAGGCCATGCGACTTGGGGACATCATCAACTCGACCCCGGTCGCGATTGGTCCGCCGATTGCCAACTTTGATCAGGCCAGTCTGGATTACTCCTATGCGCCGTTTCGCGAGAAGTACCAGCAACGCAGACAGGTGGTTTACATCGGCGCCAATGACGGCATGCTCCACGCTTTCAACAGTGGCTTCTACAACGCCGATCTGAAGAAATTTGAACTCAAGCCTAGTGGTAGCACGATCACCCAGCATCCGCTCGGTTCGGAGCTGTGGGCCTATGTGCCGGGGAATCTGTTGCCGCAACTGCAGTGGACGGCGCGGCAGGATTACACGCACGTCTATTTCGTGGACCAGCCTATTCGAGTATTCGATGTAAAGATTTTCCCCAACGACGCAACACATCCCAATGGCTGGGGCACGATTCTCGTGGCAGGCATGCGATTTGGCGGCGGTAACGACAACACGGGGATCAGCGTGGATGTCGGCGCGGACGGCTCCAGCACCAACAATGTGAAGACCAAGTCGGCCTACGTCGTAATGGACATTACGGACCCAGAACAAGCGCCGACGCTGCTGGCTGAAATCTCGCCGCCCAATCTGCAGTACACCACTTCCCTGCCTCAGGTGGTCAGCCAGGCCGCGCCCAGCAGTAGCCGAACCGATGCCACTCCTGGCAAGTGGTATCTGGTTTTCGGCTCCGGCCCCACCGATCTCGCGGACGGCAAGTATCAAGCTGCCAGCGCGAATCCCACAGGCCGCAAGGCAGATGTTTTTGTGTATGACCTGAGCGCGATGCGCACGGCATCCGTACCCTCGGACAAGCTCGGACTCTCGCGCACCTTTACCCTGAGCGACACCGATGTCTTTATCGGCGACCCGGCAAGCACCGACTTCGACCTTGATATGAAAGACGAAGCTATCTATTTCGGCACAGTTGGCGCACCGGTCGCACCAGGCACCAGCGCATCGACGGCAGTTCAGGGCAGTCTTTACCGGTTGCTAATGAACGAGAACTCGGCCACCTCGTCCTGGACCGCACCGGAGAAAATGCTAAGCGACTTGAACCGCCCATTCGCGACTCAGCCGGCGATCACTGTGGATAGCAAATATCGCAGGTGGGTCATTGCCGCTAGCGGGCGTCTGTTGGTCAGCCCGGATAAGTCAACGCAAAACCAGCAATCGCTGTACGGCATCATCGATAAAACGTTCAGTGGCGCGAGCGTGCCTGCCGTGACCAGCGATCTGGTGAATGTGTCCAATGCACAGGTGTTTTCCAATGACAGGGTGACGGGCGTAACGCTGGCCACCGGATCAGACACCAACGACGACGGCGCCATCAGCACCAAGGAGCTGCGTAATGCGGTAGCGGCTGCCGGCGGCTGGCGCAGGGACATGCAGATCACCAGCAGCGCGCCTTCTGAGCGCAGCGCGAATCGCCTGACTGTTTTTGGCCAGGTGCTGTTTGGTGCGCTTTACACGCCGAGCACCGACCTCTGCGGCTCCGATGGCTCAAGCCGCTTACTCGGGCTCGACTTCACGACCGGAGCTGCCTCCTTGCTTGGCGTATTCCCGTGCTCAAACTGCAACGATCCGACGGTGCCATTGCCGGACAACATCTCGCTCGGCGCGGGCTATTCGTCTAGCGCGAGCATCCACTTTGGCGAGCAAACGATTGAGGGCAAAGTCACCGTCATCACGCAGGACTCCCGAGGCGAGCTTGAGGCCAACAGGCTCACGACTGGCAGCGGCGATCCGTCAAGCGAGATTTCATGGCGCGAGTATCGGGGTGAATGAGTCGTCGCTATGATTGAATGCCATTCAGCTTTGCGAGATCAGACATGAAGTTGCAGAACAAGCTGCGTACATCAATAGCGCCCCGCGCTTATCGTGAGCGCGGCGTAACACTCATCGAACTGATGATCGTGGTGGTCATCCTGGGAATCTTGACGAGCATTGCGTTTCCCGCCTACCGAGGCTACGTGGAACGGGCGCGTCGCAGTGACGGCAAGGCCATGCTGACGGATATCGCCGCCCGGCTAGAGCGCTTCTACGCCGACAACAACACCTATACGGCGACCATGACCAACCTTGGGTTTACGGGCACCAGCCCGAGTTCAGGCGAAGGTTTTTACACGGCAGGCGTCGCGGCCGGTCCCTCTGGCAGCATCGCGACAAGCTATACGATCACCGTCACCCCGGTGGCCGCCAGATGGGGCGGTAGCGGCGATAGTACCTGCGGCGCTCTCACTCTGGACTCGAGAGGCACTCAGGGGAGCTCCGCCGGCTCGCTCTCCATATGCTGGAATTAAAGGGCAGCGCTCGATTTGTGTTGTGGCTGACCGTCGCGCCGTGCCTGTCCCACGCTGTGCACGCCGAGGCGGTGTATCAGTGGAAAGACCAAGACGGTCAAACAGTGTTCTCGCAGCGGCCCCCGGAAAACGCCAAAGCGACGCGCGTGCAAGCTCATGCGGGGAAACCCGCAGTAGACAGCAATCAACGCCTCGCCGATCAGCGCAAGCAACTCGCACCATCGGCCCCTGTGAGCAAGGCGGAAAAGCCTCTGACACCCGAAGAGCAGGCGAAGTTAAAAGATGCCTGCGCGCAGGCGAAAAACGCGCTGAAACTGTTACAGGAAAACAGTCGGCCCCGTTACATCGACAGCAATGGTCAATTGGGCGTAATGACTGAAGCACTAAAAGCCGAGCGCATCGCCGACGCGACGCGCAAGGCTAACGACTATTGTCGATGATTCTCAGTGATGGTGATGTTCGCCTACGGGGTCGCCTACACGGGCCAGTTCCCTCGGCAGACTGAACACCACTTGCTCTTTGATACCGGGCACTTCATTAACCGTCTTGCCGCCCCATTCCCTTAACCTGCTGACAACTTGCTCGACCAGCACTTCAGGGGCGGACGCTCCAGCGGTAACGCCCACGCTACGCTTGTCGGTAAGCCATTCGCGCTGGATCTCTTCCGCGTTATCAATCAGGAAGGCCGAAATGCCTTGCTTCTCCGCAATTTCCCGCAGACGGGTGGAGTTTGAGCTGGTTTGCGATCCGACCACGAGAATCAGATCACAGTTGGACAACAGGCCTTTGACCGCGTCCTGTCTGTTTTGCGTGGCGTAGCAAATGTCTTCTTTTTTGGGGCCAACAATTTGGGGGAATCGCCGACGAAGCGCCTCAATCACCACCGCGGTGTCATCCATCGATAATGTGGTTTGAGTCACGAAGGCGAGGAAGTCAGGATCTTTGACTTCCAGCTTGGCGACATCCTCAACAGACTCGACGAGGTACATGCCACCCTGCCCTTTCGGGGCCGTGTACTGCCCCAGAGTGCCTTCCACTTCCGGGTGACCCGCATGGCCAATGAGAATGCATTCGCGCCCTTCGTGCTGGTAGTGACCGACTTCCATGTGCACCTTGGTGACCAAGGGACAAATCGCATCAAACACCCGGAGCTTGCGGCGCGCAGCCTCTTCCCGAACCCCTTTAGCAACACCGTGGGCGCTGAAAATCACCGTAGCGTCGTCCGGGACTTCGTGAAGTTCATCGACGAAGATTGCACCCTTCTGCCGAAGGCCGTCGACAACATATTTGTTGTGTACGACTTCGTGACGGACAAAAACCGGGGCGCCGAACAACTCCAGCGCGCGTTCGACAATGCCGATTGCGCGGTCTACGCCGGCGCAGAAGCCTCGGGGGTTAGCGAGATGGATTTCCATGTTTGTTGTCCGTAAAAAAATAGTCTTGTTGAATTATACGCAGGCCTAATCCGGCCGGGCACTGACAGAGTGACTGGATGAGTCGAGAAATGTCTCCAGAACCAACATCACGGCGCCAACAGTGATGGCGCTGTCGGCGATATTGAAGGCGGGGAAGCACCAGCTCGCGTAGCAAATTTGAATGAAGTCGATCACATAACCGAGCGCCAGGCGATCCCACAAGTTGCCAAGCGCCCCGCCCATTACCAACATGAGGGAGGCGGGTAGCCAGCGCGCCCCGGCCGGCGCAAGCACAAGCATCCGCAGCAGCCAGAGGGAGACCACGAGCGCGATCCCCGTAAACAGCCAGCGCTGCCAGCCGTCACCGGTCGCAAAAAGACTGAACGCAGCGCCCGGGTTATGCATGAGCGTGAGATTAAATCCGCCAAAGACGGGGTTAGGCACCCCAAACTCGAGACGAAGGCTCGCCTGCCACTTTGAGAGTTGGTCGAGAACGACCACGACCAGGGCAACTATCAACCAGCGAAGATTGGCGAATTGACTATCACTCCTCAACTGCCGACTCCTTGGAGAGCAGGATCCGCCGCGCAACCTGACAGTCGTCTGCGATTTGTCTCGAGAGGGTCTCAAAATCGGTAAACGGCAGGTCGTCCCGAATCTTCTCGATGAACTCCACCTTGATATGGCGACCGTAAATATCCTCGGCAAAATCGAATAAATGAACCTCGATGACCCACCGTGAGTTCTCGATAATCGGGCGATTGCCAACGTAGGCAATCGCCGGTGCGGGCGCTGCGCCGACGCCCAGCACCTGAGCGGCAAAGATTCCCTGCAGGGGAGAGGCTCGGCGATGGAGGTCCAGATTGGCGGTTGGGAAGCCCATTTCGCGCCCCCGCTTCTGGCCATGCACGACCCGCCCGGACATAAAGTACCTGCGGCCCAGCAGCGGTTCCGCGTCACGTATCAGGCCTTCGCGCAAACGGGCACGAATACTGGTGCTGCTGACCCGCTCACCGTCGGTGAGAAACGAATCGGCGCGATTAATGAAAAAGCCGTGGCGCTCTGCGCTGCGCTGGAGCATTGCAAAATCGCCGCTACGGTGGCTACCGAATTTGAAGTCGTCGCCGACGATGAGGCCCCGTACACCGAGCCCGTCAATGAGTAGGCGCTGCACGAAATCGTCGGCTGGCCGCGATGCCAGAGCCGCGTCAAAAGGCATCACGAGCAAACGTTCAATGCCTAAATCATCAAGCAACTGAGCCTTCTCTCTCAGACGCGTGAGGCGTGCCGGCGGGTTCCCTGTTGCGAAATACTCAGACGGCTGAGGCTCAAAGATCACCACGGTGGATACGGCATTGAGCGCCTTCGCCTTCGTTATCAGGGCGCGCAACACCGCTTGATGACCACGGTGCACGCCATCGAAGTTACCAATGGTCGCTACGCATCCCCGGTGGCGGGGCCGCAAATTGTGCTCGCCTCTGATGATTTCCATTACCTGCTGGGCTCCGTAAGGGGCGGTCGCATTATAGCCGCGCCTCAGCGTGCGCCATATCCGAAATCCGCAGGCCGCTGAGTCGTGCCGTGACACCATAAATCGCAACGCCGCCAAGCACGAAACAGCCCAGCAGGCTTGCTCGCGGCAGCAGCGAATACGCGCCCCAGTTATCGACAAACGTGGTCGCAAAGCCAAGCGTCAGTCCCATCAGCAGGGAGGCCCCTCCCACCCGCAAGGCATGTCCCAACCAGCCTGGCAACGGCCTGTAGGCCTCCATTCGAATCAGTTGGCGCAGGAGTAATCCGCCATTCACGAAGGCCGCGATTGAGGTCGCCAACGCGAGACCTGCGTGCTCAAGGAGCCCGCTAAGCGCGAGGCACCCAATAAGATTGGTGACCATTGCAATCAGCCCGACCCTGACGGGGGTACGGGTGTCCTCCCGCGCATAAAATCCCGGTGCCAGCACTTTGACCATAATGAATCCCGTCAGCCCAAAGGCATAAGCCCGAAGCGCTGCGGCTGCCATCTCAGCATCATGACTGTCAAATTTCCCGTACTGGAACAGTGTACTCATGAGGGGCTCGGCGAGCACGCAGAGACCGACCGCCGCAGGGATAGTGGCTGTGAACACATTACGCAAGGCAAAGTCCATCGTCGCCGAAAACATTGCGGCATCGCCCTTGGCGTGATGACGCGAGAGGGTCGGCAGGATCACGGTGCCAAGCGCGATGCCGAAAATAGCCAGCGGGAACTCCATGAGTCGGTCGGCGTAGTACAACCAACTGATGCTGCCGGGCTGGAGAAACGAGGCTATAAAGGTATCGACCAGGAAATTGATCTGCGCGATCGACACGCCAAAAACCGCCGGACCCATGAGCCCCATGATGCGCCGAACACCCGGGTGGCGCGGACGTAACTTAAGTCTAGGCAACATGCCCAGCCGCCAGACGGCCAAGAGTTGGATACCCAATTGCAGGCAGCCCCCCACAAATACGCCAATCCCCAACGCGATGATGGGCTCTTCAAGTTTAGGAGCCAGCCACACAGTTGCCAGAATAAAAGCCACATTTAGCAACGCGGGAGTGACCGCTGGTACCGCGAATCGGCCGAAAGTATTCAGGACCCCGCTGAGCAATGCTGTCAGCGCTATAAACAGTAGATAGGGAAATGTAAGCCGCAGTAGTTCTACTCCGAGCATGAACTGATGCGGATCCTGCGCAAATCCGGGCGCAAACAACGTGATGATATAAGGCGCGGCGAAAATACCGACGGTCACGAGGGCCATCACAACCATCGCCAGCGTGCTAAAAACGGCATCAATCAACTTGCGTAGTTCCTCATCGGAACTCGAGGAGCGGTAATGGGATAAAACAGGAATGAAGGCTTGGGAGAATGCGCCTTCAGCGAATAGTCGCCGAAAAAAATTGGGTACCCGGAATGCAACCACAAACGCGTCCATTGCCCCGCCCGCACCGAAGACCGCGGCGATCAGGCTGTCCCTGACCAAGCCGAGAATGCGTGAGATGAGCGTCATCTGCCCCACAAGAGCAGTCGAACGGAGAAGGGTCTTGGCCAGAATAATCTCCCGGATATTTTCAGGCAGAGGACGAACAGGCGGGCGGAGTATAGACGAACTGCCAAGCAGGCAGGATTTTGGGATTGACTTGCGGCGCCGTCGATAGCATATTTCCCGGCCCTTATCCCGTTCTCTGGAGCCTCCGTTGGCCAACACCGCTCAAGCCCGAAAGCGCGCCCGTCAAGCTCAGAAGCACCGCGTGCACAACGCTAGCCGCCGCTCCCTGCTGCGGACTCGCATCAAGCAGGTCATCAAGGCGATCGATTCAGGCGACAAAACTGCCGCTCAATCCGCCATGGCGGTTGCGACGCCAACCATCGACCGCATGGTCAAGACCGACATCATTCATCGCAACAAGGCCAATAGGCACAAGTCGCGTCTGAATGCTCGCCTGAAGGCGATGCAAGCCGCCAACTAAGCTTGGCGCTCAAACGAGCGCCAAATTGTCGCGGTGAATGAGTTCTAGCTCACGGAGGTAGCCCAGTACCTCTTCAAAGCGGGAACTCGGCAGACCCTTAAGTTGCCGGGTCTCCGCGGCACTGTAATTAGCCAGACCACGGGCCACCTCGGCCCCTTCCGGAGTGAAGCACGACACCAATTCTCCGCGTTCAAATTCGCCCTCAACAGCGGTTACTCCAACTGCCAAGAGGCTTTTGCCCTGCTCTCTTAAGACTCTACAAGCCCCCTCATCAAGCCGCAGCGCGCCACGCACGTGAAGCGTACTGGCCAGCCATTGTTTGCGAGCGGCAAGCTTGGTGGCAGGGGCCACCAGCAAAGTCCCTACAGCCTTGGCAGCCGCGATCGCGCTTAACACACCCGGCTCACGCCCGCCCACGATGATGGTAGACGTCGCCGAGCGAGCGGCGAGTCGAGCAGCGGTGATTTTGGTTCGCATTCCGCCTTTACCCCAGGTGCCGCCCCCGCCCGCGATTGCCAGCAATTGCGGGTCATCGGTTTCGGCGCAGGTGATTAGGGTCGCCTCTGGGTCGTGACGAGGATCTGCCGTCATCAAACCAGCCTGATCGGTCATGATGACGAGAAGGTCAGCGTCGATCAGGTTGCTGACCATACCGGCCAAGGTGTCGTTGTCGCCAAGTTTGATTTCTTCGGTGGCGACCGTGTCATTTTCATTGATGACCGGCACCACGCCCAACTGAAGTAAGGTGAGCAATGTGCTGCGGGAGTTGAGATAGCGTTCCCGATTCGCAATGTCTTCGTGGGTCAGCAGGATTTGAGCGGCGAGTAAGTTCGCCTGACGCAAGGCCAGCTCCCAGCCGCGCACCAGCCCCATCTGACCGATTGCAGCGGCGGCCTGAAGTTGGTTGAGCGAGCTCGGTCGAGAGGCCCAACCGAGACGCGCGGCGCCTTCCGCTACGGCGCCAGAGGTGACGACAACCACCTCACGCCCGCCGAGCCGGATTTCTGCAATCTGCGCTGCCCAGTCGGCAATCGCCTCAAGGTTAACGCCCTGCCCCGGTCTGGTGGCCAGCGCGCTGCCAATTTTCACCACCCAACGACGGCTGGCGGCAACCGTCTCGCGTCGCGCCAATTCCTCGATCGTCATGCCTTGGAGATTCCTTCGAATGGGTCTCCGTCTGCGTTTCGCAAACGCTCTTCTATCGCCAGCATCAAGTCGTGACAGCCGTCACCGGTGACCCCTGAGATCGCAAAAACAGGGCCCTTCCAGCGGAGCTTAGAACGGATTTTCTGGACGACACCCGCCCGGATATCCGGAGCCAGCGCATCCATTTTGTTGAGCACCAGCCATCGCTCACGCGTGGCCAGTTTACGGTTGTGCTTTTTGAGTTCTGCCGCCACGGTTCGGATGTCGCTAACCGGGTCACGCTCCGGGTCCACGAGCGACACATCCACAACGTGTAGCAACAGCCGTGTTCGCTCGATATGGCGCAGGAACTGCAACCCTAGACCCGCCCCTTCGGCGGCCCCCTCGATGATGCCCGGGATGTCTGCAATCACGAAGCTACGGTCAGGGCCCAGAGACACTACCCCCAACACCGGATGGAGCGTGGTGAAAGGGTAATCCGCGACTTTGGGACGGGCCGCAGACACCCGGCTAATGAGCGTTGATTTACCCGCATTGGGGAGACCTACCAAACCCACATCGGCCAGCAGCTTCAGTTCAAGTCGGAGTTCTCTCGCCTCGCCGGCAATCCCAAGCGTAATTTTCCGTGGCGCGCGGTTGGTACTGCTTTTGAAATAAGCGTTGCCAAAACCGTGGCGCCCCCCTTTGGCGACCAGCAGCCGGGAGCCAGGCTCGAGCAGTTCGCCGATGAGTTCATCGGTGTTTTCGTCGTATACATAGGTCCCGACCGGGACACGGATCTCAAGATCGTCGGCCGCAGCACCGTAGCGATCGCGGCCACTGCCGGGTTGACCATTGCGAGCTTTGAAATGCCGCTTGTAGCGGAAATCCACCAGCGTATTGAGCTGCGGGTCTACTGTCAGAAAGACACTGCCCCCGTCGCCCCCATCACCGCCGTCCGGGCCGCCGTATTCAATGAATTTCTCCCGTCGGAAACTCAAGCAACCGTCGCCGCCTTTACCAGCCGCGACGTTAATCCGCACTTCATCGACGAATTTCATGGGAGATACTTTGCATCCAGAAACAAAAAACCCCGTCTTGGACGGGGTCTCCTGCAGTCTTCAGAGGGAGGACTTAACCGGCAGGAACAACGCTGACATAGCGGTGATTTTCCGGCCCTTTGCGTTCGAAGAGCACCGCGCCATCCGTCGTTGCGAACAGGGTGTGGTCCCGACCGCATCCCACATTCGGACCCGCGCGATAAGAGGTACCGCGCTGGCGGACGATGATATTGCCGGAGATCACGGCTTCGCCGCCGAACTTTTTCACGCCCAGACGCTTGGCCTGTGAGTCACGACCGTTGCGGGTACTACCGCCAGCTTTCTTGTGTGCCATGGCGCATCAAACTCCTACAATTTCGTTGATTTCGACTCTGGTGTAGTTCTGGCGGTGACCCATCTGCTTGCGATGGTGCTTGCGGCGTCTGAACTTCAGAATGCGAACTTTGTCGCCCCGACCGTTTTCAAGCACGGTGGCGCGAACTTTGGCCCCGACAATCATCGGGGTGCCGACCGTCACTGAATCACCTGATTTGATCAGCAGCACCGAATCGAATTCGATTGCGGCGCCGGCTTCAACTGGAAGTGATTCGACGTTAATTTTTTCACCGATGGCAACGCGATACTGCTTGCCACCAGTTTTGATCACTGCTTGCATGGGGTACTCGACCAGTACTGTTCAAGGGGTGGTCACCTTAGAGGCGACCGACAGAGCCAGCGATAGTACGTAAATGATTGCACCGACTCAACACTTTTCGCCCTTCATTTATGGTTGCAGGCGAATCGCGCTGGCAAAGGCGTCGCCCACTTGGCAGAATCGCTGCGTTTTCCGGCCTGGGTGCCCTCTCCAATAATGTCGTCTCCATCTGCCTCTGCCGGTGACTCCGGATATGAACTAACCCGTTCGCTCATCGCTGGGCCTATGGCGGCAGTCGACGCCCTGATGCGCGAGCGCCTGTACTCAGACGTGCCGCTCATCAATCAGGTGAGCCATTACGTGATCGCAAGCGGCGGCAAGCGCATGCGGCCGGCCTTGGCCCTGCTGAGCGCCTGTGCCTTGGGTTACGAAGGCCAGCGACACATCGATCTGGCCGTGATCGTAGAACTGATTCACACCGCGACCCTGCTCCACGACGATGTGGTCGATTCATCCTTGCTTCGACGCGGGCGCGAAACGGCTAACACCGTCTGGGGCAACGAGGCCAGCGTGCTCGTGGGAGATTTCCTGTACTCACGGGCCTTTCAGATGATGGTCGACATCGGGAGCCTTAGAATCCTGCAAATTCTTGCTGATGCGACCAACACTATCGCTGAAGGCGAAGTGATGCAGCTCGTGAATTGCCATGACCCGGAAACTACGGAGCGGCGTTATCTCGACACCATCCGGTTCAAGACCGCCAAGCTGTTTGAGGCTGCCGCTCAACTGGGCGCGGTGCTGGCAGGCAGTTCACCCGAAATTGAAATTGCGCTCGCCTCTTACGGTCGACATCTTGGCACCGCATTCCAGTTGGTGGACGACGCATTGGACTACAGCGCCACCGCCTCAGAGATCGGTAAAAACATTGGCGACGATCTGGCGGAGGGCAAACCCACCTTGCCGCTGCTGTACGCGATGTGGAAGGGATCACCGGATCAGGCGGCGCTGATCCGCCACGCTATCGAACATGGCGGGCTCGATCACATCAATGCAATCTCTGCCGCAATTGAATCGACCGGTGCCATCACTTACACTTTCGCGCTCGCCGAGGCCGAAGCGTCGAAAGCACGGTCAGCCTTGGAGAACGTACCAGTCTCGCAATATCTCGAAGCGCTACTCGCGCTCTCCAGGTTTGCGGTGGTGCGGAAGTCGTAAAGCACAAGTCGGGGTGTAGCTCAGTCTGGTAGAGCACTGCCTTCGGGAGGCAGGGGTCGTAGGTTCGAATCCTGTCACCCCGACCATATTTTCTTCATGCGCAGTTGCCCTTCCCGGGGGACCATGCGCCTGAGGCGCTCAAGCGCCGTTACGAGGAAGAGCGACGCCAAGCATGACTGCTGGTTCCCCTACCGCAGCCGACGAAGCCTTCCAGCTCGCCATCTTGCAGGGCGTCTCACGCACCTTCGCGCTCACAATTCCAGTGTTGCCCTCAAGCCTGTCACGCGCAGTGGGTAACGCTTATCTGCTGTGTCGCATTGCCGACACCATCGAGGACGATGCCGGCCTCTCTCTGAACGAAAAACAGCACTACGCGGACCGCTTTAACGACATAGTGCTCGGCAAAGCCGACCCGGCACCCTTCGGTGCCGAACTCTCAGCGCGCCTGGCTCCGCATGCAACGGCCGCGGAACGCGAACTTATCGCCAACACCGACCGAGTCATTCGGATCACCCTGTCGTTTGCGCCAGCCCAACAGGCCGCACTGGCGCGCTGCGTCCGCGTCATGTCGGACGGCATGATTCACTATCAGGGTCAGGAAACGCTGGACGGTTTAAGCGATCAAATCGCTATGGACAGATACTGCTATTACGTCGCAGGGGTGGTCGGTGAAATGCTCACTGAACTCTTCTGTCACCATTGCCCGAGCCTCAAACCAGAGCGCGAGAAGCTGCTTCGGCTAGGCGTGTCCTTTGGCCAAGCCTTGCAAATGACGAACATCCTGAAAGACATCTGGGAAGACCGCAGTCGCGGTGCCTGCTGGCTGCCACGATCGGTGTTTGACCCACGCGGTCTGCGCCTCAGTACGCTGGCACCCGGCGGCGGAGGAACGGCTTTCGCGGCTGGACTGAACGATCTCATCGCGGTCGCCCACGGCCATATCAAGAACGCGCTTGAGTACACCTTGATGCTGCCTTCCAACGAAACAGGCATTCGCAAATTTTGCCTCTGGGCGCTCGGAATGGCAGTGCTGACGCTGCGGCGCATTCATGAAAACCCGCACTTCATGAGCGGACAGGACGTCAAGATTTCGCGGCGCAGCGTCAAAGCAACGATCATTCTGACGAGTCTCAGTGCCCGCTCCGATTTGGCACTCAAAAGCCTTTTCGGACTAGCCGCAACAGGCCTGCCCCTCGCCCACGTACCCGCGTCGGCACCGGCATTGATTGCCGGAATGGAATCTCGACACCGTCTTTAGGGACGGGGCTACGAGACTCTGGCAAACCTCCGGTTATGAATGAACGCGCCCCTGCCGGAATCGTGGTAGCACTTGAGGCCGAAGCCTCAAGCTGCGAACGCTGGCGACAATCTGGCGAGATTTGCATCAAGTTAACCGGTCCGGGCGCGGAACGTGCGGCTGCAGGCGCCCGGTCACTGGTAGACGAAGGCGTGAGCTGTCTTGTGAGTTGGGGAACCAGCGGTGCGCTGGCGCCAGACCTGCGAGCTGGCGCGTTACTCATCGTGACGCACACTACCGACTCGATCGGCAACGAGTACACGAGCGATATCCGACTGGTCGAAGGCTTTCGAGTCGCCCTCGGCACGCTTTCGCCATCACTCGGACGTGCCCTTACCGTCGACGCTCCCGTGATGGGTCAGGCGTGCAAGCTTGACCTCGCCGGCCGCTATGCGGCCACATCAGTCGACATGGAATCTGCCGCGGTGGCCGAGGTGGCCCGCGGCGCGGGGCTGCCGTTCGTGGCCGTTCGCGCGGTGGTTGACGCGCTCACTTTCGACATTCCACTGGCAGCCTGCGCCGGAATGGGCGAAGACGGCGTTTCACGCCCCCTGCGGGTGTTGTCCGCGCTCGCCGCACGTCCGTTTGAATTGCCGCAACTGCTCAGGCTGGCGGCACACTTCTCCGCCGCCTGCAGAACGCTCAAATCTGCCGCCAGCCTGTTGGAAAACGACTCGTGGTCAAATCCTTTGGTGCCTACCGTGGGAGCAATGCGGTGACGCAGCGCTCGAAGCCCTACGACGCGCAGCTCGCAGCCTGGCTGGTTGGTCCGCTGGCGCAAGGCCCCATCACGCCCAATCATCTGACCGCCTTGCGCCTGCTGACGGGCATGGCCGGCGCCTTCATTTTTGCTGTGTGCGAGGCACCTAATCTGGCCGCCTGGCTGATTGTGTTATCCAACTTTCTAGACCACACCGATGGCGAACTGGCGCGACTCAGCGGCCGCCAAAGCAGGTTCGGCCACAACTTCGATCTGGTGTCAGACGCGCTGGTCACCAGCGGCATGTTCATCGGCATCGGTATCGGCCTACTGCAGGCGGAGGGCGCGTTCGCTTTGGTGCAGGGACTGGTGGCCGGACTGGCGGTTGCCGCCATCTTTCATTTGCGCAATACCCTTGAAAGCCGTTACGGAAAGAACGTTACACGCCAGCCCCGTTGGGGAGGATTCGAGGCAGAAGACGTGCTTTACCTCATCCCGCTGATGAGCCTCTCAGGAGAGCTAAAACTCTTTCTTGCGGCCGCGAGCATGGGAGCACCCATCGCGTTGGTCATTGTTGTCCTTCATTACCGTGCGGTTGAACGACGCGCGCAGGGTGAGCTTTCATGAGCATTCTGGTGACGGGCGCATCCGGTTTTGTGGGCAGTGCGGTGGTTCGAGCGCTGCTCGCGCAAAACGAAAAGGTGCGAGTGCTGGTGAGGCCCGCCAGCGATCGAAGCAATGTGCGGAATCTTGCCATCGAGCTTGTCGAAGGCGACTTGCGCGACCCTGCCTCATTACAGCGAGCCTGCGCCGGCTGCCGCGGGCTCTATCACGTGGCGGCTGACTATCGACTGTGGACGCGCGATCCCAACGAACTCTACGCAAGCAATGTCGAAGGCACTCGCCATCTGATGAGCGCCGCGCTTAAAGCCAAGATCCCCCGCATTGTTTACACCAGCAGCGTGGCCACGCTCGGCATCCACCCCGATGGCACTGCCGCCACCGAAGACACGCCGGTCACAGAGGCCGATATGATCGGGCATTACAAGCGCTCGAAATTTCTGGCCGAAGCGCTGGTTCAGCAACTCGTGCAACAGGAGGGTCTGCCCGCCGTTATCGTCAACCCGTCGACGCCAATCGGTCCCCATGATGTGAAGCCCACCCCCACCGGACGGATGATTCGGGATGCGTGGTTCGGCCGGATCCCGGCCTATGTTGATACCGGGCTTAACATTGTTCACGTGGAAGACGTGGCACACGGTCATCTGCTGGCGTTTGCCACGGGCGCAATTGGGAGACGCTACATTCTTGGCGGAGAGGACATGGCGCTCCGCGACATTCTCGCCGTGATCGCGGAGCTCGCCGGGCGTTCGCCGCCGCGCATCGAGCTCCCGCGATTGGGCCTCATGCCTGTCGCGGCACTCGCCGAAGCATGGGCATGGTTAACCCATGGCAAAGAGCCGCAAGTCACGCTGGACGGCTTGCGCATGTCGCGCAAGAAGATGTTTTTCGATTCTTCGCGCGCGGTGCAGGAACTGGGCTACAGCTTTCGGCCGGCCAGGGCCGCGCTTGCCGCCGCCGTTGAATGGTTCAGCCAGCGACCTGATCGCTGAATATGGATGCCATCCTGCTCGCTGCCGGGCTTGGCCACCGTCTGGGTCGCAGCGATGGCCGACCCAAAGCGCTGCTCGAGTTCG
This sequence comes from Klebsiella pneumoniae, assembly GCA_945876945.1. Lineage (GTDB taxonomy): Bacteria > Pseudomonadota > Gammaproteobacteria. The sequence continues at coordinate 22,397 of CAMCQE010000021.1, forward strand.
GCGGGCAATCCCTGCTGGCCAGGCATCTCGCGAACCTTGCGGATCTGGGCATTGAACGCGTCACTGTCTGTACCGGCTATCGCGCCGACCTGCTCGAACAGGCCATTACGGCCTATCGTCGGCCCGAGACTAGCTGCATCGTGAATCCGGACTATCATCAAGGCAGCGTGAAAAGCCTCTGGACTGTCCGGGGCGCCTTACGAAGCGCAGGCGAGGTCTTATTGATGGACGCCGATGTGCTCTATCCTGCGAGCATCCTGCAGCGTCTGGCTGCCAGCGAGCACCGCAACTGCATGCTGCTCGATCGCCACTACGTGCCGGGCGATGAACCCGTCAAGGTATGCGTTCACGCGGGCCAGATTGTGGAATTCAGCAAACGACCTGACCCAACTCTCACGTGGGATTTCATGGGCGAATCGATCGGCTTTTTTAAATTCGATGCCGCTCTTGGCGCACGCTTGGCCGCCTTGACGGAAGCCTATGTGGCGGACGGCCGCAGCGACTCCCCTCACGAAGCGGCGATCCGCGATTTGATTCTGGCTGGCGACCACGGCATCGGGTTCGAAGACGTCAGCGGCGCGCCCTGGATCGAGATCGACTTTCCCGATGATATCCGCCGCGCCACCACCGAAATCCTGCCGGCGCTCGAACATGCTTGAAGCCGCTTCAACACCGCCACGCCGCACGCGCCAACTGCGATCGCTGCTGGAATCGGCCGCGCTGGAGTTTTTACTTGAGGCCCACAACGGCCTGAGCGCGCGCATCGTCGAAGAAGCGGGCTTCAAAGGCATTTGGGCTAGCGGTCTCGCGATCTCCGCCCAACTTGGCGTGCGTGACAACAACGAAGCGAGCTGGACGCAGGTGGTCGACGTTGCCGAATTCATGGCCGACGTCACCTCCATTCCTATCCTGCTGGACGGGGACACGGGCTACGGCAACTTCAACAACATGCGTCGGCTGGTACGAAAACTCGAGCAACGCGGCGTCGCCGGTGTCTGCATCGAAGACAAGCTCTTTCCCAAAACCAACAGCTTTATTGCTGGCGACCGTCAGCCGCTGGCCGAGGTCAATGAATTCTGCGGCAAAATCGCCGCCGGCAAGGACATCCAGTCGGATGACGACTTCTGCATCGTGGCTCGCGTCGAAGCGCTCATCGCTGGCTGGGACATGGCCGAAGCGCTGCGCCGGGCCGAGGCTTATCGAGTGGCCGGGGCGGATGCCGTTCTTATCCACAGCAAGCTTTCCCGGCCCGATCAAATCCTCGAGTTTGCTCAGGAATGGGCCAATCGCCTGCCCTTGGTGATTGTCCCGACCAAGTACTACAGCACGCCGACTGAGGTGTTTCGGCGGGCCGGTATCAGCGCGGTGATTTGGGCTAATCCGCTCATTCGGGCGGCGGCGTCTGCCATGCAGAGCGTGGCGGCGCAGATTCAGCGCGAACAATCGATCGCAGAAGTTGAAGACCGCATTGCCTCGATGGAAGAGATCTTCCGCCTGCAGGGCGCCGAAGAACTCGAAGCAGCGGAAGAGCGGTATTTCGGTGCCCGACAAAACGAAACCCGCGCGATTGTGCTCGCCGCCTCACGCGGCGAAGGCTTTGCCAGCCTGACCGATGACCGGCCCAAGGTCATGCTCCCCATCGCGGGCAAACCGCTACTCCGTCATCTGGTCGACAAGCTTAAAAAACGCGGCATTGACGACATTACTGTGGTGGCCGGCTACAAGGCAGAAGCTATCGATATGGGCGGGATCCGGGTGCTGATTAACCCACAACACAGCACCACCGGCGAACTCTCCTCACTGCTCTGCGCGCGCCAGCATTTCACTGAGGACTTTGTGCTGATTTACGGCGACGTGCTGTTTCGCAGCTACATTCTGCGTGATCTGCTGGAGAGCGAAGCGCCCATCACGGTGGTGGTGGACTCCAGTCAGACCCAACTCACCAGCGATGCAGGTGATTTTGCCTGGTGTAGCGAGGCGGACGATCGCTCGAGCTGGGGCCAGGCGGTGCGCCTCAAAAAAATCAGTACCGGAGCGGGCAACAACGGCGCCGCGCCGCACGGCCGGTGGATCGGCATCGTTCGCGTGTGTGGGCCGGGCCGGGACTGGTTCGAGGCCACGCTGGCCAGCTTACGCGAACGTGCAGACTTCGACCGCTTAAGCGTTCCTGACCTCATCAATCAGTTGATCGCTGACAACAAGCCGGTGCAGGTTTGGTACGTGCACGGGCACTGGCTTGATGTGAATTCGGTTCGCGATCTGGAACGCGCGGGCAATTTCGCTGCCGGCAGTCACTGAGCGTCGGTTCGCGTGATTGAGGCGAAGGTTTTTATCGAAACCGCGCGGTCGGCAGGCTTTGGCTGGTACACGGGCGTGCCGTGCTCCTACCTCACGCCGTTCATCAATTACGTCATCGGCGACCAGTCGCTGAACTATGTCTCGGCGGCGAACGAAGGCGACGCCGTCGCGATCGCTGCCGGGCTGCATCTCGGTGGTCACCGCGCCGTGGTGATGATGCAGAACTCAGGTCTGGGGAATGCCGTGAGCCCGCTCAGCTCGCTGACGCATGTCTTCGGGATCCCGATGCTGCTCATCTGCACCCACCGGGGCGCACCGGAGGTTCCGGATGAACCGCAACACGCCTTGATGGGACAGATCACCGGTCAGATGCTCGACACCTTGTCGATATGCTGGGAACCGTTTCCCGCGTCAGCGGCCGTGCTTGATGAAGCACTGGCGCGGGCGACCACGCACATGGCGCAGCATCACCAGCCCTACGCGTTCCTGATGCCCAAAGGCGCGGTCTCGCCCTATCCGCTGGCGCCGCAGCCGCCTCGCGCAGTGGCAGAGCCGCCCCCGGTGATGGGCGCACATTGGCCAGCGCAGCGCCCGACGCGGTCTGAGGTGCTAGCGCGGGTCATCGACGCCACACCGCTCACCGGCACCGTCGTGATTGCGACCACCGGCTACACGGGGCGGGAACTTTATGCGCTGACCGACCGCGCGAACCACTTCTATATGGTGGGATCGATGGGATGCGCCTCGGCCTTCGGCCTGGGGCTCGCGCTGGCCCGCCCAGACTTACACGTGGTGATCTTGGACGGCGACGGCGCCGCGCTGATGCGTATGGGCAATTTTGCGACTCTTGGCTATTACCGCCCGCCCAATCTTTCGCACCTGCTACTCGACAACGAGGCCCACGATTCGACCGGCGGGCAAACCACGGTGAGCGCGGGGGTCGACTTCGCCAGTATTGCCGCAGCCTGCGGCTACGCGTCAGCACAGCGGGCGGGAAGTCTCGACGCGATAAGCCAATTTTTCGGCCGCCAAACAGGTGCTGGCCCCGGTTTTATGCACGTCAAAATCGCCACAGGCACGCTAAGCGATCTCCCGCGACCTGCAATCACCCCGCCGGCTGTACTGGCGCGCTTAAGGCAGCATCTGGAAGGCACCGCATGAATCGTCTTGTTCTGCTCAATCCGGGGCCGGTAAATCTGAGCGATCGCGTCCGGCAAGCGCTACAAAAGCCCGATCTCTGCCATCGGGAGGCAGAATTTGTCACGCTGCAGGCGTCGATTCAAAGCCGCCTGCTGCGGGTTTACGGGCTGGATAACACGGACTGGGCCGCCGTTTTGCTGACCGGATCGGGCACTGCGGCCGTTGAGGCAATGGTGACCAGCTGCGTGCCGCGAGGAGGCCGTCTGCTCGTGATGGACAACGGCGTGTATGGGGAGCGAATCAAGACGATGGCGGAACGCAGCGAGATCCCGGTCGCCATCGCGGCGAGCAACTGGTTATCGCCGCTTAACCTCGTTGCCGCGCGCGAGCAACTCGAGCGTTGTCCGGACATTACCCATGTGGCCGCCGTCCATCATGAAACCACCACCGGCCGGCTCAATGCAATTGACCAGCTCGCAGCACTATGTCGGGAATTCAAGCGTCCGTTGTTGCTCGATGCGGTGAGCAGCTTTGGTGCTGAGACCATCGACTTCAATCGCTGGCCAATCGCCGCCTGCGCGGCCACCGCCAACAAATGCCTGCACGGCGTACCAGGCGCATCGTTTGTGATCGTTAACCGGCATGCATTTGCGGAAGCCGGCGCGCCGGCGCGCTCGCTCTATCTCGATCTCGCCGGCTATCTGGCCCAACAGGATGCAGGCGGCACACCGTTCACCCAGTCGGTGCAGGCGTTTTATGCGCTCGACGAAGCGCTCGGCGAATTCATGGATGCAGGTGGGGTCGCGGCAAGACAGCAAACGTATCGTCAACGGCTCGAACGGATTCACACCAAACTTGACACGTTGGGCGTCACAGGCTTGCTGCCGCAAGCAGACAGCGCTTGTGTGCTACACGCTTTTCAATTGCCTCAAGGATTCAGCTATCAGGCCCTGCACGACGGCCTCAAGGCGCGAGGCTTCGTCATTTATGCCGGGCAAGGACGCTTGGCGGCGAGCATGTTCCGCATTTCGATGATGGGCGACATTGGGGAGTCAGACCTGCTCCGTTTGGAGCAGGCCTTGAGCGAGGTGCTGAACCGCTGAAGGCGCGCGACGCTAGGCTTTCTGCAGGGTTTCCCACCGCGCCTTGATTGCGGCTTCCATTTGCGGGACATCCAGCCCCGCCTCGCGCAGCATGTCTTCACGCGCTCCGTGCTGAATGAAGCAATCGGGCAAGCCGAGGTGCAAAACCTGAGCGGCAACGCCGTGTTCGGCCAGCGCCTCGGTTACGGCGCCACCGGCACCGCCCACAATGGTGTTTTCGTCCAGCGTGACCAGCAAATCGTGGGACGCGGCCATCTTCAACACCAGCTCGGCATCGATGGGTTTGATGAAGCGCATGTTGACCACCGTGGCATCCAGACGCGCCCCGATTTCTTCCGCCGCCGCCACGAGACTACCAAAGGCCAAGAGTGCGATGCCGCGCCCTTCGCGCCGAATTTCGGCTTTACCAATCGGCAGGCAGGTCATCTGCTTCTCGACCGGCACCCCGGTGCCGCCGCCGCGCGGGTAGCGCACCGCTGCAGGACCATCAACGCAAAAGCCGGTGTAGAGCATCTGGCGGCATTCGTTCTCATCGGCAGGGGCCATGAACACAAGCCCCGGCATACAGCGCATGAAACTCACGTCGAAACTGCCGTTGTGGGTAGGTCCATCGGCGCCCACTACCCCGGCACGGTCGATGGCGAACAACACGGGCAGGCCCTGCGTCACCACGTCGTGCACAGCCTGATCGTAGCCGCGCTGCAGGAAGGTGGAGTAAATCGCTACGACCGGCTTTACGCCGTCGCAGGCCATGCCGGCGGCAACCGCCACGGCATGCTGTTCGGCGATCGCGACGTCGAAATAGCGGTCCGGATATTCGCGGGCATAACGCACGAGACCCGAGCCTTCGCGCATCGCCGGCGTAATGGCAACGAGGCGGGGGTCTTGCGCGGCCATATCGCAAATCCACTCGCCGAATACGTCGCTGTAGCTGAGTTTGGGCGTTTTGCCGGACGGCACGATGCCCACAGAAGGATCAAACGGCGACACTCCGTGATATTTGACGGGGTCGGCTTCGGCCGGGGCATATCCTTTGCCCTTCTTGGTGATGATGTGCAAAAACTGGGGGCCGCTCAGTTCCTTGATGTTCTTCAAGGTCGACAACAGCGTGGGCAGATGGTGCCCATCGATCGGGCCGATGTAGTTGAACCCGAATTCTTCGAACAGGGTGCCGGGAACAACCAGACCTTTCACATGCTCTTCGGCTCGCCGCGCCAGTTCCCACACGTTAGGCATCTGCGACAGCACTTTCTTGCTGCCTTCGCGCACCGTGGTGTAGAGCTTGCCGGAAATCAGCTGCGCGAAGCGATTGGCCAAGGCGCCAACGTTGGGCGAAATCGACATGTTGTTGTCGTTGAGGATCACCAGCAGGTCGGTGCCGGTATCGCCCGCATGATTGAGGGCTTCAAACGCAAGGCCTGCGGTAATGCCGCCGTCGCCAATTACCGCGACCGCGCGACGTCCGCTACCGGTTTGCTTGGCGGCGATGGCCATGCCGAGGGCGGCGCTGATGGAGGTGCTGGAATGGCCAACACCAAAGGCGTCGTACGGGCTTTCCTCGCGTTTGGGAAATGGGGCCACACCCTGCCATTGGCGGATGGTGTGCATCCGGTCGCGCCGACCGGTAAGAATTTTATGGGGATAGGCCTGATGCCCCACGTCCCACACCAGACGATCTTCTGGCGTGTTGTAGAGGTAGTGCAAGGCGACGGTGAGTTCCACCGAACCCAGGCCGGCGGCGAAATGTCCACCGCTTTGGCTGACAGAATCCAGCAGGTATCCGCGAAGTTCGCGCGCCACCTGTTCCAGAGACGATTCTGGTAGTGCGCGTAAATCATGGGGTGAGTTAATCCGCGAGAGTAGCGGATACTGGCTTTGCTCGGTCATTTTATAGTCCGCAATGGGGAACCCGTCGCGCCGCGATCGGACTTTGGATTATGGATAGCGTGGCGAGGCCTTGCAAGCCAAGGGGCTGAGCAGGGCCGGTTCGCTGCACCTGCGTCATTGGATGCAGGCGTGCGCTTCCGATGCTTTTATCAATGTCGTACCATGCCCAGCTTCCAGCCTATTAATCCTTTGAATCGCAGTGGTTTATTGCCAGCTGCCCCGGGGTCTTCAAAGCATGAGTGTTCCGTTTATCCAACAGTACCGAGTCGCCCGCTACATCATCAGCAACAAGCTGCGCGGGATTAAACGCTACCCTCTCGTCCTGATGCTTGAACCCCTCTTCCGTTGCAATCTGGCCTGCGCTGGCTGCGGCAAGATTGATTATCCAGACGAGATTCTCGACAAGCGCCTCAGCGTTGAAGAATGCATGCAGGCGGTTGATGAAAGTGGCGCGCCGGTGGTGTCTATCGCCGGTGGCGAGCCGCTGATTCACAAAGAAATGGCCCAGATCGTCAAAGGCTATGTGGAACGCAAGAAGTTCGTTTATCTCTGCACCAACGCGCTCCTGCTCGACCGCAAGATGGACGAATACACCCCGTCGCCCTATCTGACCTTCTCCATCCATCTCGATGGCAACAAGGAACGGCATGACAACTCGGTCTGCCGTGAGGGCGTGTATGAAAAGTGCGAGCAGGTCATTCGCAAAGCCCGCGCGCGCGGTTTCCGGGTAACGGTCAACTGCACCCTCTTCCAGGGCGAAACTGCCCCGGAAATCGGCCAGTTCATGGACCGCATGATGGCGCTTGACGTTGAGGCAGTGACGATGTCGCCCGGCTACAGCTACGAGCGTGCGCCACGGCAGGACGTCTTCCTGAAGCGCGAATCCAGCAAGCAACTCTTCCGGGATATTTTCAAACTCGGGCAAGGCAAGAAGTGGCGCTTTAACCAGTCGCCGCTGTACATGGATTTTCTGGCCGGTAACCAAACCTATCACTGCACGCCGTGGGGCGCGGTCACGCGCAACGTCTTCGGCTGGCAGAAACCCTGCTATCTGCTGGTGGGCGAGGGTTACGCCAAGACCTTTGACGCCCTCATGAATGAGACGGAGTGGGATCGCTACGGCACCGGGGTCAACCCCAAATGCGCCAACTGCATGATGCATTGCGGTTATGAAATGACCGCCGTCGACGACACCTTTTCCCACCCGTTGAAAGCCGCCAAGGTGGCCTTCTTTGGTCCCAAAACCTCCGGACCGATGGCGCCGGAAGTCCCGTTCCGTTATCCGGAGCCAGTGCCCAACGCACCCCGACCGGTTGCGATCGCCGACAGCGACGCCGACAACAGTTCCAGCAAGCGCGTCGCCTGACGCGCATTTGACCCCTGGCTGCTAGCACCTGGCATTGAGGGGGTCGTAGCGATGTGGGTGTGGGTGCTACTTTCTGCGGGCCTCTGGGCGGCAATTTTGTTGCTGCCCTGGCGCCCATGGGGAACCTCCGAGCAGATCTCGGCTGCCGCCCCGGGCGCTCTCGCCGGCTTGGGTGGCGTCACGGCGCTGGTGCCCGCCCGCAATGAGGTTTCCTGCATCGGTACCACCTTGCCAAAGCTTGCTGCGCAGGGCGAACTGGCCCGAATCATTCTGATAGACGATGAAAGCGATGATGGCACCGGCGAATTGGCGCGGAGCCTCGGGATACCGGCCCTCACAGTGTTATCCGGCCAACGCTCACCCGGCGGATGGTCAGGCAAGCTTTGGGCGCTGGAGCAAGGCCTGCAAGAGGTCGACTCGCCCTATGTGCTACTGATGGACGCCGACATCGCACTCGAACCCGGCATTCTCGATGCGCTTTTGGGCAAGTTGCAGCGTGAGTCCCTCGATCTGGTGTCGGTGATGGCAGCGCTGTCGATGCATACCTGGTGGGAGCGTCTCCTCATCCCGCCGTTTATCTACTTCTTCAAGATGATTTACCCCTTCGCGCTAGCCAATAGTCAGCACCGAATGGTGGCCGCCGCCGCTGGGGGTTGCATCCTCATCAGAACCGAAACCTTGCGCGGCATTGGCGGCTTTGCAGCGCTGCGCAACGCGCTAATCGACGACTGTACCCTGGCCAGAGTCGTGAAAAACCAGGGTGGCAAAACCTGGCTTGGTTTATCGCGGGATGTTGCCGCCGCACGGCCTTACGAATCCGTCGGCGCAATCTGGAATATGGTCGCCCGAACAGCCTTTACCCAGTTGCGCTATTCGAAGGGCCTGCTGGCGGTCTGCACCTTGCTGCTGATAGTGACCTTCGTCATGCCAATTGCCGGGCTCTTCTCGGGCCAGCCCAACACCAGGCTGGTCGCCCTCGGGGCATGCCTCGCGATGTCCGCGAGCTACTTACCCATCCTGCGTTACTATGGCCGCCCCGTGCTCTGGGCGCTGACCTTGCCCTTGGCTGCCAGCCTTTATCTGGCGATGACATGGACTTCCGCCATACGCTACTTCCGCGGTGAACGTTCCCGTTGGAAAAATCGCAGCTATGAGCGTGACCCTTCCTGAGCGTTTAAGGACTACATCATGCTGAAATCCCTTCGCCTCTTGCTCTCCTTGTGCCTGCTTGGCGCTTCTGGCCTCGCTACGGCCGCCGAAGCTACCGCTGTCGTCGACACCTTACACAGCGCCTTGCTGGAGACGATGAAGAACGCCACAACCCTGGGCTTCAAAGGCCGCATGGAAAAACTCGGTCCGGTGCTCGACAGCACTTTCGATTTTCCGTCAATCGCGAAGGTGGTGACCGGCCGACACTGGCAAAGCTTGCCCGAAGATAAACGCCAAGCCTTCATCAAAGCCTTCCGTGACCTGAGCGTCGCCACCTACGCCGAAAATTTCTCCGGCTTCGGTGGGGAAAGCTTTGAAACGCTAGGTCACGAGCAGAAGAAAAATTCGGAGCTGGTGCGTACCAACATCGTGACGGGCGATGCGAAAAGGGTCTCACTCAACTATGTGCTGACCAAGAATGGAGAGGAGTGGCACATTGTGAATGTGGTCGCCGAAGGCGTCTCCGATCTCGCACTCAAACGCTCTGAGTACGACGGCATCATTGGCGCCGAAGGCATTGATTCGCTGGTTGCGAAACTCAATGGCAAGGTTGCATCATACGTGGCGGCCGGCAAGTAAATTGCCGCGCTTTTGTGCGCTTCTACAGCGGAACCGAACTCCTCGGCTGGAACCCTGACATCATGAAAAAAGAATCGGTGACACGTTCGCTCATCGCCCTTGGCCTAACAACATTGCTCGGCGGATGTGCAACGTCCCAAACAAATACGGCTTCCAACGACCCGTGGGAAAAGCCAAACCGTGCGATTTACAACTTCAACGACAGCCTTGACCGCAATTTCTTTGTGCCGGTCGCCAAAGGCTACGTGTGGGCCACGCCGAAACCGGTTCGGGCCAGCGTCACCAACGCCTTCGATAACGTGTCCTATCTGAACGTCATCGCGAACAACCTGCTGCAGGCCAAGTTCACCGGCGCCGCCGTCGGCACGGGTCGATTTCTCGTGAATAGCACGGTGGGCATCGGCGGCCTTTTCGATCCTGCCACCAGTATGGGACTGCCGCTGTCAGACGAAGATTTGGGGCAGACGTTCGGCAAGTGGGGAATGGGCGAAGGACGCTATGTGGTGCTTCCGCTTACGGGACCGAACTCGGTCCGAGACTTACCCAACGTCGCCTCGGCCGCGGCACTCAACCCGCTCGTCTACCTGACGGCGGCCGTCACGGTTCCTTTGGGCGTGTTGCAGACCATCAACATGCGCGCCAACTTGCTGGAAGAAACGAATATCCGCGATCAGGCCGCGCTTGACCCGTATACCTTCGTCCGCGAAGCCTATCGCCAGCGGCGCGAATTCCTGATTTACGACGGCAATCCGCCGAGCGAGAGCATCGACGATTACCTCAACGCTCCCGATGAACCAAAAGCTGCCGACGAATCCTCGGTGCTTAAGGTCTACTAACCGCCTGCTATGGCTTTGACGGGGTGGCGCTCGCCGCCTCGTCGAGAATCTCCAGCCAGTGTCGAACTGGCGTCCTCATGCCATTCTCCAGATGGAGCAGGCATCCAATATTTGAAGTCGCCACCAGACCGGGTTTTCCCGCTTCCAGCGCAGCAACCTTCCGTTTTTTCAGCGCCGCACTCATGCCGGGTTGAAGCAGGGAATAAGCGCCTGCGGACCCACAACACAAATGCCCATCCGCCACCGGGGTGAGCGGTGCACCGGCTGCCGCCAACAGGGCTTCAATGCGGCCACCGCCGCGTAATCCGTGTTGCAGCGAGCAGGGTGTTTGGGTGGCAATCGGTGTCGAGAGGTTCAATCCAAGACTATGGATATCTGCCGGTTGAATGGCTTCGGTGGCGTCCTTTACTCGTTCCGCAATCAGACGCGCACGCTCGGCATATACCGGATCGTCGGCGAGCACGACCGCGTACTCTTTCAGAAAGGTCGTACAGCCGCTCGCCGTACTCAGCACGCCTTCTGCGCCGGCCAGTAAAGCCTTCGACCAGGCATCGATGTTCCGACGCATCTGGTCTTTAGCGTCTTCGTGCGCGCCCAGGTGATAGGCCAGCGCGCCACAGCAACCGCTGCCGGGTGCCACCACCAAGGATTGTCCGCATCGATCGAGCAGGCGGGCCGCTGCGGCATCGATCGATGGCCGTACCGCAGATTGCACACAGCCTTTTAGCGCCACCCAGCGCCGCGGATGTCGCACGCCGGGCCATGTGCCGGCCTCGCGCGCCACCGGGATGCGGCGGGCGAGCCGGGCCGGTAGCAGCGGTCGGAAGACACGCCCGATCTGCAATAACCATCCGAAGCCGCGTGATGGAATCGCCCGCCGAATCAGCCATCGCGCAACGCGTGGCCCAATGCCGCGCGGCACCTGCGCATCTAGCAGCGGCTTCGCGATATCCAGCAAACGGCCATAGCGCACGCCCGAGGGACAGGTTGTCTCGCAGGAGCGACAGGTCAAACAGCGGTCGAGATGCAGTTGCGTTTCGGCGCTGACGGCCGTGCCTTCCAGCAATGACTTGATTTGATAAATGCGGCCGCGCGGACCATCGCGCTCGTCACCGGTGAGCTGATAGGTGGGGCATGTCGCATTACAAAATCCACAGTGCACGCAGGCCCGAAGGATCGATTCAGCCTCGACGCCCTCTTTCGTATTCGCAATATCGGCGGCGAGTCGAGCGCGCATGTTTAGCCTTCCTCGGCAGAAAGTTCAGGATTAAACAGGCCATCCGGATCAAAACTCTGCCGGAGTCGGGATTCGAGCGCGCGGCGAGCCGGGGGCAAATCTGCGTCGCGCCGGGCGTAGGAAGCATCGAATCGCCGTGCGTAACCGCCGGCTGCCGCCGCACGGGCTTTGATGTCGAAGTCATCGGCAGCACTTTTTAACCAGCGCTGCCCGCCGCCCCAATCCCATAGCACCGCGCCAGGAATATCCACTGGCGGCGCCGCCGGCGGCAGCACCAGCCGCCATAGCGGGGTCGGCGATTGGAAAAACGGGAGCTGCCAATCGCGTAGCTGGGTCCAGAAATCACTGGTTTCCCCGACCGCGCCGGCCGGCAGCGAATCAACGGCCGCCACGACCGCAGACTCGGCGCCGGCAAATCTCACATGCAGGCACTCTCCGTCGTGGCAGAGTCCGGTTAAGGGCCAGGGTTGGCTGCCCGCAGATTGCATCCAGACTTGCGCTTCTGACAGCGGCATCGGCCAACGCAGACAGCGCACCAGCGCCGGCCTCGGCACCACTCGCACGGCCAGTTGAAGCATCGGCCCAAATGCGCCCCAGGCGCCGACGACCAGACGCGAGACGTCATATCCGGCCACGTTCTTCATGACCTTGCCGCCAAACTGCAGCACTTCGCCGCGAGTACTCAGCAGGGCAAGGCCTAGCACATGGTCGCGAACGGCAGCGGCATACGGGCGCGCTGGGCCAGATAAACCGGTGGCGATTACGCCGCCAAGCGTTGCGCCTGCCGCGCTGCGCGGCGGCTCGAATGCGAGTTGTTGGCCGTGCTCGGCGAGAAGGGCTTCGATCTCAAGCAGGCGGGTTCCGGCACGGGCGACGATCACCAGTTCGGAGGGGGCGTAATCAATGACGCCCGCGTAGTCGGCAAGGGAAAGCGGCTCGCCCTCAGGCTTGGGCCGTAAGCATTGGTGGGTGCCGCCGCCATGCAGGCTGAGCGGGGTGCGCGTTCTTGCTGCCTTCGTCACCCGCTCGCGGAGTGAGGCCAGAACCTCTGTCGCGCGAGTGTCGATCGGCGCGTCCATGGCGGCAGCCGCTCAGCGCGGTCTGCAGATATCGGGCACTCCCGATTGGACGTCGGCATTTTGCGCCCGGTGCCGGAGCGCATGGTCCATCAGCACCAGCGCCAACATCGCCTCTGCCACGGGGACCGCGCGGATCCCGACGCAAGGATCGTGACGCCCCAAGGTTTCGATGGTCGTGGGCGTCCCATCAACATCAATCGTCTCACCGCTCAGGCGGATGCTGGAGGTGGGCTTCAAGGCCATGCTGACCAGAATGTCCTGCCCGGTCGACAAGCCACCGAGCACGCCACCGGCGTGATTACTGAGAAAACCCGTGGGCGTCATTTCATCGCGATGCACGGTGCCGCGTTGGTTGACGGTCGCAAATCCATCACCAATTTCCACCCCCTTCACCGCGTTCAAGCCCATCATGGCCTTGGCGATGTCGGCATCGAGTCGGTCGAACACCGGCTCGCCCCAGCCCGGCGGCACACCGCGCGCAATCAGATTCACCCGCGCGCCGATGGAGTCACCGCTCTTGCGTAAGGCGTCCATGAACGACTCCAGTTCGGCAACGCGGTCCGGCGCGGCGCAGAAAAACGGGTTTTCCGCCGTTGCTTCAAGATTCTCACAAGGCAGTTCAATGGGGCCTAGCTGGGCGAGATAGCCGGCGATGGTGATGCCGTACCGCTCGAACAGAAATTTCTTCGCAATTCCAGCGGCGGCCACGCGCACGCAGGTCTCGCGCGCCGAGGCCCGACCACCGCCACGATAATCGCGCAAACCGTATTTGTGCTGATAGGCGTAGTCGGCGTGACCGGGGCGAAATTTGTCTTTGATGTTGCCGTAGTCTTTGGATTTCTGATCGGTGTTCTCGATCACAAAGCCAATGGGCGTACCGGTCGTCACGCCATCAAACACGCCCGACATGATGCGAACTTCGTCCGGCTCCCGGCGCTGCGTGGTATGGCGCGACTGGCCGGGCTTACGCCGGTCGAGATCGCGCTGGAGATCGGCCTCTGACAGCCTTAATCCCGGCGGACAGCCGTCGACAATGCCGACATAACCCGCGCCGTGGCTTTCGCCCGCGCTCGTGACGCTGAACAGCGTTCCAAAAGTATTTCCTGACATGCCTGCATTCTAACGAGTGCGGCGCGCGGCGTCGCCACGCGGCGCAGGTAAATCGCGCGCGTACAGCACAGAAATGCCGTCGCCCCCGTGCGCCATTTCAGGCCAATAGAACGGCAGATCGGGGAAGGCTGCCGCCATTGCTTCTGAGGTGGCGCCAGTATCCATCACCAGCACGCCGTCCGGCGCGAGATAAGACCGCGCCTCAGCCAGCAAGCGTCGCACGACATCCAGGCCGTCATCTCCGGAGACCAAACCCAGCGCCGGCTCGTGCCGGTATTCGGGCGGCAGGGCATCAAACTCGGCCTGCGGCACATAGGGGGGGTTCGCGAGGATGAGGTCGTAGGGTTCGCCCGCATCCGGGTAAACATCGGTGAGATGGAACCGCACCCGGTCTGCCACACCAAGGCGCGCCGCGTTGGCTCGGGCCACGGTGAGCGCCGCGTCAGAAATATCGGTGGCATCAACGAGCGCCTCAGGCAAGGCGAGTGCCGTTGCAATTGCAATGCAGCCACTGCCAGTGGCGATATCCAGCACCCTTTGCACTTGGCTCGCGTCCAGCCAAGGTGTGAAGCGCTCATTGATGAGTTCGCCGATGGGCGAACGCGGCACCAGCACGCGCTCGTCAACGGCAAATTCATGCCCGCAAAACCACATGCGACCGGTTAGATAAGCCGCCGGCCGCTGTTCAGAGATTCGTCGCGCCACCAGCGCCTCAACGCTAGCGGCGGCCTCGGCCGCAACCGGTTGGTCGAGCGTTGCCTCATTCACGTTGAACGGCAGCCCCAGCGCGTGAAACACCAGAAACACCGCTTCATCGCGCGCGTTATCGGTGCCGTGACCGAACACCAGTCGCGCGCGCTGGAAACGGCGCTCAGCGTTGAGCACCAGTCGCCGGGGGGTGAGAACGCGCGGCGCCACGCTTAAGCGTTCCGCCGCGCGGGAGGGCAACGCAAATCAGCCCGCCGCATCTACGAGGAACTGATTCACGCGCCGGACGAATGCGGCCGGGTCTTCCAGACGCCCGCCTTCGGCCAACACCGATTGCTCGAACAATAAAACAGCGAGTTCGTTGAAGCGTTCCTCGCCCTCCTCCGTCGCCAGACGAATCAGCAACGGATGCCGCTCGTTGACCTCAAGGATGCGCGTGCTGTTCGGCACTTCCTGACCCGCCGCGCGCAGGATGCGCTGCAGGTTGGCGCTCATGTCGTAATCGTCGCCAACCAGACACGCCGGCGAATCCGTGAGGCGGGTGGACGGACGCACCGCACTCACTTTGCCTTCCAGCGCCGCTTTGAGCTTGGCGATGAAGTCCGACTCTGGCGCATCTTCCGGTTGCTCGGGCTGCGCTTCGTCGCCCGGCAATTCGAGCTTGCCCTGCGTGACCGAGCGCAAAGGCTTGCCGTCGAATTCGGTCAGGTGTTGGACGACCCATTCGTCGACCGGGTCGGACAACAGCAAGACTTCCACCCCGCGGGCGCGGAACACTTCCAGATGCGGACTGGACTTGGCGGTGGCGTGGGTTTCGGCGGTGAGGTAGTAAATCGCCTTCTGGCCTTCCTTCATGCGGCCGATGTAAGACTCAAGCGACACGGCCGGCTCGGCTTTGTCATCCAGCGTGCTCGCAAAGCGCAGCAACTTGGCCACGCGCTCGCGATTCGCCGCGTCCTCGATCACACCTTCTTTCAGTACACGGCCGAAGGGCTGATAGAACTTCTGGTAGTCCTCGCCCTCGGCCAGCGTTTCAATCAGGCCCAGAATTTTTTTGATCGACGCGCCGCGAATGGTGTCGATGGCCTTATTCCGCTGCAGGATTTCGCGGGAAACGTTGAGCGGCAGGTCGCGGGTATCGACGATGCCGCGCACAAAGCGCAGATAGCGCGGCAGCAGCTGCTCGGCGTCGTCCATGATGAACACGCGCTGCACATAGAGCTTGATGCCACGCTTGGCGTCGCGGTCGAACAAATCGTACGGCGCACGGCCAGGAACAAAGAACAGCGTGGTGTATTCCAGCTTGCCTTCTGACTTGGTATGCACCCAGCTCATCGGATCTTCAAAGTCGTGCGAAATGTGCTTGTAGAACGCCTTGTAGTCGTCGTCGCTGATGTCCTGCTTCGATCGCACCCACAGCGCGGTCGCGCTGTTGACGGTCTCCAGGGCAGGCGCCTCGCCCCCTTCCTCTGCCGGCGCGGTCGGCAGCATCCGGATGGGCACCGCGATATGGTCGGAATACTTTTTGATGAGGCTGCGCAGCCGCCAGTTGTCGGCATACTCGGACGCATCCTCCTTGAGGTGCAAAATAATCTCGGTACCACGACGGGCTCTGGAGCAGGGCTCGACGGTGAATTCGCCCCGCCCGTCAGACTCCCAGCGCACGCCCTCGGCGGTGCCGGCCTTGCGAGTGAGCACGGTAACGCGATCGGCCACGATGAAAGCGGCGTAGAACCCAACGCCGAATTGACCAATAAGCTGCGAGTCGGTGCGAGCGTCGCCGCTCAGCGCCCCAAAGAACTCGCGGGTGCCGGACTTGGCAATAGTCCCCAAATTGGCGACGACATCGTCGCGCGTCATGCCGATGCCGGAGTCCCGGATGGTCACGGTCCGGGCCTCTGTATCGAACTCGACGTCGATGGCGTTTTCAGGGTCGCCTTCCAGCAGGGATTCGTCGGACAGCGCCGAGAAGCGCAGTTTTTCGATCGCGTCAGACGCGTTCGATACCAGCTCGCGCAGGAAGATTTCGCGGTTGCTGTATAGCGAGTTAATGACGAGATCGAGCAGTTGGTTGACTTCAGATTGGAAGCCCAGCGTTTCTTTGTTCGGGGTAGTAGTCATGGCCTCAACTCTGGCAATTAACAGGAGTCGTCGAAATGGGGATCTGCATTACGCAAATCAAGGGGGCACCAGCGCCTGAACGGCACGGGGCTGCTATATTGCCTCATCCGAGTCCCGCAATCCGCGATTCATTTACCGAGCCCCGCATGAACGCCCCGGTTTTTCGCTCCAGCCTTGTGATGACGCTGACCCTCTGCAGCGCGCTGTCCGGATGCGGCGGTTTGCAGAGCCTCCGGTCTGCGAGTGCGCCGGCGAACAAGTTAGAAGTGCCAGCCAACGCCGATCCCGCCAGCCTGCTGGCCAGCGCGGACGCGGCCTACATCGCACAGGACTGGGGCCGCGCCGAACAAGACTTTCTTGCGCTGAGCCGACTGCAGCCGGCCAACAGCCAGCCGCCCTACAAGCTCGGCAATCTCTATACCCGTACGGGAAAACTGGAACAGGCGAGCGCGGCCTACGCCGAGGCCGTTCGGCGCGACCCGGGCTTCGACCGCGCCTGGCACAATCTCGGCATCGCGCAGCTACGGCAGGCTCGCGCAAGTCTTGCCAAGGCCGCCGAATCGCCGGCGCCGGATGAGCCGGAAGTCAGCCAGCGGGCGGCGCGCCTGACGACAGCCATCGACGCCCTGCTCGCGCCCCAGCGCCCAGCGAAATAATTCATGCGCGATCCCGCCACTCACACGCCCGTGATGCGCCAATATCTGGGCTTCAAGGCGGAATATCCGGACCGTCTGCTGTTCTATCGGATGGGCGATTTCTACGAACTCTTTTTCGAAGATGCCCAGCGCGCCGCGCAGTTACTCGACATCACGCTGACCGCGCGCGGCGAAAGTGGCGGCGTGAAGATCCCGATGGCCGGGGTGCCCGCCCATGCGGCCGAGTCCTATTTGGCGCGCTTGCTCAGGTTGGGCGAGTCGGTGGTGGTGTGCGAGCAGGTGGGCGATCCGGCAACCAGCAAAGGCCCGGTGGAACGACGGGTGGCGCGTATCCTCACGCCGGGCACGGTCACCGATGAAGCCCTGCTGACGGCGAGGTCCGAGACCCTGTTGGCAGCGGTGCATCCGCATGACGGCAAGTTCGGTCTCGCCTGGGCCGATCTCGCCAGCGGTCGCTTTCGCGTCAGCCTGTTACCGGATATTGCCGCGCTGGAAGCGGAACTTGCGCGCCTGTCTCCCGCCGAGACGCTAGTCGCCGATTCAAGACAAGCCGGCTTTACGCCAGCGGGCGCGCGCCCCCGCCCGCCCTGGCAGTTTGATGCGGCCGAAAGCGAGCGCCGCCTGCGTGCCGCCTTTCAACTCGCGAGCCTGCGAGGCCTCGGCATTGAGGACGCGCCGGCGCTGCTTGGCGCCGCCGGTGCGCTGCTGCAGTACTGCGAGGAGACCCACTGCGGGCGCGTGCCGCAGCTGCAGCCGCCGCTCATCGAAGTGGCGGATGAAGCGGTGGTGATCGACCCCGCAACGCGCCGCCATCTCGAAATCACGCAGGCGCAGGAGGGCGACGAGCGCCATACGCTGGTTGAACTGATGGATACCACCTGCTCGCCGATGGGCGGCCGTTTGCTCCGACGCTGGCTGGCGCGTCCAAGCCGTCAGCACGAGGAACTTCGGCTGCGACTGCAGGCAGTCGAAACCCTGCTCCACGCGATGTCGCTGCTGGAATTGCGGGATCTGCTGTCTCGTCTGGGTGATCTGGAACGCATCGTGACCCGGGTGGCGCTTGGTACCGCGCGACCACGCGACCTGGCGGGACTGCGACAGAGCCTGCAGCTACTGCCGCTGATCACCGGCAGCCTCGCTTCGCTCGCCTCCCCCCGGCTGATGCAGCTAGGCGAACGCTGCCCGCCCTACACGGGGATTCGCGAGCTGCTGGAGCGGGCGGTCATCGAAAACCCGCCGGTCACGGCCCGCGATGGCGGCGTCATCGCGCGGGGCTTCGAT
>CAMCQE010000022.1 GCA_945876945.1 Klebsiella pneumoniae
TGCCCGTTGAAGGCGCCAAAAGTGTCAGTGCCAGGACTCGCGCTTCGACAGGCTCAGAGCGAACGGTAATCCGGGCTCAGGGCGAACGCTAAATTGATCTGAAAGGTCAAACCCCCGTTCGTCCTGAGCCTGTCGAAGGATGAACGGGCCGGCACTTTGTGAGTTTGGGATCAGAGTAAAAACTCGAAGAATCACTTGGCGCCGGCCTAAACCCGAATAAATTTTTCTCTGACCACCAAATAGTTGGGCCCATTGGAAAACCGTCGGCACGGGCCTTAAGCGCGCGGTCGGCTTTCCCCCGCTCTCCATCGGCCATTGTGTGAACCCGTTCACATCGTTTTGTGCGGCTCGTGCAGGATTGCTTGCGCTCGTAGCGGGGGGAGGGGATTGTCCGGCCTGCTTTTGAACGAACCTTGAATCAACCGGGAACCCGACTAATGAAAACAAGAACAACGAAGGCGGTAGCGGCTACGGCGCTGACTGCGCTGAGTTTGATGCTGGCGAGCGGTGCGGAAGCGGCGCTGGTGACACGTTTGGGTGGCAAGGCGATTTACGACAATGTGGCCAATCTCACCTGGTTGCAGGATGCGAACTACGCGCAGACCTCTGGTTATGACGCGGATGGCCGGATGAACTGGGTTCAAGCCAACGCCTGGGCCGGGAGTCTGAACATTGATGGTGTGACGGGCTGGCGCTTGCCGGGCGGGCCGATGGCTGAAGTAGGCTATAACCAGACGGCAAGCGAGATGGGTAATTTGTTTTACAACGTGCTGGGCGGTACGGCAGAGACCAGTATCACTACCACGCATAACGCAAACTACAACCTCTTCAAGAACGTCCAGTCCAACTATTGGTCCGGCGTTGAGTTTTATTCCAGCTACGCGGGGTCCTTCTACTTCAACTACGGTTACCTGAACCTCAACCTCAAGACCAGCAATTTCTTTGGTTGGGCTGTTCGCTCCGGCGATGTGGCCGCAAGTCCGGTGCCGGTGCCGGGTGCGCTGGTGTTAATGGGGCCCGCGCTGCTGGGCTTGCTGGGCGTGAAACGAAGCCGGCGCCGGGCTTGATCAGCGCTTGGGTGTTGGGTCATTTGGCGCTCGTTTGAAGGGCGGCAGGGGGAGGCTTCCTCCCGCAGGCTTAAGACCTGCGAGCCCTTGAGGGCAAACGCGGCGCGCGTCGATGCAAGCAAGCACACCGCGCTGCCTTACGCCCGACTGCGCGACCTCGCCGCCTCAATCAGCGCGTGCACCTTGGCCGGGAACAGGGTGCTGTCCATGACCTTCACGCCGAACGGCGCCAGCGCATTTTCCACCGCGCCCATCAGCACCGTGCTGGTGGCGATACAACCATCTTCACCCGCGCCCTTGGCGCCAATGCGCGTCGCGGGTGAGGGCGTGACCAGATGCTCCACTTCGATTTCCGGCGCGGCCCACACGGTGGGCATGCCGTATTCCTTCAGCGTGTTGGCCAGCGGCACGCCGTGCTCGTCGTAGCCCAGCCATTCGTAGAGCGTGCCACCAATTTGTTGGACGACCGCGCCCTTGGTTTGACCGGTGAGAATCACCGGATTCAGCACCACCCCGTGGTCGGAGACCATCCAGATTTTCTTTACCTCCACGTGCCCGGTGCCGGGGTCAACTTCCACCCACGCGCCGGCGGCGCCGCCCGGATGTGAGGGATAGACCTGCGCGCGACCTTCGGCGTCGGCCTTCCAGTTCACCTGCGGATGGCGATAGGTGTTGGTGGATTCGAGCAAGGGGCCGTCGGCCTTGGCCAGGATAATCTCCGCGCCCGGTTGCACATACGCCGCATAGGCCAGTTCGCGCAGCGTGCAGTGCGCGTCCCAGCCCCGACGTGAAATCACGCCGTTTTCGATTTCAATTTCCGCCGGCGCGCAGTCGAGATAGACCGCGCCGCCCTGCACGAGGCGTTCGCGCACGGTGGCCGCTGCCGCCACGATCGCGCCGATGGCGTACATCGCGCCACGGCTGGAATAGGTGCCCGAGCCAAAGGGAATGGCGGTGGTGTCGCCCCAGGACACGTTCACATCCGACAGCGCGCAACCGAGCGCATCCGCCGTGACCTGCGCGTAAGCCGTCTCGATGCCCTGACCGATGTTCTGGATGCCGGTCATCACGTGCACCGAGCCATCCGCCGCCACGCGCACCGTCGCCGATTCATAGTTCTGGAAAGTACTGCCAGGAAAAGCGAAGCCCGAGGGCTCGATGTAGGACGCCAGCGAATAGCCAAGGTAGCGACCCTCGGCACGGGCGTCCGCCTGCAGTCGCCTTAGCCCCGGCAGATCCATCATCTCCACCACGCGATCCAGCGCCTCCCGCAGCGAGCCGTTTTCGATGATCGCACCGGTGCAGATTTGATGCGGATAGGTTTCCAGCAGGTTGATGCGCCGGACTTCCACCGGATCGAGGCCAAGCTGCTGCGCGGCCTGATCGATCACGCGCTCGATAAACAGATTGGCGATGTCTTTGCCGTAACCGCGATAGGCGGAGTAGGGCGCCTTGTTGGTGACGACACAGCGCACGCGCGTGCGGTAGGTGTCTACCCGATAGGCGCTGGGCGTGTAGAGACCGCCGTTGATCGGCATGCCAAGACCGCAGGCGCGTTCGGCGCCGTCGCAGCCCATGTCGGCAAAGATGTCGGTTTCCAGCGCGAGAATGCGACCGTCGGCGCGGAAGGCGGCGCGGGATCTCGTGTGGATATCGCGTGCCGCCGGCCCGGAGTGCAGCCACTCGCGGCGGCTTTCAAAGTATTTCACCGGGCGCCCGGAGATGATCGAGGCCAGCGCCACTACGTGTTCCACATCGACCGACAGCTTGGCGCCGAAGCCGCCGCCGACGTCGCCGGCCAGCACCTGAATGCGGGCTTCGGGAATGCCAAAGACCTGGCTCAGATAGAGCCGGATCTGGTGTGGCACCTGCGTGGAGGCGCGCATCGTGAGGCGCCGTTCGCCGGGTTCGAAGTGGGCCCAGGTCACGCGGGTTTCCATCGGCATCGCGCCATAGCGATGCGAGGTGATGACTTCATCCACCACCAGATCGGCCTTGGCGAAAGTCTCGTCCACCGGGCCAATTTCGAACTGGAAATCGCGCTGGAGGTTGGTGCCCCATTCGGGATAGAGCAGGGCGGCGCTGCCGGCGGGCTCGGCGGCTGCTTTCAGCATGTCCACGTTCGCCGGCAGGTCGGCGTATTCCACCGCTATCAGCGCGGCGGCGTCTTCGGCTTGTTCGGGTGTATTCGCCAGCACGAAGGCCACCGGCTCGCCGAAGAAAATGACTTTGTCGCTCGCCATCGCGTGGCGTGCCGGCATGTTGAGGCCGTCCATGCGGATCGACGGCGCAATCGGCTGCCAGCGCGGCAGCGCTTCCTTGCCGGTCACCACCCGCACCACGCCGGGTGCGGCTTCGGCCTTGCTCACATCAATAGCGAGAATCCGGGCGTGGGCCCGCGTTGAGCGCACGATGCCAAGATATAAATCGCCGGGCGTGGTGTGATTGTCGACATAGCGACCGCCGCCCATCACCAGGCGCCGGTCCTCGCGGCGGGCAATGGGCTGGCCGATGAAACCGCCCTTGGCGTCGATTTCGGACTCCAGCTTGGCCAGCGGCTGCGCCCGACCGGCGGCGACTTTCGCCGCCTCAAAAATATGGTTGTAGCCCGTGCAGCGGCAGTAGTTGCCGCTCAGGGCTTCGCGTAATTCCTCTTCGGTGAACTGCCCGTCCGGGTGGCGATGCAGAAAATCCCGCGTGCTCATCACCATGCCCGCCGTGCAGTAGCCGCATTGCACGGCATGACACTGCACGAAGGCCTGCTGAACCTTGGAGAGTTCGCCGTCTTCGGCCACGCCTTCGGCGGTCAGCACGTCGGCGCCGTCGGCCTGCACCGCCAGCATCAGGCAGGATTTGATCGTGTCCCCGTTCACCGCCACCGTGCAGGCGCCGCAGGAGCCTTCTTCGCAGCCAAAACGTGGCCCGGTAAGCCCCGCATTCCGGCGCAGGAAATCGGTGAGCAGGGTGCGGCCTTCCACGCGCCCGGCCACCGTCTGGCCGTTCACGTTCATCGCAATCTCAAAAGTGTTCTCAGCCATGGGGAGCAGCCTCGGTCTGGGTCTTCAGGGTGCGCGCGAGCAGTTCACGCGCGAGCTGTAGGCGATAGCGTGGTGGCGCGTAGATGTCCGGCGGTGGGTCTAGCGTGAGGCCGTCGAACAGGCCATCGAGTTCGCTGGCGCTGAGCCCGGCGCTGAGCGGGCGGGCGCCGAGCAGGGCCTCTGCGTGAGAGAGGCGGACCGGACGCTCCCCCAGTCCGCCCACCACGATCCGCGCGCTGCCGACCTGCCGCACCACGCACACATTCACCAGCGCGAGGTCTTGCCGCTGGCGCGAGAACTCCAGGTAGGCCCCAACAGCCGCGGCGCGCGGCACTTCGATGGTGAGCACGATGCCGGTGCCGGCGGCGGTCTGGCGGAAACCGGTGATGAAGTCTGCGATAGGCATTCGCTGTAGCCCGGACTGTCCGGGCGCTTGCAGCACTACCACGGCGTCGCTCGCGCTGAGCGCGACCAGCATATTGGCGCGCGGATCGGCCCAGCAGACGTTGCCCACCGTCGTGCCGCGCTGACGCACCTGCACGTCGCCCAGTGCGCGCACGGCCTGCGTCAGCCAGGGGAACGTGGCGGCCACGCGTTCGTCGCGGAGCAGGGTGGCATGCGTTACGCGTGCGCCGATGGCCAGGCTGTGCTCGCGCCAGTGCAATGCCGCGGCAAGTTCATCCACGTGTTGCAGGTCGACCAGCGCGGCCGGCGAGGTTTCGCGCTGGCGCATGGCGGCGATGAGCGATTGCCCACCGGCGAGCGGCACCGCGCCGCGCGCGGTTTCCTGCAAGGCCTCGGCCAGGGTGGCGGGTCTCGCGTAGCTAAAAGGAGAAGGTCGCATCGGCGCTCGCTTTCTGGATTCAGAACGGGAAGAAGTTCATGGAATGTAGAGAGCGGCGCGGTGCAATAACAACGCTAGCGTGCTTCGACAGGCTCAGCACGAGCGGGGGCGGGCTTATCCCGCACAGTGTTCAAGCAACCACGCGGGCGCGAGGCCTTCAGCCCGAGTGACCGTTCGCGCCTCCGCCTGTCGAAGGGCGGGTGCAAGGGCACGGTAACGTGTGCCCAATCGTGACGTCTCAAGCACTCATCCTGACAGCGCCGTCTGCCCAAGCCTTGAGCCGAGCCCGCACGTAGTGGTTCCCATCACCGGAGGCAATCGTGATAATGGCAGGCTCAATGGTGACCCTGTCGGTCCCCTCGCGACGTAAGACCGCAAACCCCGTCAGGTCCGGAAGGAAGCAGCGGTAGTGGTGACTGCGGGCGCCGAGGTGTGGCTGGCAGGGTCGCCGCCTTCTCCCGCTGCAACGTGTGCATTCCCATGGCTTATCTGGTTCTCGCCAGAAAATGGCGTCCGCGTGATTTTTCCGAGGTGGTCGGGCAGGGCCATGTGCTGCGCGCGCTCTCGAACGCGCTCGACAGCGACCGCCTGCATCATGCCTATCTCTTTACCGGTACTCGCGGCGTGGGCAAAACCACGCTGGCGCGGGTGTTCGCCAAATGTCTCAACTGTGAGCGCGGGGTCAGCAGCCGCCCCTGCGGCGAATGCAGCGCCTGCCGCGAACTCGACGAAGGCCGCTTCGTAGACCTGATTGAAGTGGACGCCGCGTCCCGCACCGGGGTCGATGACACCCGCGAACTGCTGGACAACGTGCAGTACGCGCCCAGCAAAGGGCGCTACAAGGTGTACCTCATCGACGAAGTCCACATGTTTTCCAAGAACTCTTTCAACGCCTTGCTGAAGACGCTGGAAGAACCGCCGCCGCACATCAAGTTTCTGCTGGCGACCACCGACCCCAAAAAGCTCCCCATCACCATTCTCTCGCGCTGCCTGCAGCTCAATCTCAAACGACTGGGCGTGGAGCAAATCGAAGAACAGCTGCAGGCGATTGCCGGGCGCGAAGCCCTGCCCGCGCCGGCGCCCGCCCTGCGTCAGCTGGCGGTGGCGGCGGACGGCAGCATGCGCGACGCGCTGTCCTTGATGGATCAGGCCATTGCCTACTGCGGCGGCGCGCTCGACGAACAATCCGTCGCCACCATGCTGGGCACGCTCGGGACCGAACAGGTGCTGGCGCTGGTGGAAGCCTTGGCCGCCGGTGACGGCGCGGGGCTTATCTCGCTGGCGCGCCAGCTGGGCGAGCTGGCGCCCGACTTTGCGCAGGTGCTGGCCGACATGCTCTCCATTCTGCGCCGTGTGGCGGTGGTGCAAACCGTGGGCGACCAGACCGCTGAGCTGGCCGAAGATGCCGCCGTGCTGAGTTTGGCCGAACGCCTCTCGCCGCAGGATTGCCAGCTGTTTTATCAAATGGGCTTGCTCGCCAGACGAGACTTGCCTCTGGCGCCCGATCCGCAGGCGGGCTTTGAAATGGCGTTGTTGCGGATGCTCGCGTTCCGCCCGGCGGACTTCAATCCGGCCGGCGGCACTCAGCCCGCGCCACGTTCCGCCCCGCCCGTACGGCCCCCCAGCACGCCGTCGGCCGCCCCTAAGCCCTTGTCGGCTGCGCCGGTGACGCCGGCGGCGAGTGCGTCAGCCGTAGTCCCGCCGGCGCCGCCCGCAGTGGCGTCACCCAGCATCGAAATGCCCATCGCGCCACCCGCGGAGCCGGCACTCAGCAACGAAGCACACGTCGCGCCGCCCGTCCCCCCGGCAGCGCCAGCACCCGTGGTGGCCGGCACCGCACTCGATTGGCCGGATCTGGTGTCGCGACTCGAGACCATTCCGCTGGCCCGCGAATTCGCCCGCAACTGCGCGCTCCGCGCATTTGATGGCCGGCAGCTGGAGGTGGTGGTGAGTCCGCAGTTCCAGAACCTGCGGGTGGAGCGCACGCTGAAAGCCCTGGAGGAAGCCTTGCAGAATCTGCTGGGCGCCCCGGTGAGCCTCAAAGTGACGGTGGAATCCGGGAGCGGCTTGGCGACGCCGGCCGCGGCCATCGAGGCGGCGAAAGCCGCCCGACAGGCCGCAGCCGAAAGCGCCATTGATGCCGACAGCACGGTCCAAGCCCTGCAAGCCCGCTTCGGGGCAACGGTTGAACATGTGCGAACGCTGCCCTGAGGCAGCTCGCGCGGCAACATTGAAGGAGTCTTGAATGAAAGGTCCCTTGGCCAATCTCATGAAACAGGCCCAGCGCATGCAGGAAGACATGCAGCGCGCGCAGGAAGAAATCGCCCGCATGGAATGCACCGGGGAATCCGGCGCCGGTCTGGTGCGGGTGGTGGTGAACGGTCGTCACGATGTGAAGTCGGTGAAAATTGCCCCGGAACTTCTGAGTGAAGACGTCTCGATGCTCGAAGACTTGCTCGCCGCTGCGGTCAATGACGCCAATCGCAAGGTCGAGAAACAAAGCAGCGAGAAGATGTCTGGCCTGACCAACGGCCTCAATCTGCCGCCCGGGATGAAGCTGCCATTCTGAGCGCAGCCCGACCATGACCACGCCGCTGCTCAACGACCTCATCAAGGCGCTCACCGCCATGCCGGGCATTGGCCCGAAGTCAGCCCAACGCATCGCGTTCAATTTGCTCGAACGTAACCGTGACGCCGCGCGGCGACTGGCGCAGGTGCTGGAAGCGGCGATGACGCGCATCGGTCAGTGCACCGCCTGCCGGACCTTCAGCGAAACCCCGCGTTGTCAGTTGTGCGATTCGACCCACCGCGACGCCGCCATGCTGTGCGTGGTCGAAACCCCCACCGATGTGCTGTCGATTGAGCAATCGGGTTCCTTCAAAGGGCGCTATTACGTGCTGATGGGACGGCTCTCGCCCATTGACGGCGTGACGCCCGACAGCCTCGGCATGCCGGCGCTGGAACGGCGCCTCGCCGAGGGCGAGGTGAAGGAAATGATTGTCGCCACCGGCACCACCATGGAAGGTGAAGCCACCGCCCATTACCTGCGCCAGATGGCGCGCCGCCATGGCGTAACGCCCAGCCGCATCGCCTACGGCGTGCCGGTGGGGGGCGAGCTTGAATACGTCGATGGCACCACCCTCTCGCACGCGATCAGCAGCCGTCGGGAATACTGAATCGGAGAATTCACATGCAGTGCTCAGCCGACAACCTCATCTGGATCGATCTCGAAATGACCGGGCTGTACCCCGAGCACGACCTGATTATCGAAATCGCCACCATCGTCACTAACTCAACGCTGGACGAGCGGGTGGAGGGGCCGGTACTGGCGATTCATCAGAGCGACGAAATTCTGTCCGCGATGGACGAGTGGAATACCCGGCAACACGGCGGCTCCGGCCTCACCGCCCGGGTGCGCGCGAGCCAGATCTCGACCGCCGAGGCCGAGCAGCAGACGCTCGATTTCCTTGCCCAATACGTGCCGGCCAAGGTCTCGCCGATGTGTGGCAACACCATTTGTCAGGACCGGCGCTTTCTTTACAAGTACATGCCCCGGCTGGCCGAGTTTTTCCATTACCGCAATCTGGACGTGAGCACGCTGAAGGAACTGAAGAAGCGCTGGGCGCCGGGTTTGCCGTCATTCAGCAAAGCGTCCAGCCACCTCGCGCTGGATGACATCCGCGATTCCATCGCCGAACTCCAGCATTACCGCGAACACTTCCTGAAGCTGCCTGCATGAGCGCCCTGCTGCCATCGGTCTTGTATCCGGTGGCGGCGGTCCGCGCGCTCGATGCGGCGGCCATCGCAAGCGGCATTCCCGGCCTTGAACTGATGCAGCGCGCCGGGCGCGAGGCTTGGGCGATGCTGGTCCGGCGTTGGCCCGCTGCGCGGCGTCTGTGCGTGGTGTGTGGCCCCGGCAACAACGGTGGCGATGGCTATGTGCTGGCAGCCGAGGCGCTGCGCGCAGGGCGGGAACTGGTGTTGATAGAAGTGGGCAACCCCGCGCTATCCGGTCCCGACGCGCAGGCCTGTCGGGCGCTCGCGCTCGCGGCCGGCGCCCAAGCTACCGGTGGCTTAAACAGCATGGTCGGCGCCGATCTGGTGGTCGACGGCCTGTTCGGCATCGGCCTTTCCCGCCCGCCCGCCGGGGATTTCCTGGCCGCCATCGAGGCGATGAATGCCAGCCGCTTGCCGATTTTCAGTCTCGATATTCCTTCAGGCCTCAATGGCGATACGGGCCACGCGCCGGGGGCGGTGGTGCAGGCGACGGCCACGCTGAGTTTCATCGCGCTCAAGCAGGGCTTGTGCACCGGCCAGGCGGCGGATTGTGTGGGCGCGCTGGAGTACGCCGATTTGGGGGTGCCAGCCGGGATTTTTGCCGGCGTGGCGGCCGGTGCGGTGCGCTTGCCGGCGCCGCGGCTGCCGCCCCGGCGCCGCAGCGCGCATAAAGGTGACGCCGGCCATGTACTGGTGATTGGCGGCGCGGCCGGTTACGCCGGGGCGGCCAGACTTGCCGCTGAAGCGGCCTTGCGCGCCGGGGCGGGGCTGGTCTCGGCCGCCGTTGCGCCGGAAAGCCTGACGGTCGTCAGCGCCGGACGCCCCGAAATCATGGCCCGCGCCGTGACCGGGGCGCGCGACCTCGGTCCGTTGCTGGCCAAGGCCAGCGTGATTGCCATTGGACCCGGTCTGGGGCAGAGCGATTGGTCGCGCGAACTGTTGGCGGCCGTGCGCGAGACGCGCCTCCCGCTGGTGGTCGACGCCGACGCGCTCAATCTGCTGGCGCTCGACCCCGAATACCGGGACGACTGGTGTTTGACGCCGCATCCGGGCGAAGCCGCCCGACTGCTGGGCTGGCCCCATGCCGGCGCGGTCAACGCCGACCGCTACGCCGCGCTGGCCGCCTTGCGGTCGCGCTACGGCGGGGCGGTGGTTCTGAAAGGTGCCGGCTCGCTGGTGGGGGATGCCGAGGGCGTTGGCGTGGTGACGGCCGGCAACCCGGGCATGGCCTCGGGCGGGATGGGCGATGTGCTGACCGGGGTGATTGCGGCGCTACGCGCCCAGGGGCTCGGCGCCGGCGCGGCCGCGCGGCAGGGCGCGATGCTGCATGCGCTGGCTGCCGATCGGGCCGCCGCGCTGGGCGGTGAGCGTGGCCTGTTGGCCTCCGATCTGTTCCCGGCACTGCGGCAACTGGTCAATCAGGCCTAAGCCCTTGGCGCTCGCCAAGCTCACGCTCGCGGACGAAACGGCCACGCTGGCGCTGGCGCAAGCGCTGGCCGGCCTGGTCAAGCCTGGCATGCTCGTGCTGCTGGAAGGGGAACTCGCCGCCGGCAAGACCACTTTTGCGCGGGGCCTGTTGCATGCGCTGGGGCATGTGGGGAAGGTCAAAAGTCCGACCTTCACGGTGGTCGAAAGCTACGACCTGCCGCAGCTCACCGTTCACCATTTCGACCTCTACCGCGTCAACGATCCGGACGAACTGCATTACCTCGGCTTTGATGATTTTCTGGCGGCGGCGGCGCTGTGTCTGATCGAATGGCCCTCGCGCGCGGCCGGCTTGCTGCCCCCGGCAAGCCTGCGGCTGAGCCTTCAGATCGTGGATGAAGAGCGCCGTCTGGCGAGTCTCGAAACCTGTGATGCCGAACTTCAGAAAGGGCTTGAGCAAGCCTTGGCTATTTCTTTTATTTCAGTGTGATACGGCTACTCTCGATATTTCACTTGAATAAAGCATCGGCGCGGGATACAAAGCGCCCAAAAGGCTTCAGGTGTTCTCGCTATCCCTATGCTGGCGCGCATTTTTCTCGTTTCGCTTCTGGGCTTGACCGGCGTTAGCGCGGCTGAGGTCACCAAGCTGCGCGCCTGGCAGGCACCAGACCAGACGCGCCTCGTTTTTGATCTCACCGGCCCCGTCACCTTTGACGTCTTCACGGTTGCCAACCCCGCCCGGGTGGTGGTGGACCTCGCCCAAGTTTCAAGACACGAAGCGCTCGCCCTGGCGAACGTACTCGATGCCCGCGTGACCGGGTTCCGCTACGGCCCGCGCGGGCCTAACGGCCTGCGGGTGGTGTTCGAACTCGGGCATCCGGTTAGCGTGCATCAGGCCTTGCTACCGCCCACGGCGCCGTTCGGGCATCGGCTGGTGATTGACCTCGCAGATAGCGCATCAAGCCCGCCAAAGCCCACAGCCGGCCAGCGCACGCCCGCTCCGGCGATCGTCGCAGTCACGCCCGAACCTGCGCCTACAGCCCCGTCGAAAGCCAGTCGCCCCACCCCAAGCGCGCCGCTGGCCGCCCCGTCTGGCCCCGCCAGCAAAATCCCCGCCTGGCGTCGGGACGGCGTGGTGATCGCCATTGATGCCGGCCACGGCGGCGACGATACCGGCGCCATCGGCGCCCACGGCACCTACGAGAAGAGCGTGGTGCTGGAAGTGGCACGCGAGCTTGCGGCGCTCATCAACCAGCAGCCCGGCATGAAGGCGGTGCTGATTCGCGACGGCGACTACTACATCGGCTTGCGCGAACGGATGGAGCGCGCCCGCGATAAACAGGCGGATCTGTTCATTTCCATTCATGCCGACGCCTTCCGTAACCCGGCAGTCCGCGGCTCGTCGGTGTTCGTACTCTCTCACCGCGGGGCCAGCAGCGAAGCAGCGCGGTGGTTGGCAGAGAAAGAAAACGCGGCGGACTTTGTTGGCGGCCTGACGCTGGACGGCAAAGATCACCAACTCAAGACTACCTTGCTCGACCTCTCCCAGAGCGCCTCGCTTGAAACCAGCATGGAAGTTGCCGACGCCGTCCTGACTTCGCTCAAGCGCATCGGACCGCTCCACTTTCAGAGGATTCAGCAGGCGGGTTTTATGGTGCTGAAGTCCCCCGATATCCCTTCGCTGCTGGTTGAAACCGCCTTCATCAGCAATCCCGATGAAGAGCAGCGCCTGCGCAATCACGCGTTTCGGCAAAAACTTGCCGGCGCGATTCGTGACGGTGTGATGGCCTACTTTGACGACCGGGAGTCGAAAGGACGGGTGGCCTCGCACCGGGGGGCCGAATCTTCGATTGCCAGTCGTCAGCACCGGGTGAATCCCGGTGAAACCCTTTCAGGGATTGCGATGCGCTACGAGGTGCCGGCCCAGAAGATTCGACTCGCCAACAATCTGGAAGACGACACCGTGCGCAGCGGCGAACTGCTGCGGATTCCCTGAGCGCGCGCCGGCGGGCTGTCGCGAGCCGTTAACGCCTGGGCATCGCGGCCAGCAGGTCGCGCTCTCAAAAAGATTGCCGCCTGCCTCCCCGTGGGAGCGGCCCGTCGGCCGCGATGAAGTTCATCGGGCGGCCCATTCACGGCGCCCCCGGGCGCATCGCGCTCCATTCCTTGCCAGCCGTGGCGCGCCACCGCCTGCGCTACACTCCCACGCTATGTCCAGCGCCAGCATCCGCCAGCTCTCCGATTCCCTCATCAACCAGATCGCCGCCGGCGAGGTGGTTGAACGCCCGATGTCCATCGTTAAGGAACTGGTGGAAAACAGCCTCGATGCCGAGGCGACGCGGATCGAGGTGGAAATCGAGGAGGGCGGGATACGGCGTCTGCTGGTCCGCGACAACGGTCGCGGCATTCCGGCCGACCAGATGAGTCTGGCGCTCCAGCGCCATTGCACCAGCAAGCTGCAATCGGTTGAGCAACTCGGGCGGCTGGTGTCGCTGGGGTTTCGGGGCGAGGCGCTGGCCGCGATTGCCGCGGTGAGCGACCTCACGCTGTCGTCGCGTACGGCGGAAGACCCTCACGCCTGGCAGTTGGCGCCCGATGGTCGCGGCGGGGCGGGGGCGATGGCACCGGCCGCTCATCCGCAGGGAACGAGCATCGAAGTGCGGGACCTGTTCGCCCGCCTGCCGGCCCGACGCCGCTTCCTGCGCCAGCCGCAAACCGAGTGGCTGCATATCCTGCAACTGCTTAGACGGATGGCTTTTTGTGCCCCCTTGGTGAGCTTCTCGGTATTCAACGAAGGCCAGCGCGCGCTGACCGTGCCGGCGGCGGTCGATGAGGTGTCGGCCGCGCGGCGACTCCGGGCCCTGTTCGGCAGCGAGTTTGCCGCCGCCGCGCGCGAGGTGGATACCGCCAACGAGCGGCTGCGCGTGTTTGGCTATGTGGCAGGTCCCGAACTGGCCCGCAGCCAGCACGATCTGCAGATGCTGGCGGTGAACGGCCGGGTGATTCGCGACCGCCAATTGGCCCACGCCATCCGCCTCGCCTATGACGACGCGCTCCCCGAAGGCCGGCACCCCTGCTACGCGCTGCAACTGGACATTAGGCCGGAGGACGTTGATGTGAACGTGCATCCGGGCAAGCTCGAAGTGCGTTTCCGGGATTTGCGGGAGGTCCACGATCTGGTGCATTCGGCCGTGCGGGCCGCGCTCAGGACGGCGCCTGAAACGCCGTCGCCGGTGAGCTACCGGCCGCCTGCTTTTGGCGCTCAGCCAACGCTGGGACTTGGCAGCGTGCAGGCTCGCGAAACAGCGCACCCGACCAGCCCGCGGCGGGACGCACCCGACCCGGAGACCGAATGGCTGACCCTGCTGGCCGAACGCTACGCCGTGCTGCGCGAAGGGCAGTCCCTCGTGCTGGTCGACCTGATCTGCTTCGTGCAGGGGGTGCTGGCGGCCCGGATGCGGACCGAATTACAGGCAAGCACGAGCCTGCCCAGCCGGCCGCTGCTGTTTCCGGTGCGCATTGAGTGCGTGGACGAAGCCGCCGCCCAGCGGCTTGGCGCCGACTTGCAGGCGCTGGGTCTCACGCTGAATCCGCTGGGTCCGAAAACGCTCGCGCTGCGCGCCTTGCCCCGCGTGGCGCCCGAGGTCGATGCCGAACGTCTGGGGCGCGCGCTGGCCGGCGGCGGCGTCAGCACGAGTGATGATCTGGCGGCGGCGCTGGCCGCGGCGGTGACGATTCCGGCGCTGGCCCACGAACGGAGCCAGTGGTGGCAGCGCTGGCTGGCCCAAGCGAGCGAGGCAGGCATTGCGCCCGAGCTTTTTATCCGCCGTCTGGACGCCGCGGCCCTGGATCAGCTCACCGGTCGTCGGAATGGCTGAAGGGGCACCCGCGCCGCGGGCCGTTCACTGCCTGATGGGACCGACGGGCGCGGGCAAGACAGCGCTCGCCCTGTGGCTCGCCGAGCGCTTGCCGCTTGAGATCGTGAGCGTTGATTCGGCGCTGGTGTATCGGGGGATGGACATCGGCACCGCTAAACCCGATCCCGGCGCCTTGCGCCGGGTGCCGCATCACCTGATTGACGTGTGCGAGCCGCAGGACGCCTATTCCGTGGCCCGTTTTTGCGCCGACGCCAGCGCGGCGATTGCCGGGATCGAAGCGCGGGGACGGCTGCCCTTGCTGGTGGGCGGGACGGGCTTGTATCTCCGCCGACTCGAAACCGGCATCGCGGACATGCCGCCGGTGCCGGAGGCAGTGCGCGCCACACTCACCGCAGAGTGGCAGGCGCAGGGCAGCGCCGCGCTGCATGCAAGTCTGGCGACCGTGGATCCGGTAAGCGCCGCCCGCATCCATCCCAACGACCCGCAACGGATTATCCGGGCGCTGTCGATCTGGCGGGTGAGCGGTCGCGCAATGTCCTCCTTCCTGCTGGCCCAGACGGCGCCGCCTGCGCGCCACTTCCATAAATGGGTGCTGGCCCCGCCGGACCGCACGGGCTTGCGACTGGGGCTGGCCGCCCGCTTTGAGCAGATGCTGGAGCGGGGTCTGGTGAATGAAGTGATGGCCCTGCGGGCCCGCCCGGGCATGAGCCTCGAGTGCCCCGCCATGCGCGCGGTGGGGTATCGCGAGGTGTGGGCCTATCTCGATGGCGAACTCTCCCGCGCGCAAATGCGCGAGCGGGCCATCGTCAGCACCGGACAGTACGCCAAGCGCCAGTACACCTGGTTTCGCGCCGAGCCTGAGGCCATCTGGCTTGACGCTGCGCAAGAGGAAACGCGCACTCAGCTGATCCAGACCCTGCTCGATTCGGCCCAATCTGGCGCCTGATTGGGTATACTCCAGCCGCTCCTGTGGCATTTGCAGACCGATGACGGGTTTGCGTTTACCCAGCTCTCGCCGCCCGCTTTATTGGGTGGGAGACGGCGACAACCTGCAGGAGCCAATGGTGTAGATAAAAATATGGAGACTCACATGAGCAAAGGCCAATCCCTTCAGGAGCCTTACCTGAACGCCCTGCGCAAAGAGCGCGTTCCCGTTTCGATTTACCTCGTCAATGGCATCAAGTTGCAGGGGCAAATCGAATCCTTCGATCAATTCGTCATCCTGCTCAAGAATTCCGTCAGCCAGATGGTTTACAAGCACGCTATCTCAACCGTGGTGCCGGCCCGTAACGTCAAGTTGCCGCGCGCCGACGGCGAGCCCGAGGAGGAATAGTCACCTTGGTTTCCCTTGCTTGACCGTCCACGGGGCGGCGAACGCGCCGTCCTCGTCAATGTCGCGCTGGCGCCGCCAGCATCTGGCTGTGATGTCGAAGAATTCGCCGAGCTTGCTGCTTCTGCGGGGGTGAATTGCGTCGCGACGATGGCGGCGCGCCGCGACCGTCCCGACCCCAAGCACTTCCTCGGTGCAGGCAAAGCGGAAGAACTCAAGGCGCTGGTGGCGGACAGTGAGGCTGAAGTGGTCTTGTTCGACCGCACCCTCTCGCCCGCGCAGGAACGCAATCTCGAACGACTGGTCTGTTGTCGGGTACTCGATCGCACCGGGCTGATTCTTGACATCTTTGCCCAGCGCGCCCGCTCCTTCGAAGGTCAACTGCAGGTTGAAATGGCCCAGCTGAAACATCTCTCAACGCGCCTCGTTCGGGGCTGGAGCCATCTTGAACGGCAACGCGGCGGCATTGGCCTGCGTGGACCGGGTGAAACCCAGCTGGAGACGGACCGTCGCCTGATCGGGGTGCGCATCAAGCAACTCCACGACCGGCTGGATAAGGTGCGCCGGCAGCGTCAGCAGGGTGGTCGGGCGCGGCGCCGGGCCTCGCTCTCGGTAACGGCGCTGGTGGGGTACACCAACGCGGGCAAATCCACCTTGTTCAATGCGCTCACCAGCAGCGACATCTACGCCGCCGACCAGTTGTTCGCGACGCTCGACACCACGCTGCGTCGAATGAATGTGCCCGGCGAACACCCGGTGTTATTGAGCGACACGGTGGGCTTTATTCGCGATTTGCCGCCCGATCTGGTGGCCGCCTTTCAGGGCACGCTTGAGGAAACCCGCGACGCCACCTTGTTGCTCCACGTGATTGATTGCTGTGCCGAGGACATCGAAGTCAAGCGGGATGAAGTGCTGTCGGTGCTGGAGCGCGTTGGCGCCAGCGAGCAGCCGATTCTCGAGGTCTATAACAAAATCGACCTCAATCCGGCCTTCGAGCCGCGCATCGATCGCGGCGCCGGCGGTGAACCGGTGGCGGTGTGGGTGTCGGCCCGAACCGGCGCCGGACTGGAGCTGTTGCGGGCTGCGGTGGCGGCCCGACTGGACGCAACCAAGCAGGTGCGCCAGCTCGTTCTCTCGCCCCGCGAGGGCCGACTGCGCGCCCAGCTCTACGCCATGGGCGCAGTGTTAGCTGAATCGATTAACGAAGCAGGAGAATGGATTTTGGACGCAAACCTGAGCATCGAGCGCTGGGGGCGGCTGTTTGCCGAGCATCCGGAACTCACGCCGGCGGATTACGCGCATGGCGCTGAAGCGGACGAGTGGGCTTGAACCCGCGCAGTCTCGCGTTGCCCTACAAAGCAGCACGCACTTACAATCCCACCTCTATTCACGTCCCTACCTCGCGAGTGCTCTATGGCCTGGAATGATTCCAACAACGGCAATGACCGTGACCCCTGGGGCGGCCGACGCAACGATCAGGGTCCGCCCGACCTCGATGAGGTGCTGCGCAAGTTTCAGCAACGCCTGCGCGGCCTGTTTGGCGGGCCGCGCAAACCAGCTGGTGGCGGTGGCGGTGGCGAAAATGTGCCGGGTGCCGGCGTCCTCGCGCTGGGCGCGTTGGCGCTGGGCGTGCTCCTGCTCGGCGCCGAAATGTTCTGGCAGATCGAGCCCGCCGAGCGCGGCGTGGTATTGCGCTTCGGCCAGTACAAAACCACGCTGGAACCCGGCCCTCATCTGCGCTTCCCTCGCCCGATTGAAACCGTCATTCGGGTCAACCTCGACCAAATTCGCGCGTTTCCGGTGAACGCCACCATGCTCACCCAGGACGAGAACATCGTCGACGTGCAGATTGCCGTGCAGTACCGGCTGAACAACGTCACCGACTACCTGCTGGAAATCGCCGACCCCGACGCCTCCGTGCAGCGCGTGGCCGAAAGTGCCATTCGCGACGTGATTGGCACCAGCACCTTTGATTTCGTGATTGGTGAAGGGCGGGCCGAAATCGCGCTCAAGGCCACCGAACTCATGCAGCAGATGCTGGACAACTACAAGTCCGGTATCGCGGTGACCAGCGTTAACCTGCTCTCCGCCAATCCGCCGGAACAAGTGAAAGCCGCCTACGACGATGCCATCAAGGCGCGTGAAGACGAGCAGCGCAAAATCAACGAAGCGCAGGCCTACAGCAATGAAATCACCGAACGCGCGGCAGGTAACGCGGATCGGGTGCGCCTCGAGTCGCAGGCCTACAAGGAACAGGTGGTGGCCCGGGCCGAAGGTGACGCCCGGCGCTTCAACCAGCTTGTGACGGAGTATCAAAAGGCGCCTGAAGTGACCCGCGATCGACTCTATTTCGACACCATGCAGGCGGTACTGCTCGGCAGTTCCAAGGTGCTGGTGGATGGTAAGACCGGCAGCAATATCAACTTGCTCCCGCTCGACAAACTGATTGGCCGCGTGCCGACGGCGACAGGCGAGCCGACGGCGGCCTCGTCCGTTGAAGGGACGCCTGCCAGTCGCGAAAGCGGAGAACACAACCGCCCAGACAGCCGCAGCCGGGGGCAACGCTAATGGCCAGTCGCATCATTCTTGGAGTTCTGTTTCTCATTGCCGTGCTGTGGTCCTGCACTTTCAGGGTGTTTGAACAGGAGCGCGCGGTGCTGTTCCAGCTCGGCGAAATCAAACGGGCCGATTTCACGCCCGGACTGCATTTCTTGATCCCTGTCTACCAGAACGTGCGGAAATTCGACGGCCGCCTGCAGACGCTGGATTCCGAGCCGCAGCGCTTTCTCACCGGCGAAAAGAAAGACGTGATTGTCGATTCCTTCGTGCGCTGGCGCATCAAAGACGTGGTCAAGTTCTACCTCTCCACGGGCGGTGACTCCCGGCGCGCCGGCTTGCTGGTCTATCAAAAAATCAACGACGCGCTGCGCGTTGAGTTCGGCAAGCGCAAGGTGCAGGAAGTCGTTGCCGGGCAGCGGGGCGCCATTCTCGACATCGTTAACGCGAAAGCCGCAGAGCGTGGGCAGGAGCTGGGCATCGAGGTGGTCGATGTGCGCGTGAAGCGCATCGATCTGCCGGCCGAGGTCAGCAACGCAGTGTACGAACGCATGCGCGCCGAGCGCGCGCGGGTGGCGCGTGAACTCCGGGCGCGCGGCGAAAAAGCAGCCATCCGCATTCGCGCCGATACCGATCGCCAGGCGACCGTCATTGCGGCAGAAGCCTATCGGGATGGTGAAAGCCTGCGCGGTGAGGGCGATGCCAAAGCCTCGCAAATTTCCGCCGCCGCCTATTCGCGCGATCCCGGTTTCTATGAGTTTTATCGCAGCCTCGGGGTGTATCGGGATAGCTTCAAAGACAAGTCCGACGTGCTGGTGCTTGCGCCTGACTCCGCCCTGTTCAAGTACTTCCGGGATCCAAACCCGCGCTAGCGGCGGGCTGCCAAGACTTCATGTGGCATGACCTGATGGCG
Organism: Klebsiella pneumoniae; assembly: GCA_945876945.1. Classification (GTDB taxonomy): domain Bacteria; phylum Pseudomonadota; class Gammaproteobacteria. The sequence continues at coordinate 18,829 of CAMCQE010000022.1, forward strand.
GCAAGCGCGCTGGTGCTGGTACTCGAGGGCATGCTGCCTTTTCTCAGCCCTGCGCGTTATCGAATGGTAATGGCGCAGGTGCTCGCGCTGGGTGATGGCGCCTTGCGCCGGCTGGGCTTGCTCAGCATGATTGCCGGCGTTCTAGTTCTTTATTCCGTGAGATAGTTGATGACGCGCGATAGTCGTTGGTTGTTGCCTGATGGAGTCGACGAGATCATTCCGCCGCACGCGGCGATGATCGAACACCTTCGCCGCCGTCTGCTGGATGTTATTGCCACCTGGGGCTATGCGCTGTGCATCCCCGCCACGGTGGAGTTTCTGGACGCGCTGGTGTCGGGCGGCGGCGACGATCTCGAACTTCAGACGTTCAAACTCACCGACCAGGTCAGCGGGCGCTTGCTGGGCATCCCTGCCGATATGACGCCTCAAATCGCGCGCATCGACGCTCACCGCATCAATGCCGAAACCCCCACCAGGCTGTGCTACAACGGCCCCATCCTTCACACCATGCCGGATAAATTTGCCGGCTCGCGGAATCCACTCCAACTCGGCGCCGAACTCTACGGCCATGCCGGCATTGAGAGCGATGCCGAAGTGATTGCGCTGATGGTGGAAGTGCTGGCGGCGGCCGGCGTGGGCGAGGTCACCCTCGATCTGGGCCATATGGGCATTTTCCACGGGCTGGCTGAAGCCGCTGCGCTCGACGCCGCCGGCGAGGAACGCCTGCTCGATGTGCTGCTCCGCAAGGCCACCTGCGAACTGCCGGAAGTGTTGGCCGAGGTGCAAGCTCCCGCAGCGGGGTGGCTGTCGGCCTTGCTGGCGCTGAACGGCGACGCCAGCGTGCTGGCGCGCGCCAAACTCGCGCTGGCGGGCGCACCGGATGCGGTGCGTCAGGCGATTGAGGATCTGGACGCGTTGGTCGCGCTGCTGACCCAGCGCTGCCCCAGTCTGGATGTGCACGTGGACCTCGCCGACCTTCGGGGGTATCGCTACCACACCGGCGTGATGTTTGCCGCCTATACCCTCCGTATGGGGCGTCCGATTGCCTGGGGCGGGCGCTACGACAATATCGGCGCGCGTTACGGCCGCGCCCGCGCGGCGACCGGCTTCAGCACCGATCTCAAACTATTGGCGGCCCTTGCTGCCGTGCCGCCGGCCAGCACCAGCGCGATTCTGGCGCCGGCAGGTGCAGCGGCCGATTTGCTGGGCGCCATGGCGGCGCTCCGCGCGAGCGGTCAGCGGGTCATTCAGGCACTGCCAGGACAAGCGGGCGGTGCACGGGAGATGGGCTGCACCAGCGAACTTGTACTGACCGACGGACACTGGGTCGTCACCACCAGCCGTTGAGGCTTGCGCCCGCGCGGCGGTCAACTGAATTCAAGCTTTTATTTTTAGGGGAAAGACGTTGAGCAAATCGGTCGTAGTGATCGGTGCCCAGTGGGGCGACGAGGGCAAAGGCAAAGTAGTGGACCTGCTCACTGACCGTGCGGGCGCCGTGGTGCGCTTTCAGGGCGGCCACAACGCCGGCCACACGCTGGTCATCAACGGCGAAAAAACCGTGCTCCATCTCATCCCTTCCGGCGTGTTGCGCGAGGGCGTTTCCTGCTTCATCGGCAATGGCGTTGTCCTGTCGCCAGCCGCCCTGATGGAAGAACTGCAGATGCTGGAGGCGCGCGGCGTGCCGGCCCGGGAGCGGCTCACTGTGAGCTCGGCGGCCACGCTCATCCTGCCGTATCACGCAGCGCTCGATCAGGCACGGGAGAAAGCCCGTGGCGCGCAGGCCATCGGCACCACCGGACGCGGCATTGGCCCGGCGTATGAAGACAAGGTCGCGCGCCGCGCATTGCGGGTGGAAGACCTGCTCTATCGCGAACGCTTCGCCGCCAAACTCGGCGAAGTGCTCGACTATCACAACTTTGTGCTGGCCAATTACTACCGCGTCGAGAAGCTCGATTTTCAACGCATTCTTGACGAGCAAATGGCTTTTGCCGAACACATCGCGCCGCTGGTGGGTGATGTGGCGGAGTCCATCCATCGGCTTCAGGAAGCGGGCGTAAACCTCATGTTTGAGGGCGCGCAAGGCAGCCTGCTCGACGTTGACCACGGCACCTATCCGTTTGTGACCTCGTCTAACACCACGGCCGGCTATGCCGCGACCGGTTCGGGCGCGAGCCCGCAGCGCATGGACTACGTGCTCGGGATCACCAAGGCCTACACCACGCGGGTGGGCAGCGGCCCGTTCCCGACCGAACTGTTCGATGAGTTGGGCCAACATCTGGCCACGCGGGGCCACGAGTTTGGGTCTACCACCGGCCGCGCGCGCCGCTGCGGCTGGTTCGACGCGGTGGCATTGCGCCGCGCGCGCATCACCAACGGCATCTCCGGGCTGTGCGTCACCAAGCTCGATGTGCTCGACGGCATGGACGAAATCCAGCTGTGCGTGGGCTATCAAACCGCGAAGGGCCCGCTGCAGTTCTCCCCAACGGGCGCCGAGGCTTTGGCCGAAGTGGAACCCATCTACGAGACTATGCCGGGCTGGCGAGACTCCACGCTAGGGGTGACCGACCATGCCAAACTGCCCGCCAACGCCCAGCGCTATCTGGCGCGGATTTCGGAAGTGGTGGAGAGCCCAATCGACATCATTTCTACCGGCCCGGACCGCGCCCAAACCATCATCCTCCGCCATCCCTTTGCCTGAGACTGGAGCGTAAAGCCCTATGAGTTTGCCGCAGCCTTTCAGCATTTTTGGCGAGTGGTTGGCGGAAGCCCACACGCGCGAGCCCAATAACCCTTCGGCGATGTCGGTTGCCACCGTCGGACCCGGCGGCCGTCCTTCGCTGCGGATGGTGCTGTTGCGGGGTTTTGATGCGCGCGGCTTCGTGTTCTACACCAACATGGAAAGCCACAAAGGCCACGAGCTGCGCGAGAACGTACAGGTTGCGCTGTGCTTTCACTGGAAGTCGATGGACCGGCAGGTCCGCATTGAAGGGCGCGCGGCGCTGGTGGACGCAGCTGAGGCCGATGCCTACTACCACAGCCGCCCGCGCGATTCTCAAATCAGCGCCTGGGCGTCGCGGCAGTCGGAAGTACTGCCCAGCCGCGAAGTGCTGGAAGCACGGGTGGAGAAATACAGCGCCTTATATGCGGTGGGCAAAGTGCCACGGCCGCCATTCTGGTCGGGTTACCGCGTGGTGCCCGACCTCATCGAACTCTGGGAAGAACGTCCTTTTCGCCTGCACGACCGCCACGAATGGCGGCGCGAAGGTGAAAATTGGACCGAAACCCTGCGCTATCCCTGAAGCCTTACAAGGCCAGGCTGGGTCGTTCGCGGAGCGCGGCGCGCCAGCGCTGCAGGCCTAGATAGTTCTCCGGCACCGAAAGTTTTATCCAGCCCGCAAAGTCCACCACGCAGATGGCGGTGATGTCCGCCATTGAAAAGAAATCCCCGGCCAGATAGCGCGATTCCTGCAGGCGGGTGTCGAGGGTAAGCAGAAACTCCTCGGCCCGGGCGCGGCCGCGTTCGGCGAGTGCCGGGATTTGCGCAAAATCCTGTGGCCCGGTGATGGCGCGATTCGCCAGCCCTTTGGAGCGATTGCGAAAACACTCCGCGACCGCCCACAGGCCTTCAAGCTCACAGCGTGCGTTCCAGTTGGCCACCAGCCCGCGTTCTTGTGGGGTGCGGCCCAGCAGCGGCGGTTCGGGAAACGCCGCTTCCAGATAGGCCGCAATGCCCTGATTCTCGGTCAGCGTGGTGCCGTCATCCAGCACCAGCACGGGCACCGTGCAGCGCGGGTTAATGGCGCGAAAGGCCGGCGAGAGTTGTTCGTTGGTAGCGAGGTCGACCTGAACCGTTTCAATGTTCAAGCCCTTCTCGGCGATGAAAATCCGCGCCCGGCGGGGGCTGGGCGCGGTTTGGCAGTCGTAGAATTTCATGGGGTAAGGGGAACGGCAGGGCGCCGTTCCCCTGTGCCTCAGGCGATGAAGCGCGGCTTGGTCGCCAGACCCGGACCCGCTTCGCGCTTGGCCACATGAGCGTTGCCGCCGCGCTTGCTGGGTTCGTCGGTGTAGGTCGACATTTCAAGGCGGGCAATCTGGTCGCGATGCACTTCGTCCGGGCCGTCCGCAATGCGGATGAGGCGGGCGTTGGCATACTGATACGACAGGCCGTATTCCGCCGACACGCCGGCCGCGCCGAATGCCTGAATGGCCCAGTCAATGACTTTGCAGGCCATGTTCGGCACCGCCACCTTGATGCTCGCGATTTCCTTCAGCGCGAGCTTGTTACCCACGGTGTCCATCTTCCATGCCGCATGCAGGGTGAGCAGGCGGGCCTGGTCGATCATGATGCGGGACTCGGCGATGCGCTCTTTCCACACGCTCTGTTCGGCCACGGTCTTGCCGAAAGCCTTGCGCAGACGCAGGCGGCGAATCATGCGTTCCAGCGCGCGTTCGGAAGCGCCGATGAGGCGCATGCAGTGGTGGATACGGCCCGGCCCGAGGCGGCCTTGCGCAATTTCGAAGCCACGGCCTTCGCCGAGCAGCAGGTGGTCAACCGGCACGCGCACGTTGTCGAAAATGACTTCCGGATGGCCGTGCGGCGCATCGTCAAAGCCAAACACCGGATGCATGCGCTTGACGGTCACGCCCGGCCACGGCAGGGGCACCAGGATTTGCGACTGCTGGCGATGACGGCTCGGGTTGTTGGGGTCGGTCTTGCCCATCAGGATCATGATGCGGCAGCGCGGATCGAGGGCGCCGGAGGTGTACCACTTGCGGCCGTTGATCACGTATTCGTCGCCGTCGCGCACGATGCTGGTTTCGATGTTGGTGGCGTCAGACGAGGCCACTTCCGGCTCGGTCATCGCGAAGGCCGAGCGGATTTCACCGTTCAGCAGCGGCTTCAGCCAGCGTTCTTTGTGTTCTTCGTTGCCGTAGCGCTCAATGACTTCCATGTTGCCGGTGTCTGGCGCTGAGCAGTTGAAGACTTCGGGCGCGAAAGACGAACGGCCCATTTCTTCGCACAGCGGGGCGTATTCGAGATTGGTCAGGCCGGCGCCGCGTTCGGATTCAGGCAGGAAGAAGTTCCACAGGCCTTCGCTGCGGGCTTTGTCCTTCAGGGTTTCCAGCATCGGAATCGGCTGCCAGCGATCGCCATCGGCGATCTCCTGCAGGATCGCTTCTTCGTTCGGGTAGATGTGGGCTTCCATGAAGGCGGCAATGCGCGCCTGCAGTTCCTTCGTTTTGTCGTTGTATTCAAAGTGCATGGCTTGTTCCTTGATGAACCCTGTGAGGGTCCGGTTTTGAAGGGACGTGGCTCACGTTTTCGGCGGCGCCGAGCAACGGGTGGGCGCATGCTAGGAATCCGGGCACAATTAGTCCAATCAATTCTCGTGATACCGGTGCATAGAAATAAGTGATGAAGCGCGCGCCTCGGGTCGACCTCAATCTGTACCGGATTTTCGATGCCATCTATACCGAAGGCAGCCTGACTCGCGCCGGTGAGGTGCTGCACCTCACCCAGCCCGCGGTCAGCAATGCCTTGTCGCGATTGCGTCTCGCCTATGACGATCCGCTCTTCGTGCGCACCGCCGGCGGCATGGTGCCAACGCCGGCCGCCGAGAGCATCGTGGCCGGCATTCGCAGCGCGCTGCAGCTGCTGGATGAATCCTTGAACGCGCGACTCGCGTTTGATCCGCGCGCCGCCAAGCGTCGCTTTCGGCTGAGCGCCGGCGACCAGACGGCGGCCATGCTGGTGCCGCGACTTTTACGCAGTATTGCGGCGTATGAGTCAGAGATCGAACTCGAAATCTTGCCGCTGCGGCGGGAGTCAGTGCTGCACGAACTGGCGTCGGGCCAGCTCGATTTTGCCTTCGACGCCTTGCCTCTGTCCGACCCGCAGCTGCTGTCGATGAAAGTGCTGGAAGAAGAAATGGTGTGCGCCGTGCGCGCCGGGCATTGGGCCACGTGCCAGCCTTTTGGTCTGGACGATTATCTGGCGCTGTCCCATGTGCATGCCTCAAGTCGGCGGCAGGGGCCGGGCCTGATTGATCTGGCGCTCCGGCGTCTTGGTCGCCAGCGCCGCGTGGTCTTGCGGCTGCCCTATCACCTCGGATTACCGCATGTGGTGGCGGCCACGGATCTGGCGGCGAGTATCCCCAAGTCGCTTGCGCTGGCCCATGGGCTGCAGGGGTTGCCGCTGCCCTTTGACACACCGCCGGTAGATATCCATGCTTTTTGGCATAAAAGCGCGAACCTTGACGGCGGCAGCCTGTGGGTGCGCGAACTGCTCGGCGCGTTCGGCGGATCGGGCGTCGAAATAGAGGCTTCAAGAACTGAAACTTGATGCCGTTAGTTTTGAGCATGTCGGCACTGCACAACTGTTCAAAGCCGACACCAGGATGCGCCGCGAAAGGACTCGAAAGCCATGACGTTTTATCGAACGCCAATTGAGAAGCAGCTGTGTTCCAAAGGCTTTTGACATTACTCGCCGCAGGAACGTTGTCTTGCGCTGCGAACGCGACCGATACGACCTTTCACTTGCCAGGCGACATCGATGGCAGCATCCACGGTGTGCTGAGTTTCGGCACCCAGATCCGTCTTGAAAGCCCGAGCCCCGAGGCCTATGGCGATTGGCCATCGCGCGTGGTGCGCGGCGTGCCGACCGGCTATCTGATTGGTCAGCACGGCGGCAGCAATCTTAATTTCGAGGCGGGAGACCAAATCTCGACCGTGCTGAAGGGCGCGATCGACCTCGACCTCCACCGCGGTGCCGCCGGCATCCTCGTGCGCAGTAATCTCTGGAAAGACTTTGCGCTGGGCGAGCAGGACGTGCGCTACGGCAACTTTCCAAACCGCTTCACGCCCGATTCGCCGCTGGCCGATCGGGGCTTTGAGGACAGCGCGCAATTCAGCAGCGCCGAACTCCGCGACGCGTACTTCTACAACAGCTTCAAATTAGGCCCGGCGCAAACGCTGGACGTCCGCATCGGGCGCCAGACCATGCAATGGGGCGAAACCCTGCTGTTGCCCAGCGGCCTGAACGCGGCAATCAATCCCGCCGACTATCCCTCCCAGCTCCGGCCCGGCGCGCTCCCGACCGACAGGATGCTGCCGGTGGGCAGAGCCAGCTTCAAATGGGCCGAAGGCCAGATCTGGAGCTTTGAAGGCTTCGCCGATTTTGAATTCCGGCGCACCGTGTTGCCGGCCTGCGGCACCTACTTCGATACCGCGTCCTTCGCCCCGCATGGCTGTGATTTTGGCGGCGTGCCGGGCGCTTCAGAGCGGCAGCTGCTGGCGTTGGGGAGCTATATCCGTCGCCGAGCGGATGTGGACGCCAACGACATCGGCGGTTTCGGGTTCGCGCTCGGTGCTCATTCCAAACTGCTGAATACCGATTTCAAGCTCTACGGCCTGCATACGCCGGCCACCATGCCAACGTTCCGGGTGACGATGGAATCCACCACACCGGGCCCGCTGGCCGCCAGCTACGCCACGCTGTATCCCGAGGATTTGCCGCTGGTGGGCTTGAGCTTCAAGCACGCGTTTAATCCCGGCGCGAAGCTGTTCGGCGAAGTGGCCTACCGTCCCGACCAACCGCTGACGCTGAACGTCTTCGACATGTTTGCCGGCTTTGCCAATCGCAATCCGCTCTCCATTTTGGCTTTGCGTAAAAACATTCTGGGCATTCCGGTGGGCGGCACCTTCGACGGCTATGACCGCTACGGCGTGGTGACCGGCAGCCTCGGCGCTACCGCCGTTATTCCCGGGCTGTTCCGCGCCGAGCGGGCGATATTCGCGCTCGAGGCCGGGTTCAGCCATGTGAATGACTTGCCGGCGCCCACCCGCATTCGGTACTGGCGGCCGCCGCAGTACGGCGGGGCAGCTTATGCCGGGCCGGGCGGGGCGCTCACGCCCTGTGTGGATCCGCCGGGACTTGCCGGCAGAAGCTGCAGCACCGAGGGCTATATTTCGGATTCTGCCGTGGGCTTGCGGGCGCAGGCCTCGGCCAGCTATCCCGGCGCGCTCCTCGGCGCCACCTTGATCCCTTCGTTGTTAGTCACCGCAGATCTGGACGGGTTTGCCTTCGACGGCAGCCTCTCCGAAGGTCGCACTATGCTCCGGCCGGCGCTGAAGGCCGAATGGAGTCAACGATACTTTCTGGAACTCAGCGCGAACGTGTTTTGTGGCGGTGACTACAACCTGATCGTTGACCGTGACTATCTGAGTCTGGTCGCCGGGCTGCGCATCTAATGACCACGCCCGCGAACGAGCCGCAAAGCCAGACCACCAACCCGCCACCGCCAGGGGGAGGGGATGAGGCGCCAAGCCATGACCAGATGGCGGACCTCGCGCGGGAATGGGCGGCTGAAATTGGTCAAATTCTGGATTCGCGCGCGCAACTGACCCGCCGTGGACTGCTGGCCACCATGGCGATCGCGGCGGTGATGCTGCTGGTGGTGGGTGCGCACACCTTGTGGATGATCCAGCGCGGTGAAAGCGTAATCATCGATCCCGGGCCGGCTTTCGGCGGCGTTTTCGCCGTGCTGGTGATGATGATGATGGTGGTGCGGAGTGGCCTGCCGCATCCGCGGCTCACGCTAATCGTGTACGGGGTGATTGCTGCGGTGCAGGTTGTGGCGGTGGCCGTCAACGGACTCCCTGCGATTTTGATGGTCGCGGCGACGCTGACCTTCTCTCACATCATGCTGACGCCCCCGCGTTCGCTGGTGCTGGGGGTCACGCTGATTGTCCTCAGCGGCGTGGCCTTGCGGGCTTTCCATCCGGAAACCCCACCCGAGCTCTATCTCCGGGCCTTGGGAAGTGAGGTGTCCATTCTGCTGTTCATGCAGCTCGCGACCCGCTTCTGGGAAAAACTGCTGCGCCGCTTCCACTATCTTGGGCGGGAGATGAGCCGCGTGGTGGCGGAAATGGACGTCGAACTCAACGCCGCCAAGGTGGTGGACGTGGAGTCTCGTTTACCCAACCGGCTGGGCTTTACGCTGGATGCCACCGCCTGGCTGGCGGGAGAGCGCGCGCCGGCGCAGGCCTTGGTCGTGACTTTGAATCTCACCAAGTGGCAGGACTCCATCGCGAGCTTCGGACCCACTGACCAACTTGATTTGCTCAATCAGCTGGTGGCGCAACTGCGGACAGGTGTTGGCGCAGGGGCGCTGCTGGCGCGCAGCGGCGCCGGCGAGTTCTGGGCCATGCTGCCGGTAACCGAAGGCCGGGAGATCGACCCTATCCGAACGCTCGAAATGTGGCTGGCCGACCTGCAGCGGCCGCTGACCCAGCTGGCCTTGGCCGCCTTGACCTTGCCCCGTTTGGGCTTTTGCCGATTTCCGCAGGATGCGACCGATGTGCCCACCCTGATGCGCAAGGCAGAGGTGGCGCTGCGCGCAGCTGAACGAACGGCCGCCGGGCACGCCTGCGGATTCCACCCCTCGATGGAACAGCAGGCAAGCGACCGTACCCGTCTCACCCGGGATATTTCCGCAGCGATAAAAACCGATCAATTCGAGCTGTTCTATCAACCGATTCTCAGTGCGGGAGGCGGCCTGTTATTGAAGGCAGAAGGGCTCATCCGCTGGAATCATCCGCAACGTGGGTTTCTCGGCCCCGGCCAGTTCATCCATCTCGCGGAAGAAAGCGACCTCATTGTGGATTTAACCGAGTGGGTTATCCGCGCGGGGGTCTCACAGGTGCGCCAGTGGCGCGGCACGCTGGACCCGCGCTTTGAGTTAAGTGTCAACTTGCCACCCCAATATCTGATGCGCTGTATTGACCCCCACAGCGAATTACTGCGTCGTCTGGGCGAGATCCATGTGCCGCCGGGCGCGATAGTGCTCGAAATCACCGAGGGGGCGATGCTCAATCTCACGCCGGAGATGTTGCGCGCCCTCAACACGCTGCGCGAGCTTGGATTCCAGATTGCCTTGGACGACTTCGGCGTGGGCTATTCCAGTTTCGGCCAGCTCGACAAGCTGCCGCTCGATTATCTAAAGCTGGATAAAGCCTTTGTGGACGGGCTTGAGCTACGGCCCCAGCGACGCGTCGTGCTGGAAGGGATCGTCCAGATGGCGCACGCGCTGGGCTTCAAAATCGTCGCCGAAGGCGTGGAATTGGACATCCAGCGTGAATGGCTCACCGCGATGCGCTGCGATTATCTGCAGGGCTACCTGTTCTCCAGGCCCATCCCCGTCGCCGAGCTTGAGGCGATGGTCAAAGCCCGCTCGCCCCTCGGCACCTGAAACTCGTCTCCCCTGCGCCAGCGCGGGGCCGCTTCGGTTACTATCGCCCCGGTTTTGGTTTTCTCACTTTTCGACCTTTCTCCGGGGGAGCTATGGCACGCGATCATTTCAATCTCGACGGCCGCGTTGCGCTGGTGGCCGGCGCCAGCCGCGGTATCGGCGAAGCCATCGCCAAACGTCTGGCGGAGTATGGCGCGACCGTGCTCGTGACCAGCCGCAAGGTGGAAAGCTGTCAGGCCGTGGCCGACGCGATCATCGCCGCCGGCGGTAAGGCCGAAGCGCTGGGTTGCCACATTGGCGATCTGGCCCAGATAGAGCGCACCTTCCAGCACATCGACGCCCACTATGGCCGCATCGATATTCTGGTGAACAACGCGGCGGCCAATCCTTTCTACGGACACATCCTCGATACGCCCGTCTCGGCGTTCGAAAAAACCATCGAAGTGAACATGCGCGGCTACTTCTACATGTCGGTGGAAGCCGGCAAGCGCATGCGCGAGCAGGGCAAGGGCTCGATTGTGAATGTCGCTTCCGCCAACGGCATCACGCCCGGCGACAAACAGGCCATTTACTCCATGACCAAGGCGGCGATTCTCAATATGACGCAGGCCTTCGCCAACGAATGCGGGCAGTGGAATATCCGCGTGAATGCGCTGGTGCCGGGCGTGACCAAGACCCGCTTCGCGCAAGCCCTGCACGATGACGAATCCTTCCTCGCCCCGGCACGCGCCCGCACCCCGCTGGGCCGTTCGGCAGAGCCGGAAGAAATGGCCGGCGCGGTGCTGTATCTCTGCTCTGACGCTTCCTCTTACACCACCGGCAGCTTCGTCACGGTCGACGGTGGATATCTCGCATGAAGGCGGCCCTCGAGTTTTCTCTGGCCGGCAAAGTGGTGCTGGTCACGGGGGCAGCCGGCGGCATTGGTCTGGCCGCAGCGCAGGCCTTGGCCAGCAGCGGTGCGCGCTTGATGCTGTCGGACGTCGACCCCGTGCGCGGCGCGAAAGTGCTGGCCGATTTCCATGCGCTGGGCCTCGATGCGCGCTTCACCCCCTGCGACGTCACGCAGGCCGACAGCGTCATCGCGCTGATGGCAGAGACGGTGGCGCAGTTCGGGCGCATCGATTGCGCGGTGAATAACGCGGGCGTCGAACACAAACACGCGAAACTTGCCGATCATGACGACGACGACTTCGACCGCGCCATCGCGGTCAATCTGAAAGGCGTCTATCTGTGCATGAAGCACGAACTGCGGCAGATGCTGACGCAGGGCGGCGGGGTGATTGTGAACGTGGCCTCGGTGGCCGGCTTGGGCGGGGCGCCGAATCTGGCGGGTTATGCCGCCAGCAAGCACGGCGTGATGGGACTCACCCGCTCGGCGGCGATTGAATACGCCCGCCGCGGGATTCGCGTAAACGCGGTGTGCCCCAGCTTCGTCAATACCGAAATGGTTCAGCGCATGGTCGAGCGCAATCCGGCGCTCGCCGACACCCTCAACAACGCGAGTCCCATGCGCCGCATGGGCGAACCGGAGGAAATCGGGCGCGCGATTGCATGGTTGTGTGCGGACGATTCGTCGTTTGTGAATGGTCAGGGGCTTGCTCTCGATGGTGGTCTTACCGCCTGGTAATCAGTCGTGACAGGAGAGGTCTGGGATGAGTGTGTTGATTAACCGGCGCGATCTTGATTTCGTGCTCTACGAACTGCTGAACATCGAGCATCTGGCTCAGACCTCCCGCTATGAAGGGCAGGATCGCGCGCTCTACGAGGCCACGATCGACGCCGCCGAGACTCTGGCGGAAGATCAGTTCGCGACCCACGCGGCCGAATCCGACGAAAACGAGCCGAAGCTCGAAGGCGGCAAGGTCAAACTGATTTCCGCCATCAAGCAAGCCACCGACGCCTACGTCGAGGCCGGCTTTATGGGGATGTCGATGGACGCCGAGGCCGGCGGCATGCAGCTGCCCTGGACGATTGCCCAGGCCTGCGCGGCGTATTTCTGCGCCGCCAACATCGGCACCATCGCCTATCCGTTCATCACCATTGCGGCGGCCAATTTGCTCAGCAAGTTTGGTTCAGAGGCGCAAAAGGCCCGCTACCTCGCGCCGCTCGTCGAAGGGCGCTTCTTCGGCACGATGGTGTTGTCTGAACCGCAGGCGGGTTCGTCGCTGGCCGATATCCGCACGCGGGCGGCGCCGACCGATGACGGTCACTACCTCATTACCGGCAACAAGATGTGGACCTCGGCCGCCGACCACGAACTCTCCGAGAACATCATCCACATGGTGTTGGCGAAAATTCCCGGTGGTCCGCCCGGCGTGAAAGGCATTTCACTGTTCATCGTGCCCAAGTTTCTGGTGAACGACGACGGTTCGCTGGGCGAGCGCAACGATGTGCGGGTGGCCGGTCTCAATCACAAGATGGGCTATCGCGGAACGGTCAACGCTGTGTTCAATCTGGGTGAGCAGGGCGGCGCGAAAGGCTGGCTGCTGGGCGAGGCCCATCAAGGCTTGAGCTATATGTTCCACATGATGAACGAGGCCCGCGTCGGCGTTGGCCTGGGCGCGGTCGCGCTGGGCTACAGCGGCTATCTGCATTCGCTCAAATACGCCCGCGAGCGGCCGCAGGGCCGTCATCCCGGCAATAAAGACCCGGCGAGTCCGCAGGTGCCCATCGTGGAGCACGCGGATATCCGACGCCTGTTGCTGGCGCAGAAGGCGGCGGTGGAGGGTGGATTGGCGCTCGCGCTGTACTGCGCGCAACTGATCGATATCGAACGCACCACCGAGGACGCCGAATATCGCGATCGCCTCAATCTGCTGCTGGATCTCCTCACGCCGATCGTTAAGTCCTGGCCGAGTGAGTTTTGTCTGGAAGCCAACAAGCACGCGATTCAGATTCTGGGCGGCTACGGCTACACCCGCGACTACCCGCTGGAGCGTCTGTATCGCGATAACCGTCTGAACCCCATTCATGAAGGCGCGCACGGCATTCACGGGCTCGACCTGCTGGGCCGCAAAGTATCGATGCGCGGCGGCGCGGCGCTCGAAGCGCTGTTCGTGGAAATGGAAGCCACGCTGATTCAGGCCCGCGCGCTGGATTCACTCAGCGCAGCGGTCGCCCAACTCGAACAGGCCCGGGAGCAGTTGGCCGCCACCACCGCTACGCTCGGCGCGCTGCGTGACGGGGGGCAGGCGCCGCGTGCGATGGCCAACGCCGGGATTTATCTCGATGTGTTTGGGCATGTGGTCATCGGCTGGCTGTGGTTGCGGATGGCGGTTATCGCTACGCGTGAAGCGGCAGAAACGCGCGGCAGCGAGCAGGATTTCTATGCCGGCAAACTGCAGGCCGCGCAGTATTTCTTCCGCTATGAATTGGCCAAAGTGGGCGAGCGTCTGGCCTTGCTGGCCGCCGCCGACGATACCTGTCTTACCATGCAGGACCGCTGGTTCTGATTGGCTACAACCGCGTACGGAGCGCTGTGATATGACCATGAACATGATCGATTACGCCGCCGAGCGTGCCAGTTTCCAATGGGCGCCGCCGGCGCAGTTCAACTTCGCGCGCGACGTGCTTGACCGCTGGGCCGAAGACCCGGCCAAGCTTGCGCTGTGGTGGATCGACGACTTCGGTCATGAAGAAAAAATCACCTTCGCCGGGCTTTCCGAGCGCGCGCAGCGCCTGTGCAACGTGCTGGCAAATGCCGGCGTGCAGCGCGGCGATACGGTGATTGTGCTGCTGCCACGACTGGTCGCCTGGTGGGAGGTGCTGACCGCCTGCCTGCGGATGGGCGTGGTGGTGTCGCCGGGCACCACGCAGCTGGCCCCCAAAGACCTCGCCTATCGGATCGAAGCGTCCAAGGCGACTGCCGTTATCACGGATGAGCGTAACGCGGCCAAGTTCGACGAACGCGAGGGGCTCGCGCTGCGGGCCCGGTTGCTGGTAGGCGCCACGCGCGCCGGTTGGGAATCGTATGAAGCGGTGGTCGGCGCGGCCTCGCCGGTGTTCGCCGCTGCCGACACGGCGCCCGATGACGACGCGCTGTGCTATTTCACTTCCGGCACCACGGGCTATCCGAAAATGGCCATTCAGACTCAGGGCTATGGCCTGGCGCATCAAATCACGGGCCGCTACTGGCTCGACTTGCGCCCGGACGATGTGCACTGGAATTTGAGCGACACGGGCTGGGCGAAGGCCGCGTGGAGCAGTTATTTCGGACCTTGGACCTGCGGCGCGACGATTTTCGTGCATCACGCCGAAGGCTTTGACCCCAAGCGCTCGCTGGAGGTGTTGGCCCAATATCCCATCACCACCTTCTGCGGCGCGCCGACCATCTACCGGATGGTGGTGCTCCAGGATTTAAGCCAATACGAGTTCAAAACCCTGCGCCACTGCGTGGGCGCCGGCGAACCGCTGAATCCGGAAGTGATCGAAACCTGGCAGCGCGCCACGGGCTTGGTGATTCGCGATGGCTACGGCCAGACCGAATCGGTGTTGCTCTGCGCAAGTTTCCCCTGCCTTGAGCCGCGCTTTGGATCCATGGGCAAACCGTCGCCCGGGATCGACCTTGCCGTGATTGATGACGACGGCAGCGTGCTGCCGGCGGGTCGCGAAGGCGACGTTGCGGTGCGCGTGAAGCCGGCGCGTCCGCCCGGCCTTTTCAAGGAATATCGCGGCGATGACGAGCGCACGCAAAAAGCCTTTCGCGGCGACTGGTACCTCACCGGTGACCGCGCGTATGTGGACGAAGACGGCTACTTCTGGTTTGTGGGTCGCGCGGACGACGTCATCCTTTCTGCCGGATATCGCATCGGGCCGTTTGAAGTGGAGAGCGCCTTGCTGGAACACCCGGCGGTGGTGGAGTCGGCGGTGGTCTCCAGCCCCGATGACATGCGGGGCGAAGTGGTGAAGGCCTTCGTGGTGCTGGCGGCCGGCGTGGCGGGCAGCGATGAACTGGTGAAAACCCTGCAGGATCATGTGAAGCACGTGACCGCGCCGTACAAATATCCGCGCAAGATTGAGTTTGTCGCCAGTCTGCCCAAGACCGTCAGCGGGAAAATTCGGCGGGTGGAACTGCGCGAACGCGAGTGGGCGAAGCCCGGCGCGTGAGCGTGCTGGAGACCCCAAGCATCACGCCGTCCTCGCAGCGGGCGGCGCTGCTGATGGTGGTCGTGAGTTCCTTCGCGCAGCCTCTGATGCTGTCATCGGTCACGGTGGCGCTGCCCAAAATTGCCGATGACCTCGCGCTGAGTGCGGTGACGCTCTCCTGGGTGCCGCTGGTGTTCCTGCTCAGCAGCGCGTGCACGGTGTTGAGCTTCGGGCGCCTCGCGGACATGTACGGGCGCAAGCGAATCTTCATTTTGGGTTCCTGCGGCGCTGTGGTCTCTTCGCTCCTGCTCGCGCTGGCGCCGGACGGTACTACCCTGATCGCCTTGCGCGCCCTGCAGGGCATTAGCGCCGCGATGCTATACGCCACGCAGGCGGCCATCGTGACCTCGGTCTACCCGCCGCAACATCGCGGGCGGGCGTTAGGCATGGTGGCGTCGGCGGTGTATTTCGGCCTAACGGTTGGCCCGCTGGTGGGCGGTTGGCTGGTGGAGCAGTTCGGCTGGCGGGTCGCGTTTGTGGTGCACGTGCCGCTCACGCTCGGGGTGTTGCTGTTTGCGCTACCGAGGGTGCAGGGCGATTGGTCGGCGCCGACGCGTGGGCGCTTCGACTGGCGCGGCGCGCTCGCCTATGCGGGCGGCATTCTGAGCGTGATTGTGGGGGCGAGTTCGCTGCATGCCTCCACCGGCCCCGGCGTGCTGCTGAGTGGGGTATTGCTGCTCCTGCTGTTTATTCGCAGCCAGCGTCGACACGAATATCCGCTGTTCGACGTGAGCCTGTTTTTCACTAATCGCGTGTTTGCGCTGTCGTCGCTGGCGGCGCTGCTGATGTACACGACCACGTTCTCCATTCTGGTGCTGGTGAGTCTGCATTTGCAGTATCTGAAAGGGCTCGCGCCGACGCAGGCGGGGTTGGTGATGTTTGCGCAGCCGCTGGTCGTGGCGCTGATGTCGCCGGTAGTCGGGCGCCTGTCCGATCGCCTGGAGCCGCGCATGCTGGCGACCCTCGGCGTGGTGATTACGGGACTTGGTCTCGGCATGCTCGCGGCCGTCAAGCAGGCCAGTTCGCTGAATCACATCATGCTGTGTCTGGTGCTTACCGGATTGGGCTTCAGTTTGTTCGCGGTCACCAATATGAACGCCATCATGAGTTCCATCGGGCGCGGCCAGCAGGGCGCCGCCAGCAGCGCGGTGGCGAGCATGCGGGTGTTGGGCCAAGTCTGCAGTATGGGATTGGTGGCGATGGCCTTCTCGCTGACCATGGGCGAACAGGCGATTCGCCCGGAGACCTATCCGGCGCTGGAGCAGGCGCTCCGGTTCAGCTTTGCGCTGGCGGCTGCTATCTGCGTGCCCTGCGCCCTGTGCTCGCTGGTGCGCGGCCAGCTACGCCCCGAGGGCGGCAAGCCGGCCTAAAGCCAGAGGATCTGGCGCTTGCCGTGCTGGAAGCTCAGAAACACCGCGCGCGGATCGTCGTGCTCGAGCTGGCGCGTCAGGGCGTCCAGCATCAACAGCGTGACGGGCATCACGTTCAGGTCTTTGACGGCGGTCACGGGCACCCACTGCAGATCGCCCAACTCGTGGGTGTCGTCTGCTTCGCCAGAGACAAACTGCGCATCAATGGCAAAAAATCTGGCGTGAAAGCGGATGGGCTGCGGGCTCGGCGTGATGGCGCGTCCGAGATAGCGCAATTCCGCGAGCGGCGGCGTCACGCCACGTTGACGATAGTCTTGCCACGACACGTGCGGAATCTCGCCGATGTCGCCCGGCACGCCCACCACCAAGCCGCATTCTTCAAACGTCTCCCGGATGGCGGCCAGCGCCAGCGCCTGCGCACGCGTCTGCGAGTTGCCCACCGCGAGCTTGGGCGCGATGGAATGATGGAGCGGTGAACTCACCAGGACGCGACGGTCGGCCGCTTCCAGACCGCCGCCCGGAAACACGTAAACCCCGGGCTTGAAGCGGGCCTTGTCGCTGCGTCGACCCATCAGGACTTCGGTGCCGCGCGGACTCTCGCGATGGATCACAAGGGTGGCGGCATCACGGGGGCGAACCGGGGTAGATGAGTCGGTCATGGGCGAACTCCGTCGAGGGGAGTGGATGATACGATGCAGGCAGGTCCTCTCACGAGCGACTCACATCGCCCGCCGCGCCGCCGGCAATGAAGGAAATCCGTATGCCCTACATGATTAAGACCCTCGGCAAACCTGATTCAGAGGCGCTGCGACTGCGCCTGCGGCCGGCCCATCTGGAGTATCTGAAATCGCGCCAGACGATGATTCTTGCCGCCGGCGCCTTGCTGGAAGATGACGGCCGCGGCGGCAATGGCGGCCTGCTGATTCTGGATACGGACGACCGCGCCGTGGCCGAAGCCTTTATCGCCGCCGATCCTTTTACAACCGGCGGTTTGTTGGCCTCGATAGAGGTAACGCGCTGGCGCAAGGCCTTCTTTAACTTCGATTGCCTGCTCTAGCCGTTGCCCAGACCGGCGAGACGGTCCCGCTTCCCTCAAATAGGGGGCGATTGCCCGGTGCGAGGCGCGAAAATCAGGGCCTTTTCGGTATCGCCATCGCTCATCGCATCGCATACCATTGAACTTGCCTTCGGGAATTTACCCGGCTCGGCATCCTGCTGTTCTTACGACAGGAATGACGGTGTCGGCATGCCTCGTTAGGAATGGGCGTCAGCGGGCTAGTACCACGGGAGCGTTACTGCTCGTTGACCTTTGTGAGTGAGTGCTTCATTTGCCAGATTCGGCACGCTGAAGTCGTTCGAAACTAAAGTTCACCTGCCGGAGCAGGGAATAGGGGGAGTCTTGGCTGGTAACCACAATCATGAAATGCGACAGACACGCGGCGCCGCAATCGCCAACTGGCTGATGGATCGCAAATGGGCGTCTTTC
Source organism: Klebsiella pneumoniae (assembly GCA_945876945.1). Lineage (GTDB taxonomy): Bacteria > Pseudomonadota > Gammaproteobacteria. The sequence goes on from CAMCQE010000022.1 coordinate 37,080, forward strand.
CTGCTCATCTGTGTTCCGACCATCATGCTCGCATTGCACATTCCGAAGATTAAGGTCGAATCACAGTTCTCTGACCTGCTCCCCAAAGAGCATGAGTACATCAAGAACTACAACAAGATGAAGCAGACCTTCGGTGGTGCCAACGTCATCACGATGGCGCTTGAGGTCACAGACCCCAACGAAGACATCTTCACCTACGACACGCTCTCCAAGCTCAAATACCTGACCGACGAAGTCGACAAGATCGAAGGCGTTAACCACTATCAGGTCGCGAGTATCGCGCACGGCAAGGTGCGGCGAATCCGTACCACCGGCGGCGGTCTTATCAAGTCCGAGCCCGTGTTGCCCAAAGACCTGCCTAAAGACGTCGAACAGTTGAAGCAACTGCGTGAAGAAGCCTTCAACAACGACATCGTGTACGGCACCTACATCTCGACCGACGGTAAGCTGGCGCTGGTGTTCGCCGGCTTCGTGGAAGGCGTGCTGAAGTACAGCACCATTCACACGAAGATGCAGGAGTTCAAGGAAAACGTCGAGAAAGACGGCAAAACCAAGCTCTACGTTGCCGGCGAGCCGATGTTGAAGGGCTGGATTTACTTCTACACTCCAGAGTTGGTGCTCATCTTTGGCGTGACTCTCGCCGTGATGGTGGCGCTGCTGTTCTTCCACTTCTACTCGATTGCCGGTGTGGTGGTGCCAATGTTGGGTACCGTCCTCTCCGCAGTCTGGGGCTTGGGCTTCGTGGGTTGGATGGACTTCAACCTTGACCCGCTGATTCTCGTGGTGCCGGTGCTCATCTCCGCGCGAACTGCCAGTCACTGTGTACAGATGATGGAGCGCTATTACGACGAAATTCGGGTGGGCGCTGAGAAGGAAGCGGCGGTCCGCGTGTCCATGGGCGAACTCCTGCTGCCGGCCACGCTGGGGATTCTGGCGGACGCCTTTGCGCTGCTGGTGCTCACGGTCTCCTCTATGCCGATGATCGCCAAGCTCGGTATGTACTGCTCCTTCTGGGGCGCGAGTAACCTCGTGACGGTAGCGGTGCTGGTACCGCTGGTCATGTCGCTGCTGCCGAAACCGACCGTCTCGATTCAGGAAGAGCACAAGCATCTTCCGTCCCGCATCATGCACAACCTCGGCGTGTTCCTGGTGGGCCCGAAGGCCTCCACGATCATTATGGGTGGCGCGGTGCTGTTGACGGTCTGGGCGTTCTACTTCGGCTGGACCATCCAGATTGGTGAAAGCAAGCCGGGATCGCCGATTCTCTATCCCGAGCATGAGTACAACATCTCCGCCTCCAAGATTGCCGAAAAGTTCGCGGGTGCGAACCAGCTCAGCATCTACTTTGAAGGTGACGGCCCGCACCGCATGAAGGACCCCGCTGTGGTTGCCACCATGCAGGCCTTTGGGCGCTACATGGCGGACACCCGTAACTTCGGTGGTACCCGCGACATTCCGCAGCTGGTGCGTTCGATCAACCGTCTGTACCACTACGACGATCCGCGCTGGTCGCTGGTTCCGAGCTCGCAGACCAACATCGGTAACACCCTGTTCATGTACGAAGCGGGCGCGTCCATGCCGGGCGTTATTCTCGAGTACATGGATTTGGAAGGCCGGACCGCCAACTTCGTGGTGTTCTACAAGGACGCCACGGGACCGACGGTCAGCGAAGCGGTTAAGAAGGCGCATGACTGGCTGGAAGCCCACCCGATGGAAGGCGTGACCCCGCGCTTCGCCGGCGGCATCATCGGCACCACGGCGGCGGCCAATGAGGAAACCCATGAGTCAGACATCAAGACGACAATTGCCATCGTGCTGGTGGTGACGCTGGCGATCATCGTGGCCTACCGCTCCTTGGTGGCGGGTCTTATGGTGTTCGGGCTGCTCATCCTCTGCGTGATGACCAACCGTGCGTTCATGGGCATGCGCGACATCGGCCTCAACGTGAATACCTTGCCGGTAACGGCGGTGGGTATCGGCGTCGGCGTCGACTACGCGATCTACATGTTGGACCGCCTGAAGGAAGAAGCGCGCCACCGTACGCTCATCGACGCCATCGTGACGTCCATGCGCACGACGGGTGCGGCGATTCTCTTCACCGCGACCACCATCTTCGCCGGCATTATCTTCTGGATTCCGCTGTCGACCCTGCGCTTCAACGGCGAAATGTCGCTGCTGCTCTGCTTGCTGCTCTTCAGCAACATGATCGGCGCCATCACGCTGGTTCCGCTGCTTGTCCACCTGTTCAAGCCGCGTTTTGTGACCGATTCGCACATTGATGATCGCGACACCATTCGTGACCAGCAGCTGGGCGGTTGGCAGGCGAAGTCCATCGCACGGATGGGGGGCGGCGCCGTAGGCGCTTAATCCTCCCCTCTGGATTGAC
>CAMCQE010000023.1 GCA_945876945.1 Klebsiella pneumoniae
GCCCGGTTGGAGCACCAGCCGTGCCGCACCGGCCGCGTCGGTAATCTTGTCGATTGCGGTCTGCATGCGCTTAAGCGCAAAGGGCACGCCGTTCGCGTCGGTATCGGTCAGCAGGGCAGCCAGACAGTCTTCGCGAAACATTGCCGCGCAATCACAATCCCGCAAGGACTCTTTCGCGCCGGTGACCAAGTGCCGCATGGCTTGCGCGATTTCCTGCGAGCCCGGTGCGAATGCTGTGGGGTCGAAGGCGACCAGCATCATGCTGAGCGGCCGCTTGTAGCGCTTGCTGGCCGCAACTTCCTGCGTCAGACGCTCGTCAAAATACGTGAAGGTATAGAGCCCGAATTCGGTGTCGACCAAACCGCCTGCGCCGCGCGCATCGCCCAGCTCACCCCGCGTCAGCGCGAGCGTGCCGCGGGCGTTGATACGGTAGGCATAGATGGTGCGGAGTTCTGCGCGCTCCGCCTCAAAGCGCTGACCACAACCCAGACACAGGCAGGCGGTGTCGGGCTCGGTGGAAACATAATTGCAGCTCCCGCAGAGGTAGCTGCTGGCAGGGCGCTCATAGTCCACCCCGATGTGGCGCAACTGATGCCCGCATTTGCGGCAGGTGTAGCGCACGCCGTCCTGAAACTCGGTTTCCGGGGCCATATGGCCGCAGCGGAAGTGATGCAGCAGGTCGCCCACCTCAACGTTGCTGCTGGTGCAGGAAGGACAGACTTCACGGAAGAGCAGGGCATGGTGCCCGCACTGCCAACAAAAATAGCCGCGCTCGGCAAACTGTCGGTCCACATAGCCCAATTCGGCGAGTTGATCGAGATCGTCAAACGCATCCCGCGTCGAAATCCCCAGCTCGCTGATGCCCGGGAACGAAAACCCGTTCAGGGCGCTCGGGTCAGGGACCGGGCTCAAAAGCTGTTGCGAATTTCTGGCGGCCAGCTTCAGCAGGCCAAGATAGCGCTCGCTCGTGGGAAGCATCATCAAGCGTTCTCGCTCATGGACAAGAGTGGAAAACTGCCGGTTTCAGGCACTTCCCGAATGTAAAAGCGTGCGGGGTATTTTGCAAAACAAAAATCGGTGCGGCGTCTGGCCCTACGCCCGTTCAAGGGCGTAGGCCTTGCCCGCACTGGCAATCAGCGCGCCGACTGCCCGCCGCGCAATACCCGGCCGGGTCGCGCGCCCGTGTCTGCGCCGTGCTCGGTCACAAACTCTCCTTTGACCAGCGTGCCCACATAGCCGCTCACCTGCTCGGTGAGGCGGGGCATGCCGGCCGGCAGGTCATAGACCATGCTCGGCGCCGCGGTGGCGAGTGCGCCAAGGTCGATTAGATTGAGATCCGCCCGCAGGCCCGGCAGCAGCGCGCCGCGATCGGCGAACCCGAACAAGCCCGCATTCGCGCTAGAAAGCTTTTTCACCATTAATTCCAGCGGCACATGATGCGCACTGTCGGGCGCGGTATCTCGCACCCAGCGGGTGAGCATGTAGCTGTGCATGCCGGCATCGGCGATAAACCGCACATGGGCACCCGCGTCGCTCAGGCCCAGCGCCGAGAGCGGGTGACGCATCATGGCGTGGAGGGCGTTCGCATTACCTTCGGCGTAGTTCACGCCGAAGTGAGTGAGGATGGCGCGGCCGTTGTTCTGCAGCAGCAGATCGTAGGCCACGGCCTGCGGCGTCTGGCCGGTGCGGCGGGCGATTTCGGCCACGCAAGCCTCGCGCGGTGGGGTGTAATCGATGGGCGAACCGGCGGCGTAGGTGTGTTCCCACATCACCGGGTTTTTGTACATCAGCGAAAAACCGGTGTCGTTAGGGTCGATGTCGTTGAGCAGACGCTCGCGCATCGCCGGGTCGGCCAGCGCGGCATAGCGTTCGGCAAACGGCAGGTCCCGAATCGCCTGATAGCTCGGCATGAAGCGCCAGGGGTGTTCGCCCTCGAAGCTGAAGAGAATCGAAATAGGCCGGCCCGAGACTTGCGGGATAAGCCGTTGCCCTTCACGCGCAGCGGCTTCGCAGACCGCCAGCTGGCGCTGCCATTGGCTGGGGTCCACGTTGTGCTGCAAGAGCAGGAACATCACGGCGCAGTCGGACTGCGTGGCGATGGTTTTCATGAGCGCCATTTCGCGATCCAGGCCTTCGATGTCTTCGCCCACGATGCCGGCGTTGACCATTTCGAGCAGCCCGTGGCCGCTGGCTTTCACCGCGCGGGCGATGGCGGTGAGTTCCGCTTCAACGGCGAAGGTGCCGGGCACCGGGCGTCCGTCGGCGGCGATATGAATGGCGGTGCGGGAACTCGAGACCCCCACCGCGCCGCCTGCCATGGATTCGCGCGTGATGCGGGCCATGGCGACTAAATCCTCTGCCGTCGCGTGCTCATTGGCCGCGCCGCGCTCGCCCATCACGTAGGCGCGGAGTGCGCCGTGGGCCAGCATGGAGGCGATATCAAAACTGCGTGGCGTGGCATCCAGCGCATCGAGATATTGCGGGAAGCTCTCCCAATTCCACTGCATGCCGGCTTCGAGCGAGGCGGCGGGAATGTCTTCTACGCCTTCCATCAAGCCAATCAGCCAGCGATGTTGTTCAGGGCGTGCGGGCGCGAAGCCCACCCCGCAATTGCCCATCACGGCGGTGGTCACGCCGTGGCGTAGCGAAGGCATGAGCACCGGGTCCCAGCTGGCCTGACCGTCGTAGTGGGTGTGGATGTCGACCCATCCGGGGGTGACCAGCAGGCCGTCCGCATTCACGGTGCGGCGGGCGCGCCCCAGATCCTGCCCGATGGCGGCAATCTTGCCGCCGCGGATTGCCACATCGGCGGTAAGGGCAGGGGCGCCGGTGCCATCCACCACGGTACCGCCGCGAATAAGGGTGTCGAATTCGGCCATGGTCTTGCTCCCTGAAAGATGGGCCAGAGTATGTTGCCGCTCGCGGCGCAATAGCCAGCATTGAGGCGGCAAATTGCGTATTGCGTTGAAGCGCTAATGCGCCTGCTAGATCGTCACCACCACGTTACCCACCGCGCCCGACTCCACCGCGATATGGGCCTCGGCGATTTTTTCGAGCGGGAAGCTGGGGCCGGGATGGTGGTGCAACGTGCCGGCCAGCAGCTGGCGTGTCAGGTCAGCATTGGCCGCCGCCCGGTCGGCGGGCGTTAAATTGAAAACGATAAAAAAGCGGTAGCGCAGATTTTTAACGACCGACGGCAAGAAAGGCACCGCCACATCGGCCCCGCCCGAGCCATAGACAATCACATCGCCTTCGGCCTGCACCAGCAGCGCGTCCTGTGCCAGATTGGCTTTGCCGTCCACTTCGATTACCCGGTGAACGCCAAGGCCGGCGGTTTCCGCCAGCACCCGGGCCACCAGATCTTCTGTGCGGTAGTTAATCGCGACATCGGCGCCGGCAGCGAGCGCAATCGCGGCTTTTTCGGGCCCGCTGACGCTGGAGAGGATGCGGGCGGCGCCAGCGGCGCGCGCGAACTGGATGGCGTAGTGGCCCACCGCCCCGGCGCCGCCGGCCACGAGCACCGTTTTGCCTGTTACGCCGCCATCCACATTCACCGCCTGCCAGGCGGTGAGCGCGGGAATGCCGAAGCAAGCGCCGGCGGCAAACGAGGTGTTCTCGGGCAGCGGCACCGCCTGCGCGCTGGGTAGCACCACGAATTCGGCCGCCGTCCCTTGCGGTCGACCCCAGCAAGCGTTGTACAGCCACACCCGCTCGCCGAGTCGCGCCGACGGCACCCCGGTGCCGATCGCATCGATGACGCCGGCGCCATCGCTATGCGGGGTGATGTGGGGGAACGCGAGTTGGGTGGTGCGCGCGCCGCCGCGAGTTTTCACATCGACCGGGTTCACCCCGGAGGCATGCACACGGACGCGCACCTCGCCCGGGCCCGGCTCGGGCGTGGCGATGTCGACCAGTTGCAAGACTTCGGCCGCCGGGCCGGTGCGTTCAAACAGGACAGCGCGCATGGGGCAATACTCCATCAAAAAAGCGGGGCATTAACGGGTGGGCATGGCGTCGGTGATGCGCCACATATACAGCGCCAGCAGCGAGCGATGGGGGGCAAACAGCATCGCCGCGCGCTCGAGATCAAAGCGGGACTGCTCTGCCACAAAACGCTCGAAGGTTTTGCGTACGGCAAGATCGCCCAAGGGCCAGATATCCGGTTCGCGAAAATAAAACAGCGAGATCATGTCGGCGGTCCACGGGCCGATGCCACGCAGCGCGGTCAGGCCGGCGGTGCGTTCCGGGAGCGCGAGTTGCGCCATGCGGGCCCGCTTCAGTTGGCCAGCAGCCTCGGCGGTGGCGAGCGCTTGCAGCGTCAGCAGCTTGCCGCCGGACAGGCCACAGGCCCGCAAGGCCTCCGGGCTTGCCGTCAGGGCCAGCGCGGGGATTGGCTGATTGGTGGTCTTGGCCAGGGCTTCTATCCGCTGCCAAATGGTGGCCGCAGCGCGCGTCGAGAGTTGCTGTCCGACCACCACGCGCGCCAGATAGCGGGCCAGCGGTTGGCGATGACGGACCGGCCATGCGGGGGCGCCAACCTGTGTCATCGCCGCGGCCAGCGGCTTTGAAAACTTGCCCGCGGTGCGGATGAATTGCGGGTGGAGGGTAGCGGGATCCATCTTCGGGATTCTCGCGAGCCGGGGTGGCGGCCGCAAGCGCGAAGTTTTGCCCTCATGCCGCCCGCAATTCAGTAGACTCGAAACACCGGCGTCGATGGTGCGGCCCGGAACCAGTCTGTTGTTCAGTGGGAGACGCATTGTGAGGCGAGATGCGCAATCGACGCGCTTAATCTCCACCGCTCGCTGGGTGTGGCTGACCTTCGTCAAAAACGCCCTGCTGCCCCTGTTGCTGGTGGAGGTGGCGATTATTGGCGTGTATGTGGCCACCACCATCATTTCGCATCGCGCGAACGTGGCTTCGATGCGGGGGCTCGCGACCACCGAAATTCAATCCATTGCGAAGGCAGAGGCCAAAAACATCAGCGCGCAGCTCGCGTCGGTGACGGGCCTGATGGAAGTGCTGCGCGTCGCAACTTATCGCGCGCTGGAGTTCCCCTATCAACCGTCCGCCGAGACGCTGGCCAGTCTTCGGATGTCGCCCGACGGCGTCTATTACACGGCCGTCGACACCGGCACCGCGGCTGCGTTCTATAGCGGCGCCGTGCCGGTCGGCGCGGGTGAAATGGCTAAAGCGCAGCGCCTGCTCCAACTCGACCACACAATGAAAGCCATTCGGGGCGCGAACCGCATTGTGGTGCAGTCCTACTTCAACAGCTTCGACTCGCTGAACATCATCTATCCCTGGTTTGATGTGCTCAGCCAGTACTCGCCGAAAATGTCAGTCCCAACGTACAACTTCTACTACGAAGCAGACGATCGGCATAACCCCAAGCGCGCTGTGGTCTGGACCGCACCGTACCTTGACCCGGCGGGCGCCGGTTGGATTGTGTCGGCGATCGCCCCGGTCTACCGCCGCGATTTCCTCGAAGGGGTGGCGGGAATCGATATCACCGTCGAGGCGATTGTGCGCCAGGTGCTGAATTTGCAAGTGCCCTGGCAGGCTTACGGCGTGTTGGTGTCTGGCGAAGGCACGGTCATCGCCTTGCCTCCGGCCGGCGAAAAAGATTTCCGTCTCTCCGAACTGACTAAGCACCACTATCAGACGGCCATTACCAAAGACACGCTCAAGCCCGACGACTTCAACCTTTACAAACGTCCGGCCCTCGCGCCGCTGGCAGCGCAGGTAGGGACGCGCCCGCAGGGGGTCGCCGCATTTGATTTTGGCGGTGCCAAGATTGTGGGCTGGGCCTCGGTGGCGGAAACCGGTTGGAAACTGCTAATCCTTGTGCCAGAGGCAAACTTGTTCTCGGTGGCCGATGCGCTCCGCACCAACGCCAATATGACCGCCGGGTTGATGGTTGGCTGCATGCTTGCTTTCTACCTCGGCTATTTTGTTTGGCTCCGCGTTCGGGCCGAGCGCGAGAGCCTGCGGGTGACGGCGCCATTGCAGGCGCTGAACAACATGGCCGAGCGCTTCGATAACGGCGATTACGACCAGAACCCTGAACATTTCGAGATTTTTGAATTCGAACAATCGGTCCAGCGTTTTGCCGGGATGGGCCGCTCGCTGGGAGATATGGTCAGTCGCTTACAGGACGCTGAGCGCGTGGTGAGTGCCAGCGAAGAACGGCTGAGTCTGGTCCTGACGGCGTCGGGACAGGGCGTGTGGGATTGGCGGATTGCCGAAAATCGGACCTGGCGCTCGCTGCGCTTCAAGGCCTTGCTCGGCTTGGCCGGGCCGGCAGACGTGGTGGATGGGCTCGCGATTCGCAGGCACTTGCATCCCGCAGACAGTCAACGCTTCGAGGCGCGGCTGGAAGCCTTGTTTGCCGGTCGCGGCGCGATTCTCGACGAGGAAATCCGGCTGGGGCGCGGCGACGGCACCTACGTCTGGGTCCAGTGTGTCGCCCAGTTATCGAGCGATGACCCACGCCCCGGGCGCCTGGTGGGCGCGATTGCCGATGTCACCGAGCGGCGTCTGGCAGAAGAAACGCTGCGGCAGGCTAAAGACAGCGCCGAAGCAGCGAGTCTCGCCAAGGGCCAGTTTCTGGCCACTGTGAGCCACGAAATCCGTACCCCGCTTAACGGGGTGCTGGGCATGTCGCTGTTGCTGGCGGATACCGCGCTTACCGAAGAGCAACGCGATTACGTCGACACCATTACCAGCTCCGGTCAGCATTTGATGGAAGTGCTGACGGAGGTCCTGGATTTCTCCCGCATTGAAGCCGGCCGTCTTGAACTGGATGAGGCGCCGTTCGCGCTGGCGGGTCTGGTGGAAGAGGTGGCGCGCCTGATCTCGCCGCCGGCGCGTGGCAAGGGGCTACGCTTCATTTGGCGGATCACGGGCGCGGTTCCGCCACTTGTGAAAGGCGATGCCACCCGCCTGCGGCAGGTCTTGCTGAATCTGTTAGGCAACGCGGTGAAGTTCACGCGCGAGGGCTCGGTGGATTTCGAGGTAACGGCAAAGCCGGTGGAGGACGGGCGTCTGGCGCTTGGCTTTGAGGTACTCGACACCGGGGTGGGGATCCCGCCGGACAAACTCACCCAGATTTTTGAGGCCTTCAGTCAGGCGGATAACTCGCATTCGCGCGAGTTTGGCGGGACGGGCCTCGGCCTCACCATTTCCGATCGGCTGGTTTCTTTGATGGGCGGCAAGATTGCAGCCAGCGCAAGGGCCGGCGGTGGCAGCGTCTTTCGCTTCGAGATCGTCCTGGACGTGGTGGCGACACCCGAAACCTTGGCCACGCCAACAGCCTCGCCGCCGCCGGAGGCGAGCTCGCGCAGGCCCCGACGCGTGCTGGTGGCCGAGGACAACCTGATCAACCGGCGTCTGGTGCAGGTGATGCTGCAAAAACTGGGCTATGAGGTCGGCCTTGCAGAGAACGGTCGTCTCGCGCTTGATGCGCTGGAGACCCGCAGGCCCGACGTGCTGCTACTCGATTTGCAGATGCCGGTGCTGAGCGGGCTTGAGGTCGCGCGTCGCGTTCGCGAGCGTGAACAGGCATTGAACCTGCCGAGGTTGCCGATTATTGCGGTGACCGCCAATTCATCCGCGGCCGACCGCGAGGCCAGTCTGGCCGCCGGCGCCGACACGTTCCTCGCCAAGCCTTTTACCGCCCCCGAACTTGCCGCGCAGATCGAGGCGCTGCTTGGGCCAGTCTGAGTTTTCAGCGCTCGCCCAGGCTCAAAATTGCCGCAGGCCGGCGTAGCGCGCACGGTGATAGCGAGCGTCGCCCAGAGTCTGCTGGGCCACGCGGGCGCGCTTCAGGAATAGCCCAATCTCCTCGGCGTCGGTCATGCCGATGCCGCCGTGCAACTGCACCGCTTCGCTGGACACAAGCTCCAGCGTTTCGCAGGCCTTGGCTTGCGCGAGACTGGCGAGCAACGGGGCCTCCGGGTTTTGGGTATCGAGCGCATCCAGCGCTGCGCGCACGGCCGAGCGCGTGAGTTCGAGTTCGCAGAACATCAGCGCCGCGCGGTGCTTCAGCGCTTGAAAAGAACCAATCACCACCCCGAACTGTTGACGCATGCGCAGATAGTTCAGGGTGCGGTCGAACGCTTCTTGCGCCGTGCCCAGCATTTCGGCCGCGAGCCCCGCGCAGGCGCCGTCCAGCACCGCTGACAGCGCGGGCCAGGCGCCATCCAGCGGCCCCAGCAAGGCCTCGGCCGGCACTCGCAGATTGGTGAACGCCAGCGTCGCCGCGTTGCGCGAGTCCACCAGATTGAGCCGGCGGCAGTGCAGGCCGGCGGACTGCGGCGGCACGAGGAACACGCTGAGACCGTTCGCGTCGCCCGGCTTGCCGCTGGTGCGCGCCACGACCAGCAGGGTGTCTGCCACATGGCCATCAAGCACCATGGTTTTGCGCCCGTTGAGGCAATAGCCGTCGCCGTTGGCCTCGGCGCTGAGCGCGGTGTGCAAGGGCGCGTGGTGCGGGCCTTCATCGAGCGCGAGCGCGAGAATTTTCTCGCCGCTGGCGACGGCCGGCAGCAGTGCTGCGCGTTGACCCTCATTGCCCAAAGCACGCACGAGTGGGGCGCCAAGCAGCACGGTCGCCAGCAGGGGTGAGGCCGCGAGCGTGCGGCCTGCCTGCTCCATGATTTGGCCGGCGCCCTGATAGCCAAAATCGACGCCGCCTTCGCTTTCCGGAATGAGAATGCCGGCCCAGCCCAGTTCGGCCATGGCCTGCCATGTGTTGCGGTCAAAGCCAGTCGCGTCGGCGCGGTCGCGCAGATCGCGCAAGGCCTTCACGGGCTGCTTCTCGGCAAAAAAATCGCGCGCCGCCTGCTGCAGCATCTGTTGTTCGTCGTTCAGGATAAGGGTCATGGCGGGGCCTCAATCGGGCAGGCCAAGCACGCGCTTGGCAATGACGTTTAGCTGGATTTCGCTGGTGCCGCCTTCAATGGAATTGCCCTTGGAGCGCAACCAGGTGCGACAGATGGTGAGTTCTTCTTCGGTGAAATCCTCACCTTCCCAGCCTAGCGCGGCGGTGCCGGCGCATTTGAGGATGAGTTCGAACTTGCGCTTGTTTTGCTCGGTGCCGTAGTACTTGAACATGGAGGACAGCCCGCCGTTGGCGGCGCCGGCGCTGCTCTCTTCGGCCGCGCGGCGCAAGGTGAGGGCGAAGGCGTGGTCATCCATCACGTGCCGGGCCACCGCGTCGCGCAGCACCGGATCGCCGATGCTGCCGTCGGCCAGCCCCAGATAACGCTGGGCGATGACATCGACCGGCGGCGTGGTGCCGCCAACGGTGCGGCCGATTTCGGAGATCATGCCGCGCTCGTGCTGAAGCAGTTCTTTGGCGATATCCCAGCCGCCGTTGATGTTGCCCACCAGATTGGCTTTGGGCACTTCCACGTTGGTGAAGAAAGTTTCACAGAAGGCAGAGGCGCCGCTGATGAGTTTGATCGGCCGCGCTTCCACGCCGGGACTCGCCATATCGAATAACAGAAAGCTGATGCCACCGTGTTTGGACTCGGTGCTGGTGCGCACCAGACAGAAAATCCAGTCGGCGAGATGGGCGTAGGAGGTCCAGACTTTTTGCCCGTTGACCAGCCAGTGCTCACCGCGGTCTTCGGCCCGCGTTTGCAGCGAGGCCAGATCGGAACCTGCGCCGGGCTCGCTATAGCCCTGGCACCAGCGGATTTCACCGCGCGCAATCGGCGGCAGGAATTCGGCTTTTTGCGCACTTGTGCCGCGGGTCAGAAGCACCGGCCCCAACATGCTGATGCCAAAGCCGAACAAGGGCTGGCGGCAGCGTAAACGCTGCATTTCCTCCTTGAGCACCAGCGCCTCGGTCGCGCTTAAGCCGCCGCCGCCGTATTCACGCGGCCAGGTGGGCACCGTCCAGCCGCGCTCGACCATCGCCGCCAGCCAGCGCTGGCTGTCGGGGTGTTTGAAGACCGGATTGCGCCCGCCCCAAACGCGTTCGTCTTCGGGCATCGGGGTGCGCATTGAGGCCGGGCAGTTGGCCTCCAGCCAGGCGCGCGTCTCGGCGCGGAAAGTCTCCAGAGCGTCCACAGGCAGTCTCCATCGCTAGGGGAAGGAATTATCAGCGAAGCTCGCCCGACCGGCGAGGTGTTCAGCGGCGGGTGGCGTCGCCAATGGGCGCCGCCCAGGCGTCGCGCACCAGTGCCGGCACCGAGTGGCCGGTCAGGGCTTGCAGCAAGCTCACCAAGTCGGCGCGCTCTGCGGCGCTCAAGCCCAGCGGCTTCAGCCGCGGATCCAGCCCTTCATTGGCGATCCCGCCGGCATTGTAGAAATCGATTACGGCGGCGAGATCGGGCAGGGAGCCGTCGTGCATGAACGGCGCGGTCAGCGCCACGTTGCGCAGGGACGGCGTGCGAAAACGCCAGCGGTCAGCGGGCTGTTGGGTCACTTCATAACGCCCCAAATCTTGCGCGTTTTCCAGGAGTTCGACCGCGCGGTCGCGGGCGAGTACGGGCACCTGGGTGCCGGGCGCCAGCGTGACCGGTGCGGTGTGCGCCGGTGTGTGCATCGATTGTGCGAAGCCGACGCCGGTGTTGTGCAGGTCATGGTCGGTGAATAAGGCGTCGCTCGCGCTAAGCGTGTGGCAACTGCTGCAGGCGGCTTTGCCGGAAAAGAGCGCGAAGCCGCGTTCGGCGGCGGGCGAAAAATCAGGCTCAGGCCGGCCGGCGCGCCAGCGATCGAAGGGGCTGTCGCCGGCGATCAGGCTCCGCTCGTAGGCGGCAAGCGCCGCTCCAAGCGTCTCCATGCTGGCGGGCTTGCCGTCAAACGCGGCTTCAAATTGGCCGGCGTAGTCTTTCAGGCCGGTAACTTTCTCCAGCACAAAGCCGATCGACGGATTGCCCATTTCGTTGGCCGCCAGCAGCGGGGCCCAGACCTGCTGCTCGAGGCGCGACTCTCGACTGTCCACAAACAGCCGGGGCAGCAGGCCTACGTTGAGCAGCGTTGGTGCGTTACGTCGCACGGTACGGCCTTCGATGCCAACCGGCGTCGCCAGTTCATTGCTGGTAAAGCCCTGCTCGGGCACATGGCAGCTGGCGCAGGAGAGGGTGTTGTTATGCGAGAGGCGGCGGTCAAAGAACAGCCGACGGCCCAGCGCGATTTGCGCCGACGTCGGCAGCGGGCCGGGGAGCGCGGGCAAGCCGGCTTCGCCGGCCTTGAGTCGGGCCCGCAAGTCGAGCGCTTCCGGGCGGCGCGCACCGAGTGCCCGCGACTGGCTGGCATAGGCGTTGGAATCATAGCCGCCGCGCGGGTCACCGCTGCCGGTGCTTGCCGCAGGCGAGGCGCTGGCCGATGCCGCGGGGGCGAGCAGCAAGGTTTCGATGTCGGCGCCGACCAGTTTGGAATCCAGAAAGCCCGAGGTGTATTCATTGCGAATCCGCCCTTGGGGGTCGATCAAAAACACCCGCAGGCTGTGCGCTAATTCGCCGCCTTCGCGCTGCAGATCCTGACGGTAGCCGCCCAGCAGGGCGCGCATCTCCGCCGGCGCCGCCGCCACGAAGCGCCAATCGAATCCTTGGGGGCGGAAGTGCCGGGCGTAGTCTTCGAGCACCTCGGGCGTATCGCGGGCAGGGTCAAAGCTCACACTGATAAAGCGCAGTTGCGCCGCCAGATCTTTGCGAGTGGCGAGCCGCTTGGCCGTCTGCGCCAGCGTCATGCTCGCCATCGGACACCCCTGCGCATCGCCGCAAAGCGTGTAGATGAAACTCAGCACCACGAGCTTCTGCCCAAACAGGGCCTGCAGGGAGAGCGGCTGGCGGGATTCGTCCAGCACTTGACCGTCTGGCGCCTGCCGGATCGGGGGTAGCGCGTAGCTGCCGGGCGTTGGCGCATCGAAAACTTTAGCGGGCGCTGGCGCCTGATGGGCCAGCGCCGGGAGCGTGCCGAAGAAACCGAGGACGGCTGGCAACAGCGCGCGGACCCAGCAGTGCCGCGCCAGCCGTGGCATCTTACCTGGCCGTCGTCGCGACCTCAGCGGTCGGTGCATCCAGGGCCGATTGCGCATAGATCGAGCGGGCATTCAGCGTCATCTGATGCGGCCGACCCAGCTTCTCTTTCACGAAGTTCATCTTGATCGCAGGGGTGAGCGCCTTGCCATCCCAGTGGTAGGCCTTGAAGAACTGCAGATCGCCTTCCGGCCCTTCGGTCTTGTCCCAGTTGGCCAGCAGCGAGGAGGTGAAATACACCCGCTTGCCGTCCCAGCTTTGCGACACCATGTTCACCTGGGCGCCAATGTTCTTTTCGTAAATCTGCTTAGGCTTGAAGGGATCCGAGATATCGAACAGGCGCGTCATGCCGTCGTTCCAGGTGTTGACCCACAGGCGCGAGTCGTCGGCCGCAATGGACATGTCGACCGGCAGCGGAATCTTCTTCGGATCGCCAATCGTGGCCACGGCCTGCGCCTGCCACTCACCGGCCTTGTCGCGATGAATCAGCCAGATTTCCGAAGTGAGCGCGGTGGCGGTCAGGCAGTAGTCGTGTTTTTCATTCCAGGCGCAGCGAATCTCGAGCGGAGCACCGGGCACATCAAAAATCTTCAGCGGCTTTTTGGTGTGCAGGTCCCACACCGTCACCGTATTGCCAAAACGCTTCATGGCTTCGCCGTCGGCCATCATCTTGCCGAGGTTCATCATGTAGTTGTTCCAGCCGGTGAACGAGGAGGTGAGCATCACGTTCAAGCGGGGCAGCGCGCGCACGTCGTACCCGTAGCCGTCGGCCAGTTTGCCGGTCTTCACCGCGCCATTGAGGTTGTCGTCGGTCGGCATCCAGTGGGTGGCGAGATATTCGCCCTCATTGCTGTATTCCACCATGCCGCTGCGGCCACCGTGGTCCTGATTATTGGACAGGCCGGTGATGAGCATGCGGCCGGGCAGGGCGTAGAAACTGTGCGGGCCCACCACGCCGCCGCTGGTCGCGACGAAGTCGGTAATGGTGTTCACCAGTTTCGGTTTGGCCGGGTCGGTGTGGACGTCGAAGATGAAGATGTTGCTGCTGTCCAGACCGCCCGCCCACAGAAAGCGGCGGTCGTCGGTGTAGCCCGAGTGATGCGCCTCGTTGCGCCCGCCCACCGACACGCTGTGGATCATCTTGCCGAAGGTTTTGGAGCCGGGGCGCACGTCGATAGTGACCAGTTTGTCCTGCTCGTCACCCATGCCAATCACGCCCAGCGTCCAGATGTACATGAAATCTTCCTGCGTGCTGAGGCGTTTCATATAGGGCGACACGCAGGTTTCGTCGGCGAACGCGGGGGCCACGCAGAACATGCCCAGCAGGAGGGCGAACAAGCGGGAAGACGGCTTCATGCGATTAATTCTCCGTGTAATGACGAGAGGTATTAGTGGAACGGCTTCCACATCAGGATGAGTTTGGGCATCAAGGTTAGCGCACCGAGTATGGCGACCGTCATGGCCACCGTGGTTAGTACGCCAAAAATGATACTGGGCACAAAATTCGAGAGCACCAGAATCGAGAAACCAAAGCACACCACCAGCGTCGTGTAGAACCCGGCCTTGGCGATGTTCGAGTGACAGTAGTACATGGTCTCAACGCCATCGCGGATTCGCGCGAACTCCACCCCGTAGCGATACAGGTAGTGGATGCAATCTTCCACCGCGATGCCAATCGTGAGTGAAGCCACCATGATCGTCATCATGTCGAGTGGAATGCCCATCCAGCCCATGAAGCCCAATACGCCGGCGGCCGCGATGATATTGGGGATAACGCCAATGAGCGCCGCTTTGAAGGAGCGGAACAGCACCCAGAGAATGCCCAGCACGCCGAGGATTGACCAGCCGATCGACTGAATCTGGGAGGAATACAGGCTCTGCAACATGTTGTTGTAGAGCACCAGCAGGCCCACCATTTCAAACTCTTCGGGCTTCAGACCGACGTCGTGCATGAGGCCTGTGCGAATTGCTTCGAGCAGCGCCTGCCGATGCAGATTGGGCTGCGAGTCGAGAATGCGCAGCGAGATGCGCGCTTCGTCCGCCTCGATCGAAATATAGGGCGAGATCATCTCGTCCTTCAGATTGTCCGGCAGCTGCTTGTAGATGACGTTGAGTTCAAACGGATTGAATTCGCGGCCTTTGTTCAAGTCTTCAGCCACCCGCACCATTGACGCCAGCGAGGTGACTTTGCCGACGCCCGGGATGGTCTCGAGATAGTCGTGAACCTGCTTGATGCGCGCGACTTTCTCCGGCGTAAACCAGTAGTCGGATTTCTGCGACGTGGTGTCGTCAAACATCGCCGCGAGTTCCGCATCTTCGCCGTCGGGTGTGGTCGTGGGCGGGGCCGCGGTTTCTTTGGGAAATTTGAGAATGATGTCGATCGGCGTGGTGCCGCCGAGGGTTTCGTCAACCTGCTTCAAACCCTGATAAATCTCGGTGGATTGCTTGAAGTAATTGATGAAACTGTTTTCCACCTGGAGCTTCAAGGTGCCCCAGACGCCGAGCACCGCAATCAGCGCGGTGGCGGCCAATACCAGCGTGCCGTGGCGGTCGGTAAAACGGGCGAGGCTCGCCGTGAAGCTCGCATTGCCCTCATCACTGACCTTGAGCGGTCTTTTGTTCATCAGCAGCATCACGCTGGGGATGAAGGTGAAGAGCACCACGAACACCACGACCAGACTCAGCGACATCATCCAGCCAAAATCGATGATGGGCTTGATGTCACTGGTCACTAGCGAAAAGAAGCCCACGATGGAGGTGAGGTTGGTGTACAGACAGGGTTTGGCCATGTTGTGCGCCATCATGCGCACGAGTTCGAACTGTGAGTGCTCCGGGTGCTCCCGATAGAGCTCCATGTAATGAACGATGAGATGGATGTTGATCGAAATCGTGAGAATCAGCGTGAGCGCGATGAAGTTCGAGGAGATGACCGTTAACTCCCAACCCAGCAGTCCGAGCATGCCCAGAATCACTACCGTGCAATAAATGCAGGTCGCGAGCGGAATCAGCACCCAGCGCAATTCGCGGAACAGGTAGCCCAGCATGCAGATGGCGAGCAGCAGCGCGCCGATACCGAACACCATGATGTCGCTGCGGACAAACGAAATCAGGTCGTTGGTGATCATTGGCAGGCCGCCGAGATGGATTCTGGCCTCGCCTTTGAAACTGGCCAGCACCTCGCGCAGTTGTTCGATCGCCGTGCGATTCACGTCCTCTTGCGTCCGCTTGCCTGTCTGATAGGCCGGCTCTACCACGGCGAGGCGGGCGGCCTCTTCCCCGGTTAGCGTGCCCCTGGCGCGCTTGAACACCAGATCGCCACGCTCGATGGCCAGCTGTCGGAACTCGGGATGGTCCCGCAGCATGACGCGGATTGCCGTCGTGCGCCCGTCGTCGCTCAACACCACTTTGCGGTAGAGCGGGCTGGTGAGCAGTTCCTCTTTGGCCTTGGCCAAATCGACGTCGGGCGATTCGAGCGTGCGGTAGTTGGTGGACGCTTCAGAGAGACTTGTCTCCTGATTTTTAACCAGCGGCACGTCCAGAATGCTGAGGACCGAATCGACTTCCGACAGCCCCTTCAGGCGCTCGCGAATGGCGGCTACCAGCTGGCGGGATTCGGGGTCGAAGAGATCGGCCTTGGGCGTCACCGTCACAAACAGGAAGTCGCGGGTGGGATAGCGCTTGGTGCTATCCCGCCAGGCCTGAAAGTCGCTGTCGTTGTCGAGCAGGAGCGAATCCGCCGACGCGTCGATGCGAAATTTGCTGAGGCCGAGACTGAACACCACCAGCAATAGCCCCAACAGGCCCAGAGTGAGGCGGGGGAAGGCCAAAACGGTTCGGTCGTAAACAGAAGAGAAGGCTCGCAGCATCGTCATTCGGCATCTTTGAAAGGTGGGTGAGAACGGCCGCATTGTAAGCCGCGAGCGGGGTTTCGCCGAGAAATTCCTGCCGGCCGATGAAAGCCGGCAGGTGAGGACTCAGCCGCTGCGCCGTAAGGCGTCGATGCGCTGCTCCAGCGGGGGATGGGTGGCAAAGAGATGACCCAGACCGCCCAGCAGATTGCCGCTGATGCCGAAGGCCGCGATGTTGCCCGGCAACTGCGGCGCATGCGCGAGCTGTAAGCGCTCGAGGGCGGAAATCATCTTCTGGCGGCCGGCCAGATGTGCGCCGCCCGCATCCGCGCGGAACTCGCGTTGCCGGCTGAACCAGCACACGACTATCGACGCCAATACCCCGAGCACCGCCTGCGCCAGCATGTAGCCCACGTAGTAGCCCATGCCGTGGCCACCGCCTTCGCGTTCGTTGCCGCGATCCAGTGCACTCGCAATCACCGAAGCAAACACCATCACAAAGGTGTTTACCACGCCCTGGATCAGCGTGAGCGTGACCATGTCCCCGTTGGCCACGTGGCTGATTTCGTGGCCCAGCACGGCTTCGGCCTCGTCCTGATTCATGTGTTGGAGCAGGCCGGTGCTCACCGCCACCAGCGCGTTATTACGATCGGCGCCGGTGGCGAAGGCGTTAGGTTCAGGAGAATCGAAAATCGCCACCTCTGGGAGACCGATGCCGGCCTTCTCGGCCTGGCGGCGCACGGTATCGACCAGCCACCGCTCGGTGGCGCTGCGGGGGTCAGTAATGATCTCGGCGCCGACGGAGCGCAGCGCCATCGATTTCGACATCAGCAAGGAAATAAACGAGCCACCCATCCCGATGATGGCAGTCATCGCGAGCCAGGGCAGCATACTCATGCCCGGACGATTGAAGCCGAGTACGGTCAGGACGACAGACAGGACCAACACCACGGCGGCGTTGGTCGCCAGAAAGAGGAACATTCGGTTCATCGGGACAAGGTCTCCATGCGCTTGGTTTGAGGCTGCCGCATTGTACTCAGCGACAACGCGGTGTCATGATTCGGCCATCCCCGCCATTGTGCTAACGGCCGCTTCATGGACTCCCAATCGGTGCAAGAGTTTCAGGATTTCATGCCCGAGTTGGCCCGGGTTGCCGCCGAGGTGGTGCTGCCCCGCTTTCGGCAACCCCTGCCGGTCACGGATAAAGGCGGCTTGCGCTTTGATCCCGTCACCGAAGCCGACCGCGATGCCGAGCGCGAACTCCGCGCGGCAATTCTCCAACGCTATCCCGATCACAGCATCCTTGGCGAAGAGTTCGGCGAGCACCTCGGCACGAGCCCTTATCGCTGGGTCATCGACCCCATTGATGGCACCCGCGCTTTCATCAGCGGCGCGCCGACCTGGGGCACCCTGATCGCGCTATGCGAGCACAATGTGCCGGTGCTCGGCATGATGAGTCAGCCCTTTGTTGGCGAGATTTTTCTGGGCGGCGGCGAGGCGGCGTGGCTGCTTCGGGCCGGCACGCGCAGCCGTTTGCAGGTGCGAACGGGCGTGGCGCTGGCGCAGGCGTCGGTGTTTGCCACGACCCCCGAGATGTTTTCTGTTGCTGAATTAGCCGCTTTCGAGCGCGTCTCGCAGGCCGCGCGACTGACCCGCTTTGGTATCGACTGCTATGCCTACTGCCTGCTCGCGGCAGGGCATGTCGATCTGGTCATTGAAGCAGGGCTCGGCTTCTACGACATCGCCCCCCTGATGCCTATCGTAGAGGCGGCGGGTGGGGTGGTGACCGACTGGCGCGGGGCCCCGGTACGGCGCGGCGGGCGCGTGATCGCCGCTGCGAGTCCGACGCTCCACGCGCAGGCGCTGGCCTTGCTCAACGCCGGCCTCGATGACTGAAACGCTTCGCGTCACGTCGCGAATTACCGTCTGCGTCGGGCGCTTGCAGCCCCTGCAGCACCGTCATCTCGAACTTCTCAATACCGCGCTGGCCACCGCCGACTGCGTGATGCTCATCCTGGGTGGGGCCGCACAGTCTCCCGACACCCTTAATCCCTGGTCGACCGCCGAGCGCCTCCACATGCTGGGTTTGGCCGGCCTTGATTCGCGCGTCATTGCGCTGCCGCTCGCCGACTGCTGGTATGACGACGCACGTTGGGCCGCCGCGGTGCGGAGTCTGGTGGCGGCGGAATGCCTCGCCCGGGGGCTCAATCTCGCGACGGCGCACTGCTCGCTGCTGGGACTGGAGCGCGCGGAGGCCGCCTGTTACGCGCCCTTGTTTCCCGACTGGGCGGTCCTCCCTGCGCCGACCGCGCCCCGCTTTGAATCCGAACTGAGCGAACGTTTGCTGGAAGCGAGCCCTGACGCGCTGACGGACCTGCTGGAGGCTTACGTGCCAGCGGCCGTGCACGCATTCATTCGTGAGGGTTTGGACCAGGCCGCCGGGGAGGAACAGCGGGCCGAGCAGGCGTATATCGCGAACTATCGGCGCGCCTGGCAGAGCGCACCGTTCCCGCCGGTGTTTGTCACCGTCGATACCCTGGCCCTCTGGC
This sequence comes from Klebsiella pneumoniae, assembly GCA_945876945.1. Lineage (GTDB taxonomy): Bacteria > Pseudomonadota > Gammaproteobacteria. The sequence continues at coordinate 18,388 of CAMCQE010000023.1, forward strand.
GCGATCAGATTTTGCTGGTGGAGCGCGGGCGGCGACCCGGGCTTGGTCTTCTGGCGTTACCCGGCGGCTTTCTAGACCCCGGTGAGTCGCTGCTGGCCGCTGCGCGGCGCGAGTTGGCCGAGGAGACCGGTCTCGATCTCAACGCCGCCCTGCAACCCACTGCCGTGCGGGTCTTTGACCATCCCCTGCGGTCGCGGCGAGGACGCACCATCACCCACGTGTTCGCCTTTGATCTCAGCGCATGGCCGGCGCCACCGCAGGTGGCGGGCGGTGACGATGCGCGCGATGCGCGGTGGTTTTCGCTGGCTACGCTCAAGCCCGAGCGCTTTTTTGAAGACCACTATGCCATCTTGCAGGTGATGCGGGGCTTGGACTGAATGCGCAGGATTGGGTTAATGACGCGGCAAACGCCTGACCGGCTGGGACCATTGCTGCTCCTCCTCGGGCTGGTGTGCAGCCCGTGTGCGCGCGCTGAAGCGCCGAGCTATCGGGAGATAGTGCAGAGCCTCGCCAATGCGCCACTCGAGCAACGGCGCCTGTTTGCGTCGATGGCGCTGGAGTCATTGATTCAACGCCATGAGCAGGAAGCAGCGCGCGCCGCCCGTGGCAAACCCGGCTGGCAACGCGGCATGCGTTCCTACATCAGCAAGCTGCGGGCGGTGATGGGGCGAGTCCCAAGGTCTGAGTCGGTGGTGCTGGTGGCGGACGGCAAGGGCGAGGTCCGGATGATTGTTGACCACGGCCAGATCATGCTGGCAGCGCCGAATTTGGCCGGGCAGGGCGCTTTTGAGCGCGAGGTGTCCGGCGCCTGGTGTGCACAAACCGCCTGCGAGTCGGCGCCCGCGCCGACGGTGGAGGCCGCCTTGGATCAGCCTGAATCGGCCGACTCGCCGGCCGCCCCGGTGCAGACTTTCCCGGCGACCGAGTCGCTTCCCGGCGAGCCCGCTGTGCTGGCCGCGCCGCCGCTGGCCGCCACGCAGCCCCAAGCGCCTGCCGGCGTCGAGGCCCCCTATGTCGCGGCTGGTGCGCTGGATGCCGGCGCAGTGCCCCGGCCGCCCGCTTTGCCGGCGCCTGCGTCACCAGCCGCCATGCCCGCCGGCGGGGCAGCGCTGGTGGTACGCGAAGACCGTGTGATCGAACCTCGGGAGCCACCGCCCCGCCCTCGCGAAACGCTGAAACTGACGCCTGCGCCGATCAGTCCGTCGCCGGAACCTGCGCCTGCCGCGGCCTGGTCCTTCAGCGATCGCGCGCCGCCGCTCTATACCGCGGGGGATGGGCTGCAGTGCGCGTTCGAGGACTCGCGGCATCTCAAAATCAAACAGGCGTCCTGCGCGGCGGTGATGAAAGAACTTCGCCAACTGGCGAGCGCCCTGCAGCAGCAGTTGGCCAGAGGAGGCGCGATGGACTGGGCGCGTTTTGCGCTGGTGCCCGAGGGGCTGGACGCTCCCGTGCGAGTTGCCGGTACGCCGGGGGCCGCGCTGAGTCTGCGTTTGCCCTATCTCCGGGCCGCGCCCCTGGTGCTTGCCGGCGCTGTGCCCTGGCTGCAGGGGCGTTTGAGCCGCACGCCGGTGGCCTATCGGATCGTGGCCCCGGAAGCCCTCAGTTATCTCGTGCCAGAGGTCGCCGCCGCCGGGCAGTAGGCCGCTGGTGCCCTGAACGCGAGGCGCGGCGGCGATGGTTTAGTGGGATTGATTAAACGTCTGTCGCTGCAGGAAGGGTTCGCGCTCTTCAATTGCCACCTCCAGCGCTTCCCGCACCTCCACCAGATCCTGCGGTTCCAGTTCGAGATAAATCGCGCTGGTTTGGGCGGTGTGTTTCCCGGCGACGGTCTGCTCGCCATAAAGCTGGTCCACTAAATCTTCGGCCACATGCCCAATGGCGATGAGGGTAGGAGACAAGCCCTGCATGTCCTCTCGCGCGGAAATGAGCGCCTCGCTGTCGTGGTGCGCGCGGGTGGCGGCAATCAGTTCCCGCGGCATGCCCCAGTTCCGTCCCAGCAAGGCACCGACCAGCGCGTGGCTGCAGCCATGCCGACGATTCTCCATCACCACACGGTTAAAGCCCGCTTCGTCGGCTTCGGCGAGTGTCGTCAGATAGTCGGGAAAGCGTCGGAGCATCAGCGGCATCGCCGCATCATGGAAGAGCGCATAGGTATAGGCCGCGTCCGGCGAGGTGCCGCGCAGGCTTTTGGCCAGCAGGCCGGCACCGAGCGCCGAGTGGCCCGCGCGGCGCCAGAAACCCTCCAGCCACCTCTGGGGAAGTCCTTGGCTGAGCTGGCTTTTGAGCGCCACCGAAATGGCGATGCAGACGATATTGCGGGTGCCGAGATGGGTCACGGCTTGTGGCACGCTGTCGAGCCGGCGTGCGGGCCGGTACAGCGGCGAGTTGGCGAGTTTGATCGCCGCCGCCGACATCCCGACATCGGCCGCGATCAGCTGAGATAAGACATGGAGGTCCGGCAGATCTTTTTGGGCCTCCACCATCACGGCAGCCAGTTGTTCAGGACAGGCTGGGATGTCGATGCTGCCAATGAGCTTGGTGAGTTCTTGATTCGAAGCTTCGGGATTCGTCATGTCATCCTCAAGATGGCTTACCTTAGGGGGCTTGGGTGAAGAGCAGGGCGTCATGCCGCGCGCTCGTTTAGCGGCGCTATGGCTGATTCTATTGAGCCAAATTCAGGGCGAGCAAGCCATTCGGAAAGACCGGCCACGCACCCTTTCCAAACCCCGAGAGCGGGCGGACGTAGTGAGGAACCCCAGCATGCGACTGACAAACAAACGAATCGTCATCACCGGCGCCAGCAGCGGCATCGGGCGGGCGATGGCGCTGGCCTGCGTGCGCGAAGGCGCGGCAGTGGTGCTCAACTACCGGCGCTCCGCGCAGGCCACCGACGCGCTGGTCGCCGAGATTGTGGCCGGTGGCGGACGGGCCTACGCGCTCGGCGCCGATGTTGCCGATCCGCGTGAGGTGGAGGCCCTGGTCGCGCAGGCCAGCGCGCGCCTTGGCGGGCTGGATGGCTGGTGCAATGTCGCCGGCGCCGACATCCTTACCGGCGCCGGCGCGCAGCTGTCTGACCTCGAGAAACTCGCCTGCCTGATTGACACCGATCTGCGCGGCACGATGCTGTGTTCCTGGGCTGCTGCCCCCATCCTGCGCGAGCATCGCGGCTGCGTGCTCAATACCTCGTGGGATTTGGCGCTGCGGGGGATGGGCGGGCGTAACCCGGAAATGTTTGCCGCCGTGAAGGCCGGGGTCACCGGCTTTACCCGTGCCCTGTCGCGCACGCTCGCGCCCGAGGTGCGGGTGAACGAAATCGCGCCGGGCTGGATCGCCACTGCCTTTGCCGAAGAGGCGATGGACCCCGTCTACCGCGCGAACGTTGAGGCCGCCACGCCCCTGGGGCGTTTTGGTCAGGTGAACGATGTGGCGCAGGCGGCCGTGTTCCTGCTGTCGGATGAAGCCGCGTTCATTACCGGACAGACGCTGAAGGTGAACGGCGGCCTGTCGAGTTAAGGCTTAGTCGTCTGCGAAGTCCCGGGCCAGCCGCAGGCCGGCAAATTGCCAGCGCTGATGCGGATAGAAAAAATTGCGGTAGCTCACCCGCGTGTGGCCTGGCGGCGTCGCGCAGCACCCGCCGCGCAGTACCAGCTGGTTTGCCATGAACTTGCCGTTGTATTCGGCGACCACGCCGGACAAGGGCCGAAAGCCGGGGTAGGGCGAATAGGCGCTGCTGGTCCACTGCCAGACTTCGTCAAACAGCTGCTGGAGCCCCGCAATTGCGGGATTCGCCGGGCGCGGATGACGCGCGGCCAGCGGGGCGTTGTCTGCCGGCGGGTTTGACTGCCGTGCGGCGTGTTCCCATTCAAATTCGGTTGGCAGCCGGGCACCGGCCCAGCGCGCATAGGCGTCTGCCTCATAGAAACTCAGGTGACACACCGGCGCATCGGGCGGCAGGGGGCACCAACCGCCGAGCGTGAACGCCTCCTGTCCTTGTGCATCCCGCCAGTAGGCGGGATAGGTCCATTGCTCGCGCTGCACGGTAGACCAGCCGTCGGCCAGCCAATGCGCGGGATTGCGATAGCCGCCGTCGCTGACAAAAGCCAGAAACTCCCGGTTGGTCACTAACCGATTGGCGATCGAAAAAGGCGCCAGATATTGCTGATGCTGCGGACGCTCGTTGTCGAAAGCGAACGTCGGCGCTGAAGTGCCCACCTCGACCACGCCGCCGGCGTATGCCAGCCAATGCAGCGGGGTTTCGATGTCGGTGATGGGCGGCAAGTCGCGATAGACCGGCCCCAGCGGGTTGCACGCAAACAGGTGCTTGAGGTCCATCAGCAGCAGTTCCTGATGCTGCTGTTCGTGATGCAGCCCCAGTTCAATGAGGCCCAGCACGCTCGCGGGGAGTGCATGGCTGAGCGCCTGCAGGATCCGGGCATCAATCGCCGCCCGGTAGTGCATGACTTCGGCGAGCGAGGGCCGCGTGATGAGACCGCGCTGCGGACGGGCGAATTGCGGTCCCACGCCCTGATAGTAGGAATTGAACAGCACCCTGAAGCCGTTGAAAGGCGATTGATACGCCGGGTCCAGCGTTTCCAGTACGACGGTCTCGAAAAACCAGGTGGTGTGTGCCAGATGCCATTTGGCGGGACTGGCGTCCGGCATCGACTGCGCGCCAGCGTCTTCGGCGGAGAGCGGGGCGATCAGATTTTCGCTGTCGCGCCGCACCGCCCTGAACCGTTCGGCCAGCAGGGCGTTCATCATGCGTCAAGGCGCCGGATCGCGCTGGCGTCTACCGCGTAGCGGCTTTCGCCGGTCACCGCACAGCCGGCGTTGTAGCGGCGTTCAACGAACAGCATTTGACCATCGGAACGGCGTAGCACCACGGTTGAACATCGCGTGCCATAGCTGCTGCCGTCGATAAAAATGGGCGCGAGGAGTCGCTCGCGGTCGAGGCCGACACCGGTGTCGGGCAGCATCGCGTCGGCCGGTTGTTCGCGGTCGCGCAACACCTCAAGCAGGGCGGCGGCGAGCGCTTCGCCGTTCAGATGGCGCACACGCTGGTAGGCGTTTTTGAGGCGCGTGAGTTTGGGCCATTCGTCGTCAAGTGCGCCGTTAGACAGCCCGTAGAGGCCGGCAGGTAGCGCGGTGGGGCGGGCGTCACGGTTAGACCAGTTACCGAGCCCCTGATGGTCGGCCACGATGAGATTCACGCCCGCGTAATCGCGCGCCCTCGGATTGAGGCTGTGCGCATAATCGAGCGGTCCCATGTGGTGTTGTTTGAGGAAGTCCGGGACTAGAAACCCACGGGAGCGATTGCCGGCGCCGGGGTGCGCACTCCGCACATTGGTGACGGCCGCGAAGCGACCTTTCTCATCAACCCCCAGCCAGGTGCCGCCGGCTTCCAGATCGCGACCGGCCAGCAACTGCGGGTGCTCCGCCCAAACCTCAGCCGGCGCAGTGGGGCGGCTGTGAAATTCGTCGCGGTTGGCCGCGACGACGAGGTCATATTCGGCGTGTTCGCCAAACGCGACGATTAACACGCACATGACGGTCGGCGTCCGGGTTCGATCAGAAATGCAGGAGCGAATGCACGCGGCAGTCGCCGAGTGCGGCGCGGCCGTTCAGAAAATCGAGCTCGATGACGAACGCGCAGCCCAGCACCGTCGCGCCAGTCAGCCGCACCAGCGCCAGGCTGGCCGCAGCGGTGCCTCCGGTCGCCATCAGGTCGTCCACCAACAGCACTCGGTCGTTCGCTTCCAGCGCATCCTGATGAATTTCCAGCGTGGCGGAGCCGTATTCGAGGTCGTAGGCCACGCTGTGCGTGGCCGCCGGTAGTTTGCCCGGCTTGCGCAAGGGCACAAAGCCAACGCCCAGCGCGGCCGCCACCAGCGTGCCGAAAATAAAGCCGCGTGCCTCCATGCCGGCAACGGCGGTGACCCCTGCGTCGCGAAACGGTAGGGCGAGGGCGTCGATCGCGACCTTCAGGGCCACTGGGTCGCGCAGCAGGGGCGTCAGGTCTTTAAAAAGAATGCCGGGCTTGGGGAAGTCGGGAATGTCGCGAATGCGGGAAGTGATGATGTCCATGACGAGCTCTTTCAATTCAGGGATGGGCGGGAGTGGCTTAGCAGCAAGCCCCGATGGGCGCGCCATTGGCACTCTCGGCGTCGAAGGGCAGGAGAGTACCGCAACCTTCAAAGATGCCGTAGTGCGTGCTCCAGTCGCCATGGAAGTCGAAGTGTGGCTTGAGCCTTGTTTCGTGCAGCATCCGCCAGGTGTTGCCACACACGAGATGCATCTTGCCGCGCGTGAAAACGTGATGCTTGTCGAGCGTAAAGCTTGCGGCTGCGTCTTCCACCGTGCCGCGATAGACCACGGCCTGACCGTAATCTTCACAGGCCGGTTCCAGCGCTGGCAGCTTAAACAGGCGCCAGGTGGCTGAATAAAAGCGGATCGGTGCGACTTTCTCCGCGATTGTTTCTTCGGTCACCGCCACCGGTCGGTCTTCGACGAGTCGCGGGTCCAGGAAACCGGCGCTGCGGGCGAGGGTGATGAAGTCGTTCCAGTACAGCGCACCGCCCAGGCATTCGCCGTAGAGCACCGGCTCGGCGGCCAGCGATGCGGGCACGCGGCGGTCGGCATAGATGTCTGCGAAATAGAATTCCCCGCCGGGTTTCAGCAAGCGCCAGGCATTGCGCAGCACCGCGCCTTTATCGAGCGCAAGATTGATCACGCAGTTGGAGATGATGAGGTCGAAGGACTCGTCTGCCAGCGGCAGCGCTTCCAGCGTCTCCAGATAGCCGTGATGAAAGGCCACGTTGGACTGCGGATATCCAAACCGCTCCCGGTGCCAGTCAAGGTGACGGCGGGCAACGTCCAATTGGGCTTCCGTCATGTCCACGCCGACGACCGCGCCATCGGCGCCCACCAGTTGGGCCAGTGCGTAGCAGTCACGGCCGCTGCCTGAGCCCAAATCAAGCACGCGCAGTCCCTTGATGGCGGGCGGACAGACCAGCCCGCAACCGTAATACCGCGCCAGCACTTCATCGTGCACGTTGGCCAGCGCGCGGCGATAGCGCGCCGGGAGTGGGGTGTCGGTGGTGCAGGCCGAGGTGCGCAGGTCTTGGGTGCGCTGAATGATTTCACCGTAGTAATGCTGAACAGACTCGTGCGTCACGGGGCGGCCTCGGCTCAGGAGGGTTGAGAAACGACGATTTCCTGACCCGGCTGGAGTTCCTGTTTCCGCTTGAGGCGGTTCCAGGTCAAAAGCTGGTCAACGGAGACCTTGAACTGGCGCGAAATGGTCCACAGCGAATCGCCCTGTCGGACTCTGTAACGTTTGGGCGCTGCCGCCACCTGACGCTGCGCTTTGCCGACTTTGCTTTTGGGTGCAGGCCCCTCGGTGAGCACAATGCGTTGGCCGGGCTGTAGCTTGCTGTTGGCCTTGAGACCGTTCAGCGCTGCGAGTTTGTCGACGTTGAGTTGGTGTTTGCGGGCGATAGTCCACAGCGAATCCCCGCGTTTGACCGCATAGGCGGGGCCGGTAGCCACCACGACGGGCCGGGGCTTCGCGTCCGGCGCCAGGCTGGGAATCGGGCTTGCGGGCAGGGTTGCGGCCAGTTGTTGGGCGGCCTCAAGACTGGATAGCGGCACCAGCACGCGCGGATTCGGCGCAGGCCCGGTATGACCGCGTCGCCAGCCCGCGTTCAATAATCTGAAGTCGTTCGCGGGCAGATTGAGCCGTTGGGCAAACTGGCGCAGATCGGTGGGGCGTTTGAGTTCGACGGCCGCAAAATGCGCCGCTGAGGCTTGTTCCGGAAGCGTCACGCCATAGCGCCCCGGATTGCGCACCACTTCAGACAGCGCCAGCAGGCGCGCGACCATCGACCGCGTTTCGGCGCTGATATCCAGAGACCAGACATCCACCTTGCGATTGTTTCGGCGTTGCCTGGCAACCGCGCGCTCGATCGTGCCCCAGCCCGCGTTATACGCCGCAACCGCCAGCAACCAGTCGCCGCCGAAGCGTTGCTGGAGCGTTTGCAGATATTGCAAGGCGGCATCGGTCGACTGCACGACGTCGAGTCGGCCGTCGTACCAGGCATTGAGTTCCAGACCGAGTTTGTTGCTGGTCCCACTCATGAACTGCCACAGGCCGGCGGCACCATAAGGCGATTTCACGCTCGGGTCGTAGCCGCTTTCGATAACAGGCAGGAGCGCGAGTTCGCCTGGCAGGTCGCGCTTTTCGAGTTCGCTCGTGACATGAAAGATGAACGGTTGGGCGTTGTTGGCAACGCGGGCGAGGTATTTGGGATTTTCTCGCAACCATTTTAATTCCCGCGCTACTTCGGGTCGCTCGCTAGCCGTCAGGCTGAACTGCGTGCGGAGCGAGGCCCACACGTCGTCGGTATCAGCGACGCTGGCCGCAGTGGGATTGTGGGGTTTTGCGATCGGCGTGGGGGCATAACCCTCGGGGCGCTGGACCAGCCTGCTCTCGACCGGGGCGGTGACCTTTTGCGCCTGTTCGCCGCCCTTTAGTAAGCCTTCGCTACAGGCACTCAGCATGAGGGCGCAAAAGGCCATCGCGGCGGTTCGCGAGTATCGAGAATAACCTTGCATGGCCGTATGCTAGGCACCGCACTTTTGGCGCGTCAACCCGAAGGTCCGTCGCCAGGCCTTCCCGGTTGCCGCTGAGACCTCGATTTTGGAACCTTCAGGAGCTTGTTTGGACAGGCGCAAAACCAATGAATGAGCCGAGTTCAACGCCTCCTGCGGGCGCCGTGGTTCGTTGCGATTCGCTGGCAGAGTGGTTCGCCGGTGAGGCCGGCGCCGCGATTGCCACCCAGGAAGCCGCGATAGCCGCTGAACTCCTGCCGGACCTCTTTGGCTATCACCTGCTCCAATTGGGGCGCCCGTATGGCGCACCGTTGTTGGTTGCGAGCCGCATTGGGCACCAGTTGATTTGCGATGACGAACTGAATCACCCCGCCGTGCAACTTGCCGCCCGCGCGGATGCTTTGCCCTTGCAGGCGGCCTCGGTGGATGTGGTGGTGCTGCCGCATGGGCTCGAGTTCGAATCCGACCCCCACGGTGTGCTGCGCGAAATTGAGCGCGTGCTGATGCCCGAAGGCTATTTGCTAGCCTTTGGCTTTAACCCCTGGAGTCTCTACGGTCTGTGGCGCGTTGCGACTGGCTGGCGCGGAGACTTTCCCTGGCGGGGACGTTTCATCCCTTTGGGACGATTGCAGGAATGGCTGGCGGTGCTGGGGTTTGAGACCGTGCGTGCTGCGGGGCTATCGTTCCGCCCCCCGCTAAAACGACCCGGGGCTGCGCAGGGGTTCGAATCGCTGGAACGTCTCGGACGGCACTTTCTGCCGTTCTTTGGGAATGTGTATTGGTTGCTGGCGCGCAAGCGGGTCCCTGCTGTGAGACCGATCAGGGCGTTGCGCGCGCGGCGTCGACGCCTCAGGAGCGGTGCCGTGGTTGAAACCGGCAGCCGCCGACTTTTTGATAGCTTGAAGGACCCGAACGATGGATGAGCGTAGCCGTACCGCGCAAGTGATTGTGTATACCGACGGGGGATGTCGCGGCAATCCGGGGCCCGGCGGCTGGGCCGCGCTATTGCGCTACGGCGACCACGAGCGGGAACTCACTGGTGCCGAAGCGCAGACCACCAATAACCGTATGGAGCTGATGGGGGCGATCGCGGCCCTTGAAGCGTTGACCCGTTCCAGTCGGGTCGCGCTCTACACCGACTCCCAATACGTCAAAAAAGGCATGACCGAATGGCTGAAGAGCTGGATCGCGCGCGGCTGGCTTACGGCGGATAAAAAGCCGGTCAAAAACGCCGATCTGTGGCAACGCCTGCAGGCGGCCGCAGCGGGGCACCAGGTGGAATGGCACTGGGTGCGAGGCCACAATGGCGATCCGGGCAACGAGCGGGTGGATGCACTCGCCAACATCGCTATCGATCAATTACTCGCCGGCCGTCGGGCCTGAGTCAGCAGTCGGGAGACCAGGCAAACATGCGTCAAATTATTCTTGACACCGAAACCACGGGCCTCTCGACCGACGACGGACACCGTGTGATCGAAATTGGCTGTATTGAACTGGTCGACAGACGTCAGACCGGGCAGCGCTTTCACTGCTTTCTCAACCCCGAGCGCGACGTGGATCAGGGAGCGCTCGAAGTCCATGGCCTAACGCTCGAAAAGCTGCGCGATCAGCCGCGCTTCGTCGAAGTCGTAGAGTCGTTCACGAGCTTTATCCGCGGCGCGCAGCTGATTATTCACAACGCGAGTTTTGACGTGGGCTTTATTGACCACGAGCTGAAGCTGGTGGGCTCGGCCTGGGGCTGCCTCGCCGATTACTGCACGGTGCTGGACACCCTGAAACTGGCGCGCGACCTCCACCCCGGGCAACGCAATAGCCTTGATGCCCTGTGCAAGCGCTATGAAGTAGAGAACTCGCACCGCACGCTGCACGGGGCCTTGCTCGATGCCGAGCTGCTGGCCGAGGTCTATCTGGCGATGACCGGCGGTCAGACGACGCTGGTGCTGGAGCCGGTAGGTGGCAAGGTGGCGGCCGATGAAGCGGAGTGGACGGGGTCCCGGCTAGGGGTGAACCGGCCGGCAGTGCGGGTGATAGTGCCGACTGATGAGGAACGGGCCGCGCATGCGGCCCGCCTGGCGGTCATCGACAAACGCAGCGGCGGACGCTGTGTGTGGCTTGCCGAGACCGCGCCGGCTGACGCGAGGGTTTAATTCGCCGCGGTCAGTTTCTGCAGTTCGCCGCTCTGATACAGGTCGAGCACGATATCGCAGCCGCCAACCAGTTCGCCGTCAATGAAGACTTGCGGAAAGGTGGGCCACTGCGAGAAGCGCGGCAGGTTCTGGCGAAACTCTGGTTCCGCCAGCACGTCAACCGCGTGGAACGGAACGCCGCAGGCGTTAAGCGCCTGCGCAGTTTTCATCGAAAAGCCGCACTGGGGGAACTGCGGCGTGCCTTTCATGAACAGAACGATGCGGTTGTCGGCCAGGATTTTCTGAATGCGTTCAATGGGGTCCATCTGGGTAACCTCGGAAAAGGTAAAACAAGCACCAGTCTAGGCGGCAACGGGGCCGGAGAAAACGCGCGGGCTCCGGGGTTTTTCCGATGCCGCGCAGATGACGGCGCCGGCAGGCTTGAATCTTCAAAGTCCGTCACAGAGAATGCCTGCGCACGCGTTTTCGCTACCTACACAACACGAACCTTGAACAGGTTGGGAGAGACAACATGAATCCATTGGATACCCTTCAGGGCACCGTCATTTCAGGCCTGATTCTGGCCGTCGTACTGGCCTACGTCGCCAAGCTTCTCGTTGGTGGTTAAAACCCAACGTCACCTACACTCCGGCTCTGCTCTTTAAGGATCTCGTTATGGAAATCGCAATTTTTGTTCGTTGGTTGCACGTTGTTGGCGGCGTGATGTGGATCGGTCTTTTGTATTACTTCAACTTCGTCCAGGTGCCGGCGCTTGCGCAGGCCGGCGCTGAAGCCAATTCCGGTGGTCCGGGCGGCGCAGCCATTACGAAGTATGTCGCGCCCCGCGCCCTGTTCTGGTTTCGCTACGCCGCCCTGTTCACCTGGCTGACCGGCGCCTACTACCTAGCCGTCAGCCCGTACACCCTGCACGGCGCATTCACGCTCGGCTTGATGCTCGCCGAGCCCAGCGCTTCGGTGACCTACATCGGCTTCGGTGTGTGGCTCGGTACCATCATGTTGCTGAACGTGTGGGGTTTGATCTGGCCGAACCAGAAGAAGATTCTGGGCATCGTGCCGGCGACGGACGAACAGAAAGCCAAAGCGCGTCGCGTGGCGTTTCTGGCTTCCCGCACCAATACCGTGCTCTCTATCCCCATGCTGATGTTCATGCAGGCGGGCGCCCACGGACTGCCGTTCTTCGGCTAAGTCAGACCAGCAAGAGATCATTTTTGTCGTCGAGCCCGGCTTCGGCCGGGCTCTCCGTTTCTGGAACCCCGATCGCAGGCAAATCATGTCCAATCCAGCGGTGATGGCCACCTATGGCCGGATGAATGTCAGCTTTGAGCGCGGCCAAGGCGTTTGGCTCTGGGACACCGAAGGCCGTCGCTATCTCGATGCCCTGAGCGGCATCGCCGTCTGTGGCCTCGGTCATGCGCACCCGCGTCTGGCGGCAGCGCTCTGCGAGCAGGCCGGCATGCTCTGGCACACCTCCAATCTCTATCGGGTGGTGTGGCAGGAGCGCCTCGCCGAAACACTCACCCGCCTGTCTGGCTTGGATGCGGTGTTTTTCGCCAACTCCGGCGCCGAAGCCAACGAGGCGTCGATCAAATTGGCCCGCTTGTATGGGCACCGGAAGGGCATTGAGCGGCCAGTCATCATTGTGATGGACGGCAGCTTCCACGGCCGCACCATGGGCGCCCTGAGCGCGACCGGGAACAAGAAAGTGCATTTGGGTTTTACCCCGCTGCTGGAAGGCTTTGAGCGCGTTCCCTATGGCAATAGCGCGGCCGTTGCCGCCGCTATCGCGGCAAATCCCTCGGTGGTCGCCGTGCTGGTAGAACCGGTCCAGGGCGAGGGCGGCATCGTGGTGCCGCCGGCGGATTATCTGCCCGCCTTACGTGAATTGTGCGACCAGCACGGGCTGCTGCTCATGGTCGATGAAGTCCAGACCGGCATCGGCCGGACGGGTAGCTTTTTCGCGTATGAGCAGTCAGGCGTGAAGCCTGATGTGATGAGCCTGGCCAAGGGCCTGGGGAATGGTTTCCCGATTGGCGCCTGTGTGGCGGGTGGCGCGGCGACAGGGGTGTTGCAACCCGGTAGCCACGGCTCCACGTTTGGCGGCAACCCGTTGGCGGCCCGGGTGGCCTACACCGTCTGCGAAGTGCTGGAAACCGAGCAACTGGTCGAGCGCGCAGGGGCGCTGGGGGCTGCAATCCTCAACCACTTCAGGCAGCGACTCGGGACGCTTCCTGCGGTAACCGACATTCGGGGCAAAGGCCTGATGATTGGCATTGAGCTCGACCGACCCTGCGGCGAACTTGTCGGACAGGCGCTGGCACGCGGGCTGCTGATTAACGTCACCGCGGAGCGGGTCGTGCGACTACTGCCGCCGCTGGTGATGAGCGATGAAGAAGCACTGACAATGGTCGACGGCGTGAGCGCGCTCATTAACGACTTCCTTGCCGCCGGTGAGCCTGCTGCAGGGGTATGAGCATGCGTCATCTGCTGAATCTTTCCGATCTCTCAGGCAGTGAAATCAGGGCGCTTATCTCGCGCGCCTCGGCCCTCAAGTCGGCGCGCAAACTGGGTGATAAGCCGCGCATCTTCGGGCACAAGGTGCTCGTTATGATTTTCGAGAAATCCTCCACCCGAACTCGGGTCTCGTTCGAAACCGCCATGATCGAGGGCGGCGGTGGCGCCGTGTTTCTGTCGCCGCGCGATTCCCAACTGGGGCGTGGGGAACCGATTGAAGACACTGCGCTCGTGCTGTCAGAGATGTGCGACGCCATCATGGTGCGCACTTTCGCCCACGACACGGTGGAGCGCCTGGCGGCCCACGCGCGGGTGCCGGTCATCAACGGGCTGACCGATCGCTCGCACCCCTGTCAGGTGCTGGCCGACATGCAGACCTTTTTCGAACATCGGGGTGACATCGCGGGCAAGAAGGTGGCTTGGGTCGGCGACGGCAACAACATGTGCAATACCTATATCGAGGCGGCCAGCTTGCTGGACTTCGAGTTGACCATCGCGGTGCCCACCGGGTTTGAGCCAGCACTGCTTGCCCAGCAGGACAGGCCTAAGGTGCGGCTGGTCAGTCAGCCGACCGAAGCCGTCAGGGATGCGGCGCTGGTCGTGACCGATGTGTGGGCCAGCATGGGACAGGAACAGGAAGCGCCGCGCCGGCGGGAAATCTTCGCCCCGTATCAGGTGACGCCAGACTTGATGGCGCGCGCCGCACCGGACGCCCTGTTCATGCATTGCCTGCCCGCGCATCGCGGTGAGGAAGTGGCGGCAGAAGTGATCGACGCGCCGAACGCCGTCGTTTGGGACGAGGCGGGCAATCGACTGCACGCGCAGAAAGCCCTGCTCGAATTCCTCTTCGCGCAAGCGAGTTAGGGGGGATGCGCCTGCTGTTGTCCAATGACGACGGCTACCGGGCACCCGGTTTGGCCGCGCTGGCCGAAGCATTACGGCCGCTTGGCGAAATCACTATCGTTGCCCCGGAACGTAATCGCAGCGGGGCGAGCAATTCGCTCACGCTCGATCGGCCGCTGCGGGCCTCGCAGGTGGCCGAAAATCACTACGCGGTGGATGGCACGCCTGCCGACTGTGTTTATCTGGCGATGACGACATTGCTGGAACAGCCGCCGGATTTAGTCCTTTCGGGGATCAATGCGGGTGAAAATCTAGGGGACGATGTGCTCTACTCGGGCACCGTGGCGGCGGCGATGGAGGCCTGTCTGCTGGGCACGCCGGCCATCGCCCTCTCGCTGGCGAGCCCGGATCCCAGCCATTATGCTAGGGCCGGTGTGATCGCCCGCGATCTGGTCTTTAACGTCCAGCGTCTGGGTTTGCAATTGCACTGGTTACTCAACGTGAACGTACCGCCGAATCCCGAAGCCAGCCTCAAAGGGGCAAGGGTGACGAGGCTGGGGCGGCGCCAGCGCGCCGCTGGGACCATCATGCAACTCGACCCAAGGGGGCAACCGGTGTACTGGATTGGCCCGGCGGGCAAGCCGGGCGCGCATTCCGGGCCCGGTACCGATTTTCACGCCATCGCCGAGGGCTGTGTGTCGATCACGCCGCTGCAGATGGATCTGTCGTCCTATCCGGTGATGGACGACCTTGTTCAATGGTTGGGGATTTAGCACCGCCAAGATGATGACCGACCGCAGCGGGATAGGGTTGACCTCTCAGAGAGTCCGTAACCGGCTGGTGCAGCAGTTGCGGGAGATGGGCATTTCTTCTGATGCCGTGCTGAATGTCATCAGCAGCACACCTCGTCATCTTTTTGTCGATGAAGCGCTTGCGAGCCGCGCTTACGAAAACAATGCCTTGCCGATTGGCTTTGGTCAGACCATCTCGCAACCGTTTGTGGTCGCTGCAATGACGCAGGTCTTGTTGGACACGGGACCCTTGGACCGCGTGCTGGAGATTGGCGGTGGCTGCGGCTATCAAAGCGCGGTGCTGGCGCGTCTGGCCAGTCAGGTTTATACCGTTGAGCGCATTGCGGAACTCGCTAACCGTCTCCGCTCACGATTGCACGAGCTGCAAATTGGCAACGTGCGAGTGCGTCACGGGGATGGTCGTCTGGGATGGTCGACGCATGCCCCATTCGACGCCGTGCTGGTGGCCGCGGCGGCGCCGGCTATTCCGTCAGCTTTATTGGAACAACTCGCGCCCGGTGGTCGCGCCGTGATGCCAGTGGGGCGTCAGGGAGAACAGGTGCTAACGCTGTTTCGACGGACTGAGTCAGGGATCGAAGAAATCCCGCTACAGCGCGTCAGTTTTGTGCCCTTGCTCGAAAATGTGGATTAGGTCACGCAGGCAAGATTCTGGCTTGCGTTTCGCGCTGTTGGGCGTGACGCTTCTGTTCGCCGGTTGCGCATCGCAGGAGCCTGCACCCATTCAGCAGGGTGCGTCGGTAGTTTCGTCCTCTTCCCGAAACCTGCCAAGCAAGCGCCCCAGTGCCCCTGCCGATGACAAGCCGCCAGCGGTTTATCGGGTGGTCGCGGGCGACACCCTTTATGGCATCGCCTGGCGGTTTGGTCTTGATGCGCGTGACATAGGACGCTGGAACCGTATCGACGACTTCAACCGCATTTTTGTGGGGCAAAAGTTGAAGCTGCAGTCGGAGCCCAGCGCCGCAGCGTCCATTTCGCCGGGAGTGGTGGTGGCCAAAACCGCGCCGATGCCGGCCCCGGGAGCACCGCGGCAGCTCGCTCCCCTACCGGAAGTCAAACCGCTACCGCCGCCCCCCCTAGCCACCAAGTCCGAGCCTGCAGCGCCAGAAGTTGCGGCGGATGCAATGCCACCCAAAGCGGCTACCCCACAGGCGCCGCCGCCAGCGACGAAAGCGGACAATCTCGCGCCAGAGCCTCCTTTGGCGCCAGCCGCGGTGACGGCCCAGAGTGGGGACGACACGACGCGTTCGGCCGGCGGTATTGCGTGGCGGTGGCCAGCAAGCGGTAAGCGCCGAACTACGGTGGCCGCTACCGGAGCTGCGGGTCTGGATATCCTCGGTGCCCGTGGTCAGCCCGTTTACGCTGCAGCTGAAGGGCAGGTGGTGTACAGCGGTAATGGTTTAAGGGGCTATGGCCAGCTCATCATCATCAAGCACAGCGACGCATTTCTGAGTGCCTATGCGCACAACGATAAACTCCTGGTAGGTGAAGGCAGCAAGGTGAAGTCAGGGCAGCAGATCGCGGCAATGGGCGATTCGGAAGCCGACGAAGTGATGCTTCATTTCGAGATTAGAAAGGGTGGCAAGGCGGTCGAACCCTTGCAGTTTCTGCCGGGTCGATAAATCCGGGCGTGCAGCCTTTCATGGCGCCGCGAGCGTAAAATCCTGGTGGGAGATCCGTGCTTGGATGGTCAGGGTAAGCGTGTCCAAGCGTCAGTCGTGACGGGCTCGTCCTGCAAGACCCATCCGGCATGAACGCCGGCGTCCAGTGCTATTCGCGAATGGAGAATAGGGCCGCCGCCACCGAGCGGGACTCCGCCAGCAGCACGTTGTAACAGCGACAGGCCGCTGCCGTATCCATGATTTCGCAGCCGACGCCGCGCCCAAGGACGCTAGTGATCAGGGCATAGGGTGGGAATATCTGCCGGCGTCCAGTCCCGATTACGATCAAATCAGTTTGTAGCGCGCAGAGTTGATCGAGGTGGGCTGCGTTCAGTTCGGTAATGTCTGCGGGAAGCAGATCGACGATGATGCGGTCCGCTACCAGCACGATGGATCCGTGCAAGCGTTGTTCACCCACAGTGAATTCACCCGGCCCATAGGATCGTATGATGCGGGCCCCAGCAGTATGGTCGAGTTCGAATTTCATCGCGTCGCGAGTGTGACGCCGTCGGTACTGGCGGGCAAGAACTGCGTCAACCTGGCAGACGCAAAGAATTTGAAAATCAGCGAAGAAAGGCAAAAGTATGCGAGTAATTCTGTTGGGAGGACCGGGCGCGGGCAAAGGCACGCAGGCGGACTTCATTTGCCGCGAGTTCGGTATCCCCAAAATTTCAACCGGTGACATGTTGCGCGCTGCGGTGAAGGCGGGCACCCCGCTGGGACTCGAGGCCAAACAAGTGATGGAGTCTGGTGGTCTGGTCTCAGATGACCTCATCCTTAACCTGATTCGCGAACGTCTCAAAGAGGCTGACTGCGCACCGGGATTTTTGTTTGATGGTTTCCCACGCACGATTCCGCAAGCAGAAGGGCTGGACGCAATCTCGGTTCACATCGATCGCGTCATCGAAATTGCGGTCGACGATGAGGAAATCGTAAGTCGCATTTCCGGGCGACGTGTGCATCCGAACTCAGGTCGCACCTACCACACCCAATTCAATCCTCCGCGCGTTGCGGGTGTTGATGATGAAACTGGCGAGCCGCTGGTTCAGCGCGATGATGATCGCGAGGACACTGTGCGCCATCGTTTGAAGGTTTATCACGAGCAGACAGAACCGCTGATTGGCTTCTATTCAACACGCGCGCAGCAGGATCCAAAAATCAGGTATTCACGCGTAGAAGGCGTGGGTTCGGTTGATGAGATTCGGACGCGCGTGATGGGCGCGTTGACCTGATCGATCTTGCTTGGTGTTGCGTTGAAGAAACAGAAATTGCACTTACGCGATTTTTTTTAAGCCTTTGCTTTACACCCTGTTGCGGGCTGCGGTATATAACGCGCGTGGTGTTGTTTGTTAATTAATTCAACCTCAAGTTGAAAGGGGACTGAGAGATGGCAACTGCAAAGAAAAAAGCGACGACCAAGAAGGCTGTCGCGAAGAAGGCCGTAGCTAAAAAAGCTCCGGTTGCCAAGGCCGTCGCCAAGAAAGCCGTCGCTAAGAAGGCTCCGGTCGCGAAGAAGGTCGTAGCCAAGAAAGCGCCGGTAGCCAAGGCTGTCGCTAAGAAGGCCGTAGCCAAGAAAGCGCCGGTAGCCAAGGCCGTCGCCAAGAAGGCCGTAGCCAAGAAAGCGCCGGTAGCCAAGGCTGTTGCGAAGAAGGCTGTTGCGAAGAAGGCCGTTGTCAAAAAGGCAGCTGCCAAGTAGTACTCGAGGGCCTTGCACTCGCTTGCTGGCGAAAGGTGTCCCTTAGCCATTGTGCCAACGGACACCAATCGCTCACGCTTAGATAACATCCTCTTTCTGTTTTTTCTGCGGTTTTTGCCTGAAAAAACCGATCATCTCAGTCTGGTTCAACGACTGCCCCCGGTGCCATCAAATGGCCACCGCGAACTGGACAGACTTCCAACGCCATGAACGAGCCTGAAGACAACGACGAAGAGTCATCCTCGCCAGTCTTTAGCTGGCTGTGGTTTTTGCTCCGACATCTCGCCATCTGGTTGTCGCTAGCCCTGATCGCCTATTGGGCGTGGCTCGACCACGACGTTGTAAATCGTTTCTCCCAGCGGCAGTGGGCCTTGCCCACGCGTATCTTCGCTGCGCCCCTTGAGTTGTATCCTGGCCTGAAGTTGGACGAGAACCGTCTGGGCGAACAACTCTCGGCCATTGGTTATCGGCAGGTCGAATCCGTGAATGGTTCCGGCCAGTTCAGCGTGGGCATACACACCATTACTTTGCAGACTCGCGCTTTTGTTTTTCCCGATGGTAACGAGCCTTCGCGCGACGTCGTGCTTTATTTCGCCCCGGACGGATTGCGCACGATCGCCAATCGCGTTGGCGGCACCGCTGTCGATCTCGTACGCCTTGATCCGCTGGAGATCGGACGACTGCATAGCGAGTCATTCGAAGACCGCGTACCGCTCGAGCTAAAGGAGGTGCCCGAGTTTTTCGAACAAGGCTTGTTTGCGGTTGAGGATCAACGCTTCGCGAGTCATATCGGCATCGACTTTTTGGGGATTCTGCGCGCGATCGTGGCTAATTTGAGAAGCGGCGGCATTGCGCAAGGTGCCAGCACGCTAACCCAGCAACTCGCCAAGAATTTGTTTCTCTCGCGTGAGCGCAGTTATGTCCGCAAGTTCAAGGAGGCGCTCATCGCAATGTCCCTTGAACGCGCCTTCGGTAAGCAAGAAATCCTTGAGGCGTATGTCAACGAGGTTTTCCTTGGGCAGGATGGCAATCGTGCAATCCACGGTTTTGGTCTGGGCGCGCGATTCTATTTTGGTCGACCGCTCGGTGAACTGGGCGTGCCCGAACAGGCGTTGCTCATCGGCTTGATTCGAGGACCCTCGCAATACAATCCGTTTAAGCATCCAGACCGGGCGCTTGAGCGACGCAACGTGGCCTTGAGCAGATTCCGCGATAGCGGCCTGATCAATGACGAAGAGTACGAGCGATTCAGCAAGGCACCTTTGTCCTTGCGTGAAGGGGCGTGGCGCGGGAGCGGTCGTTATGCGGGTTTTCTTGACCTCGTCGCGCGTCAGCTCAAAAAGGATTATCAAGAGTCAGATCTGCAGACTGCGGGCCTGAAGGTCTTCACCACCCTTGATGTGGACATGCAGCGCGCGGCGGAACGCGCCGTTGAGAATGTCATCACCACGATCGAAAAAGACAGGGCCAAAGAGCGGGGAAAACTGCAGGCTGCGTTTATCGTTTCAGGCAGTCGTAGCGGCGATATCAAGGCCTTGGTCGGCGAGCGTTCCGGCGCTCCCGGCGGATTTAATCGCGCGCTGGATGCGAACCGACAGATTGGTTCCTTGATGAAACCGTTCGTCTATCTGACCGCACTCTCCGATTCTGCGCGTTTCAACGTTGGGACGCGCTTGAACGATGAGGCTCGTAGCTGGCGCGGCGCTGACGGTAAGCTGTGGTCACCGCAGAATTACGACAAGAAATTCAACGGCCAGGTGACACTGGAATACGCCTTGTCTCATTCGCTGAATCTCGCGACGCTCGACTTGGGGTTCCAACTGGGAATTCCTCGCGTGATCAAAACACTGCGCCATCTCGGTGTGACCGCGCCGCTCTCAAACTACCCCGCGCTGTTTCTCGGGGCGGTGGAAATGACGCCGTATGACGTCACCCAGTTGTATCAGGTGATTGCCAACGACGGGTACCGCAGTCCGTTGCGGGCAATCAAGGCAGTGGTGGATGCGCAGGGAACGCCTCTCCAACGCTATGACATCAAGGTCGATCGCTTGCTGGATGCCCCTTCGGTTTGGCTCACGCGCTATGTCATGAGCAAGGTGGTGGAGTCGGGCACGGCGCGTAGCCTTGCTAGCGCGCTGCCTGGCGCAATGCCGCTGGCAGGCAAAACCGGTACCTCAGATGACGGCCGGGATAGCTGGTTTGCCGGCTTTGGCGGCGACACCTTGGCGGTGGCCTGGATTGGGCGCGATGACAATCTTCCGATTCGCCTGACGGGCGCCACGGGGGCATTGAGAATTTGGACCGAAGCGATGCGCCTGCACGGCATAAGCCCGATCAACATGGACCCGCCTCCGGCCATCGAGTGGCACCGCGTGACCGCCGATGGCGCGGCCACCGTGGACGAGGATTGTGCCAACGCAAGGCTCATTCCGATGAATATTGAACATCTACCTCCAGCGGCGTCCTCTTGTGGGGAAGCCGCTGGCGCCTGGCAAAATTTGCGGAGTTTGTGGCGATGACTATT
>CAMCQE010000024.1 GCA_945876945.1 Klebsiella pneumoniae
TTCGGCGTGGCTGGCGGCGTAGGCGTCAAACAGGGTTTGCCATTCGGCTTCCGCTGCCGCGCCGCGCGGGCGGCCATCCCAGGCGGCGTAGATGTCGGCCGGGATCTCGAACGCCGGGTGCGTCCAGCCGAGCTGTTCGCGGGTGGCCACAATTTCGGCCTCGCCCAGCGGCGCGCCGTGGGCGGCGGATTTGCCGGATTTATTGGGGCTGCCGAAGCCAATGACGGTGCGGCAACAAATGAGCGTGGGCTGCGTGGTGTTGGCCTGTGCGGCGGTGATGGCCGCGTGCACGGCAACCGGATCGTGGCCGTCAACCTGCTCGATCACCTGCCAGCCGTAGGCGCGGAAACGGGCCGGGGTGTCGTCGGTGAACCAGCCCACCACGTTGCCGTCGATGGAAATCTGGTTGTCGTCGTAGAGCGCAATCAGCTTGCCGAGGCCAAGCGTGCCGGCCAGCGAGCAGGCCTCGTGCGAAATGCCTTCCATCAGGCAGCCGTCGCCGAGAAAGACATAGGTGTGGTGGTCAACCACCGGAAAGCCGTCACGATTGAACTGCGCGGCGAGGATTTTCTCCGCCAGCGCCATGCCCACGCCGTTCGCGATCCCCTGGCCCAGCGGGCCGGTGGTGGTTTCAACGCCGGGCGTGTGGTGAACCTCGGGATGCCCGGCGGTTTTGGAGCCAAACTGGCGAAAGTTTTTGAGCTCTTCGAGCGGCAGGTCGTAGCCCGTGAGATGCAGCAAGGCGTAGATCAGCATCGAGCCGTGACCGTTGGAAAGAATGAAGCGATCGCGATTGGCCCAGGCCGGATTGCCCGGGTTATGACGCAGAAAATCCCGCCACAGCACTTCGGCCAGATCGGCCATGCCGAGCGGGGCGCCGGGATGGCCGGAGTTGGCGGCCTGAACGGCGTCCATGCTGAGCGCGCGTATGGCATTGGCCAGCACGCGTCGCGCGGCGGGGGCTTCGACCGGGCGGGTCATGGCGGAAGTAGTCATGCAAGAAAATCCTTGGGCTGCGGCGGATCGGAAGTCTGGGTCCGTATAGACCGGGTTCGCAGCGCGTGCCTGCTAAACCCGGCTTGAAAGACCGCAGATTCTAGCCGCTGAGCGGGGCTGGCAAAAGCGCGAGCGCCGCGCGCCCCAGCTTCTGGGCGGGGCGCCTGCGCCTCTCGCCCGGTCTGTGCCGGGAGATTTTCCCGCCCTCGGCGGTCTCGCCGATGCCGCTATTGTCCCGGGCCAGCGCCTGCGCAAAATGCCTCTCACACGGCAGTCTGGCCGCCGGTTTTGCGGGTTACACCTTGGGCGGCCTTCGGTATAGTCGCCCTCCGCGCTTATCCTGACTTCCCGGCACTACCCGCCCCGCGCTAAATACGAGACATCACCCATGACCGGTATCGACATCAGCTTTGAGTTTTTCCCGCCGCGCAGCCCGGATGCGGTGGCGCGACTGGAGCAGACGCGCACCCACCTCAACGCCTGGCGTCCCAGTTTCTTTTCGGTCACCTTCGGCGCCGGCGGCAGCACGCGGGAACTCACGCTCGAAACCGCGCAGGCCGTCACCGCCGCCACCGGCGTGGACTGCGCGCCCCATATTTCCTGTCTCGGCACGCCGCAAGCGGAACTGCGCGCGGTGATTCAGCGTTATGTGGCTGTGGGCATTAAACGCGTGGTGGCGCTGCGCGGCGATATGCCCTCGGGGCTCACCGGCTTTGGCGAACTGCGCTATGCCAGCGAATTAGTGGCGTTTATCCGACAGGAAGCCGGTGACGCCTTCCATATTGAAGTTGCGGCCTATCCGGAGTTCCATCCGCAGGCCACCACCGCAGCCGCCGACCTCCAGCATTTCAAGACCAAGGTCGAGGCCGGCGCCAACAGCGCCATTACCCAGTATTTCTACAACCCGGACGCCTATTTCCGCTTCCTCGACAGCTGCGCGGCGCTCGGGATTAGCCTGCCGATCGTGCCCGGCATCATGCCGATCACCAACTTCTCGCAGCTCATGCGTTTCTCGGAGATGTGTGGCGCCGAAGTGCCGCGCTGGATTGTGAAGCGCCTGCGCGATTTCGGGGACGACCGCGAGGCGATTCGCGCCTTCGGCATCGACGTGACTTCTGCCCTGTGCGAACGCCTGGTCGCGGGCGGCGCGCCGGGCCTGCATTTCTACACCATGAACCAACACGAGGCGGCGACCGCCATCCTCACCAATATCGGAGTGAACAGCAGCCATGGACGGCAGCTCGACGCTAAGCACTCACCGCCGGCCGTCGACTAGACGCGCAGGCTACGCGCTCGGGCTTGCGCTGGGTCTTGCGCTCGGCGGCTGCGCCACGCCGCCGCCGACGTTCAAGGCCCCGCCTGGGGCCCTGACGGCGCCGCCGGCCGCCGCGCGGACCGCGACTATTCCGTCCCTGCCGGCGGCGCTGCCGCTGGTGCCACCCCCGCCGGCGACCGGCGCCGGCAAACGCTATCGCGTGGTGGTCAACCATGTGCCGCTGCGCGATGTGTTGTTTGCGCTGGCGCGGGACGCCGCGCTCAATCTTGATCTCCGCGGTGAGCTGTCCGATCCGGTGACCGTGCACGTGGTGGACGAGACTGTGCCGCAGATTCTCGCGCGCCTCGGCCGCCAGTTCGCGCTTCGCTACACGCTTGAGGGCGACCGCCTGACGGTGGCCCCGGATGAGCCTTACTTCCACACCTACGAAGTGGACTACGTCAACCTGGCCCGCGATACCGAGACCTCGGTCAGTGTGGCCACCCAGGTCGCGACGACGGGCGAGGGCGGCGCCGGGCAGGCCGCCGGCAGCGGGGGCGGGCCGGGCAGCAACAGCTCTTCAACGCGGGTGAATTCAAAGGCCAGCCACCGCTTCTGGCCCACGCTCGCCGCCAATGTGCTGGCCCTCATCGGCAAGGCCGCGCCGGCGGGCGAGGAACTCCCAAGTTCCGAGGCGCTGGTCGTCAACCCCGAGGCCGGTTTGCTGTCGGTCAAGGCGACGCATCGACAACACGCCGAAATCGCCGCCTTCATCCAGCAGGTGCTGAGCCACGTGCGCCGGCAGGTGCTGATTGAAGCCACCGTGGTGGAAGTCAGTCTCAACGACCGCTACCAGTCGGGCGTGGATTGGCAACTGATTCTGGACGAAGCCCGCGCCGGCCTTGGCGCCAGCCAGAACCTCCTGGGCGCGCTGTCCGACGGCGCGGCGGCGCTCACGCTGGGCTATCACCACCCGGACGCCGACGGCCGCGTCATCGACGCCACGCTGAAGCTCCTGCATGAGTTTGGTGACACCCGGGTGCTTTCAAGCCCGCGCCTGATGGTGCTCAACAACCAGACCGCGCTGCTGAAAGTGGTGGAGGAACTCGTGTACTTCACCGTGCAGGTGACCGCCACCGACGGCACCGCCAACGCGCAGGGCCGCACGGTGGTGCAGAGCGAGGTCCACTCGGTGCCGGTGGGCCTGGTGATGGCGGTGACGCCGCAAATTTCGGCCGATGCCGAAGTCACGCTCACCGTGCGGCCCACCATCTCGCAGAAAATTGGCGAGGCCATCGACCCCGGCCCGCAGCTCGCGCTTAGCCTGAACGGCGACGGCCAATCCCTGCCCAACAACACCGTGCCGGTGATCCGCACCCGCGAAATGGAGTCGGTGCTGAAACTTGTGAACGGGCAGGTGGGCGTGCTCGGCGGCTTGATGCAGGACGAGCAAATTGTGAACCGTCGGGAAGTGCCGGGCTTGAGTCAGCTGCCGGGGCTTGGGGCCTGGCTGTTCCGGGGCGAAAGCCGGAGTCACCGCAAGACAGAACTGGTGATTTTTCTGCGGCCCGCGGTGGTGGAGACGCCGAGCGTCGCCCGCGACCTGCGGGACTATCAACCCTGGCTGGAACAGGGGGTCCGCTCATGAGCCGGCGCCCAAGCCTCTCGCCTCCGCTGCAGTGGCGAAGCTCAACGCCGGCGCTGGCTTGCCTCGTCGCGGTGGCCCTGGCGCTGGGCTTCGGCGCCGGCGCGCGGCGCCTGCAAGGCCACGCGGTCGCGCTGCCAGTGCCGCAGCTGCCGCAGGTGAACGTGACGCCGGCAACGCTGCCCTGGCCTGCGGTGGTCGCGCCGGAACCGCTTATCCCGCCGACCTCGCTCGCGTCCGCCGAGGCTCCGGACCCCGCCAACCCGCCATCAGGCGCTGCGGCGCCGGAGATCGATATTCATCTCGCGCCGCCGCGCAGGGGGACGCCGCTCGCGATCGCCCACGCCGCCTGGTGGCGGGGCGATTGGGCTACCGCGCGCACCGCCTATCTGGCCGCGCGCGCGCAGACGCCGCGACTCGCCGAGCCCGAACTCGGTCTGGCGGCGCTCGCGTTGCGTGAGGGCGCGAGCGCCGTGGCCGCCAGTCACTATCACGCCGCCTTGCGGCTCGACCCCACCAATCCCATCGCGCGAATCGGCCTGCTGAGCGAGACGCCCGCCAGCGTCGGGCGCCGGGACCTCGCGCAGGAGAGTCGCAATCCCCGGGAGCTCGCCCATTTCCACTACGCGCTCGGCCGAGCGGCGGCGGCGGCTCTCCAGTGGGCGGGCGCCCGGCAGGCTTTCGCGCAGGCCCTCGCGCTGTCGGCCAGCCCCGATTACGCGGTGGCGCTCGCCGTAGCGCTCGATCATCTGGGGCTTGAGACCGAAGCCGCGGGCTACTACCGCCGCGCCCTCGCCGACTGGTCGGCCGCGCGCGCCGGTTTTGACCCGGCCCCTATCCGCTTGCGGCTGCAAGCGCTGAATGCCGAATTTTGAGGGGGCGACGATGGCATCTGTCCCGCAACGCCTGGGTGATCTTTTGCTGGCGCGGCGCGCGCTGAGTCCGGACCAACTGGGAACAGCGCTGGCCGAGCAGCAGCGCCGGCCCGAGCCGCTGGGGCAGATCCTGCTCCGGCTTGGCTTTGTCACCGAAAACCACTTGCTGGAGGCCTTTGGCCACGCCGTGCACGACTCGGCGGTGCCGGGCGCGCGGCTGCGTCCCGAGGCGGCGGCGCTGGCGCTGCTGCCGGGGGATCTTGCACAACGATTCCAGGTCTTGCCCTTGAGTGTCGAGCCCACGCTGGGGCGCCTGACGCTCGCCATGCGCGACCCCGACGACGTGGTGGCGTTGGACCACTGCGCCGCGCAGTTGCCGGCCAACACCACCATCGACGCGCGGGCGGTCGATGCGGCAGCACTGCGCGACGCGATCGAGCAGGCCTACGGGCTACGCAGCTCGGTACAGGCGCTCACGCAACAGTTCGAACCACAGGTCGGCCGCTCACTGCGCGATACGGCCGAGGCGTCGCCGCCCGTCATCCGCTTGCTGGAGGCGGTGCTGGCCGAGGCCGTGCGGCAAGGCGCTTCGGATATCCATTTCCAACCCGGCGCAGCGGGCCTCGCGCTCCGCTATCGGGTGGACGGCGTTTTGCGCCTCGCGCATAGCCTGCATCGGGACTACTGGCCACCGTTGGCCGTGCGCGTAAAGGTGTTGGCCGGGCTCGATATCGCCGAGTCACGGGCACCGCAGGACGGCCGCTTCAGCCAGCAGGTGGCCGGGCGCGAGATCGACTTCCGGGTCGCCAGTTTGCCCACCACGCAGGGCGAAAACATCGTGTTGCGGGTGCTGGATCGGGCGCGCGGCATTGTGCCGCTGACGGGGCTGGGGCTGGACGAGGCGAGCCTGCAGCGCCTGCGGCTGATGGTCGCCCGGCCAAGTGGCTTGATGCTGGTGTGCGGACCCACCGGCTCCGGCAAGACCACCACGCTCTATAGCCTGCTCAATCACCTGAACAATCCGGCGGTGAACATCATGACGCTGGAGGATCCGGTGGAATATCCGCTCGCGGACATCCGCCAGACCTCGCTCGCGGAGGGCCTGCGGCTCGATTTCGCCAGCGGCGTGCGGGCCTTGCTGCGTCAGGATCCGGACATCCTGCTGATTGGTGAAATCCGCGACGAGGACACCGCCGCCATGGCCTTGCGCGCGGCGATGACCGGGCATCAGGTGTTCTCCACCCTGCATGCCACCGCCGCGCTCGGGGCCTTGCCCCGACTGTTCGAGATGGGCATTGAGCCGGCCTTGCTGGCCGGCAATCTGAGCGGCCTGATGGCCCAGCGGCTGGTCAGAAAGCTGCGTCCCGAGTGCATTGAGTGGGTGATGGCGAACGCGCTTGAGCGGCGCCTGCTGGGCATGGCCGAAGGCGAGCACCGCAAACACCCGCGCCCCACGGCCAGCGCCCGGCAGGCGGTGCACGGCGGGTATGCCGGGCGGATCGCGCTCATGGAGTTGCTCCGGGTGGACCGCGCGATGGATGAACTCATCGCCCGCAACGCCGGCCCGCGCGAACTGGCGCTGGCGGCGCGCGGCGCGGGTTTTGTCGGGCTGGCCGAGGTGGCGAGCGAACGGGTGCTGGCCGGCCTCACCACGCTGGAGGAGATCGCGCGCGTGGTTGACCTCACGCCGCGCGTGGAAGCGCTGCCGTGAGAGCTTTCCGCTATCGCGCGATCGATGCGGGTGGCGGGGTGCATCAGGGCCACGCGCGGGCGTCCGGGCTGGCAGAGCTGGACGCGCTGCTCGCCGGCCGTGGGCTGGAACTCCTCCGCGCCCGACCCAGCTGGCGGCCCGGCGCGCGCGCTCTGCCCCGGCTGCCGCGTCCGGCGCAAATGCTCTTGTTGAGCCAGCTCGAGCAATTGCTGCGCGCGGGTTTGCCGATGCTGGAGATTCTGGCCGAGCTTGCGCGGGCGGGCGGCGGGGCCGGCGCGATCGCCCGTGGCCTGGCCGAGAGCATCGCGGCCGGGCTGCCGCTGTCGGCCGGGCTCGCGCGTTTCCCTCAGGGGTTTGATCCCGTGCTGGTGAGTCTGGTGCGGGCCGGGGAAGAAAGCGGCAGCTTGCCGGCCCTGCTGCGGCAAGCGGTGGCGGACCTGCGGTGGCAGGAGGAACAACTTGCGCTGACGCGGCGGGTGTTGCTGTATCCGGCGCTGGTCGGCGGCGTGTTGGCGGCGGCGCTGTCCTTCCTGCTGGTGTACGTGGTGCCACAACTCGCCGGCTTCCTCACCGGCATGGGGCAATCCCTACCGCCGCAGACCCGCGCGCTGCTGGCCTGTGCCGAAGGGCTCAAAGCGTACGGCCTGTTCGCCGGGGTCGGGCTTGGGCTGCTGACGGTCGGCGCCCTCACGGCGATTCGTAGCAATACAGCGCTGGCCACCGCCTTCGATCGCCTGTGTCTGCGCTTGCCCGTGTTCGGGCCAGTGCTCGGCAAGCTCGCCCTCGGCCGGATGTGTCGGGTGTGCGCCGTGCTCTACGCCGCCGGCATTCCCCTGCCGGAGGCCCTGCGCCTGACTCGCGGCGTGCTGACTAACCGGGCGCTACGCACAGCGCTGGTGGTGGCGGAGGAACAAATCGACGCCGGCGCCGGCTTACACGATGCGTTCGCGGCGGCGCAGATATTCCCCGACCTCTTGCTGCGGATGCTACGCGTGGGCGAGCACAGCGGGCGGCTCGATGAGGCGCTGGGCCAGGTTGCCGAGTGTTTCGCCAGCGAAGCGCGTGAAACCGTCGCGCGCCTGCAGACGCTGCTCAATCCCGCGCTGGTCGGGGTGCTCGGATTGGTACTGCTATGGATCGTCTGGGCCGTGTTCGAGCCGCTTTACGGGCTGCTCACCCACCTGCGGGTGTAGCCGGCGATGCGTCGCGCTGATGTGCTGATGGTGGGGCCGGACGGCGTGCGCTTGCTCCGCTGCGCGCGAGATCAGGTGGCAACGCTTTGGGCCGGGCCGAACGGGGCACAGGCGCCGGGGGCGGTGGGGGAGGTGTTGCGCACTCTGGCACCCGGCCCCGTATGGCTGCTGCTCGATGTGGTGGAGGAGGAATATCTGACGGCGAGCCTGCCTGCGATGGCGTTGCGGGACCGTGCCCGCTTGCTCGAGCGACGGCTGGCGAGCGCCTTTGGCAGCACGCCGCTGCGACTGGCCCAGCCGGCAACGGTAACCCGGCCTGCGTCGTCGTTGCTCAGCGCCATCACCCGGCCTGAACTGCTCACCCCATGGCTGGAGGTGCTGCGCGAGAGCCCCAGCGCGTTGGCGGGGGTGTATTCGCTGGCGCTGCTGGGCCCGGCGCTGCTGTCGCTCATCGGCCCGACCGCAGGCCCCTGCGTGCTGGTGAGCCGTCAGGGGGTGGGCGGGCTGCGGCAAAGTTTTCTGCGCGATGGGCAACTGGTGATGAGTCGCCTGGTGCCGCTCGGCGCCGCGCAGGACACGCTGGATGGCGCGCGGGTGGAAACCGAACTCGCCCGCCTGCGCCAATACCTCGAGCGCTCAGGCCTGTGTGCGCCGGACGAGACGCCCGCCGTGGTGGTCTTGACCGCCGAAGGCCGCCACGCGGCGTCGGCGAACGGGGCCGCGCAGGCCTGGCGCTACGTCGCGGTGGACGCCCTACTCGGCGCGCGCGGCCCCCGTCAGATAGACGACTGTGACGCGCTCTTTGCCGCGCTGTTGTGCCGCACGCCGCCTGCCACCCAGTACGCGAGCCCCGCCCAGACCGCGGTGCATCGGGGCCGACGGCGAACCCGTCTGGCGCTGAGTGCGATGGCGCTCGGTCTGTGCCTGGCCGCCGGCGCGGGTCTGTGGCAAACCCTTGAGGGCTTGCAGCTGGCGGCGCGTGCGGCGGCGCTGGCGGCGCACAACGGCGAGACGCAGGCCAGTCTCATCATTAGCCGCGCAGCAGTGCCGCCAGTGCTGATGCCGAGTGCGCAGCTGCGGCCCGCGGTCGCCCTGGTGGCCGAGGTCGCAAGCCGCCGCAGCAATCCGCAGCCCGCGCTCGCCAGGGCCGAGGCGGCGCTCGCCACCGTGTCGGCGCTGCGCTGGACTGCGCTGGAATGGCAGGCGGCAGAGGCGGCAAGCCCTGCCGATGTAGGGCAGACATTGATTCGCGGCACGGTGGAAGGGCTGGGCGGCGATGAGCGGGCAGCGCTCGGGGTGATCTCTGCGCTTGCCAGCGCGCTTGCCGGGCAGCCGGGTGTGGCTGGCGTAAAAATTCTGGAGACGCCGCTGGATTTGCCGGCTAGCCCCGGCCCGGCGGCGCCGCCTAGCCCCGGCTTTGCAGTGTCCTTCACGCTGGGCAGCCGCCATGCGCCCTGAGGCACTGGCGCGCTGGTGGCGAACGCTCGGCTACGCGCTCGGCGTGGCGCTCGCCCTTGCGCTGGTGCTGGGCCCCTATCGCTTTCATACCCGGATGGCGCAGCGCCTCGCCGCAGCGGAGGCCGTTCAGGCCGCGCTGGAGAGAGAATCCGCGGCGCTGACCGAGGCGGCGCGCGCGCAGACGCAGTGGGCCCCCGCCGTGGTGGCGCTCGCGCGACAGGGTCTGCTGGGGTTGCCGGCGCGGCTCAGCTGGGTCGAAGCCCTGAAAGCGGCCGGCCCCGCGCTTGCGCTGCGTGATTGGCAGTGGTCGTTCGGGCCGCAGGCGGCGGCCACCGTGTCGGACTTGATGCCGGTCGCCGGCTTCGCGGTGGTCGCAGCCCCGGTGAGTCTGCGTTTCGGGGCGCCCGATCTGACCCGCGTCGGCGATTTACTGCGCTGGCTGGAGCGCCACGCGGGTGGGGTTTTCACCGTTCGCGCTTGTCATCTGCAGCGCCTGGACATGAAGGCGCCCGGGAACATCGAGGCGCGTTGCGAAAGCCAGTGGCTGACGGTGCAGCCGGCGGCCGAGCAGGGGCAGCCACCATGAGACCTGCAGGCCGCGAGCGCGGGATCATCGTCTTGATGCTGCTGGTGGTGTTGGCGCTGACCGCGGCCAGCGCCCTCCTGCTCACCGATCTGAACGCGAATCGCGCCACGCCGGCTGCGGTCGCCCGCCAGACGGCAACCGCGCTGGCCGAAGCGCGCGGCGCCTTGCTGGGCTATGCGGCGGCTTATCCGGATCGGGCCGGCGTGAACAGTCGCACCGCGGGTCCGGGCCTTTTGCCCTGTCCGGATACACGACTGGACAGCAACGATGTGGCCGGGCAGGCGGATTCTCCCTGTGCGCTATCGAGCGCGACTGAGACCGGACTGCTGCCCTGGCGCACGCTGGCGCTGTCCGATTTGCGCGACGGCACCGGCGCGCCGCTGTGGTACGCGCTCGCGAACGGCTATCGGAATAACCCCGCCGGGGTGGTGAACAGCGACACCCCGGCGGGCTTGCGCCTTGATAACTGTCGGCTCGACGGTCGGCGCATCGCCGCCCTCGTGCTGGCGCCCGGTGCGCCGCTGGGTGGCCAACAGCGCAACGCCGACGCCCTCGCGACGCGCTATCAGGCCAGCCACTATCTGGAAGAGGCCAATGCCAGTCGCGGCGACGGCTGTTTCGGCAGCACCACCGGCGCGAGCGCGAACGACGTGCTCGTCGCCATCGACCGCGAGGCGCTGAACGCGGTGATGGAGCGCCGGGTGCTGGCTGAGGTGCTGCGCGCCTTGCGTCGTTACGCGGCCGACCCGGAGGCCAACGACCGCAACGGGCAGGACCCGGTGTGTCTCGCCGCGAGTGCTGCCGGGGATTGCGATACCGCGCTGCCCTGGCTAAGCCCCTGGGCGCCGCCGGCCACCAGCCCGTTTGCTGGCGTGGTCGGCACCCGCATCGGGCAACTGCCGCTCCGGCGGGTGGGCGAGAGCTTCGCCGCGCCCTATCTCGCCCGCTGGACCTTGGCCAGCGGCACGCTCACCAGCACCGGCGTATCGCCGCCGTCCGCCGCCTGCCTGCGCGATACCACGCAGCCCTGCGTGGTGCAGCCGCCGGGCTTTCTGGCCGGCACCGTGCTGCGGCGTGACGCGGCCGCGGAAGGCGCGCCGCGCTGTCGCTGGCCGGGCGGCAGCGCGCTGGTGTGCGAACGCAGCGTGGCGGTGGCCGATGCGGGCGGCTCGGGGAATACCCTGGTTCGGCACGAAACCATTGCCTTCAGCGGCTTACCCCGCCAGATCCAGCGGCCCGACGCCACGCACCTGCGCCGCGAGGCCACCAGTCTCAAGGCCGAAATCCTGCCGGCAGGCGCGGGCTTGGACATCAGCATGGAAGACGTCGTCCGCAATCCCGCCGGACAGGTGCAGGCCGTGGGCGCCTCGCGGCTAAGGCTTGAGGCCGGGGCGCCGGTCAACGAGTTCGTGGTGGAGGACGTCCCGCTCGATCTGGAAGTAGACGATGACGGTCAGCTCGAGCCTGCGAACCGGGCGTCGCCGGGCGAACTGCCGGCGTGGTTTGTCGCCAATCGCTGGCAGGACTATGTACTGGTGGCCTACAGCCCGGCTTTGGCGCCGGGTAGCGGCGGGCGGGCCTGTACGGCGGGCGCCGACTGTCTGCTGCTCGCCCGGCGGTCGCCGGACGGCAATACGCAAACGCTTGATGACGTGACCGGACTGGTGGTGCTGGCGGGCGCGGCGCTGCCCTCCCAGCGGCGTAGCGCAGGTGATCCGGCCCAATGGTTTGAAGGGGACAACGCGCGCTTGGGCGGGCAGTTCACCGAGCAAGCGCCGGATGCGCGTTTTAACGACCGTCTGCGCCGGCTGGAGAGCCATGATTAGGCGCGCTGCGGGCTTCACTTTACTCGAGCTTGCCATGGTGCTGATGGTGCTCGGCCTGGTGCTGGCCGGTGGGATCGGTCCGCTGGAAACACAGCTGGAGCAGCGCGACCGGGCGGCCACGCAGGTCTCGCTCGAGCGCGTGCGCGATGCCTTGCTGGGCTATGCCGGCACCTATGGCCGCTTGCCTTGCCCCGATGCGGATGGCGATGGCTTGCCGGATCCGGTTTTCGATCCCGCCCGCAAAGCGAGCGCCACTTGTGCCCGCAGCACGGGCTTTTTGCCCGGTGCCGAGTTGGGCGTGCTCGCCACCGATGCCTGGGGCAACCGCTTGGTCTATCGGGTGACCGCGCCGCGCTTCACCTGGCCCGACGCGGATGGCCTGTGCAACGGCAATGCAAGCGGCGAGCTCGATCTCTGCGCGCAGGGGGAGATCATCGTGCATAGCCGGGGCGACAACCCGCAGACCAATGGCCGGAGCGAGGGCAAGTTCGACCTTGTGCTGGCAGACAAGGTGCCGGCGCTGGTGGTGTCCCCGGGGCGCAACGGGGCGGGCGCGACCGGCGCTAACGGACTGACGCGCGCCGCGCCCTCCGGCGAGGACGAGCAAGACAACGCCAACGGTGACGCGCGGTATCTGTTGCGCAACCCGACGCGAGGAGCGCCGAGCTGTAGCGACAGCGGCAACGAAGCGACCCCGCTGTGTGAGTTCGACGACTTGGGCGTGTGGCTGTCACCGGTGGTGCTGCAGGAGCGGCTGGTGGCCAGCGGGCGTCTCCCTTAAATCCCTGTTCCCTAAATCTTTCCCTATCTCAAAGGAGTGAGTAGTGATGGCAAATGCCAAACGTCAGCGTGGTTTTACCCTGATCGAAATCGCCATCGTGCTGGTGATCGTGGGGCTCTTGTTGGGCGGCGTGCTCAAAGGGCAGGAGCTGATTACCAGCGCAAGGGTGCGCAATCTGGCCGATCAGGCGACCAGCATTCAGGCGGCCTATCACGGCTTTATCGACCGCTATCGTCAGGTTCCGGGCGACTGGCCGGCGGCGCTGGCCACTCAGGCCGTGCCCGGCGTCGGCACCGGCGGCAACGGTAACGGCCGCATCGACACCGCTAACGGCAGCGAATGGAGCGAGCCGCTGGCCGCCTGGGAACAACTCGCCCGGAGCGGTTTTCTGCAAGGCAACTACGTTGGGGGCAGTGCGGCGCCGACCGCCGCCCAGAACGACCGGGCGCCCCGCAACGCCTTCAACGGCTTCATGTTCATTACGCGGTCCGACGCCTATCTCGATTTGGCGACGCCCGCCGAGCGGCAGCTGTTGGTGCTGGGGCGCGGGATTCCCGTCAACGTGCTGCGCGAACTGGACGTGAAGCTGGATGATGGCTTGCCACAAACCGGCGCATTGCGTCAGGCAAGCACGAGCGGCGCCGCACTCGGGGAGCTTGCGCAGTCCGCCGCAAACTGTGTGGACACCACCACCCAGCCAGCCATCTGGAACATTGCGGGCAACGTCCAGGACTGCAACGGTGTGCTGCTCTACTGATCGGCGCCACGTCCTTGTGGCGGCGATGCTTTGGTTCCGGGCGGCCGGCTAAAGTTTGCGCTGGACATCGCCGCTACGCGAGTTCGGTTAGAAGAGAGCCCGCCATGATCGAACTGCCTCCCAAGCTTGCTGATTTGTTGCTGGACAGTGTGTCGGAAGGGCTCGCCTTGCTCGACGAGAACGGGCTGATTGCCTGGGCCAATGCGGCGTTTTGTGGCCGGATTGGCGCTTCGCGCGACACCTGCTGCGGCCGCCCGGTCGCCGCGCTCGATCCGCAGGGCAGAGGCACCGACGGCATGACGGTCAGGGATTTACGCCCGCTTGGGGTCGAGGCAGATTTGCTCCGTCTCCCCATGCTGGATTCCCGGCTCGATACCTCGCAGATCGGCATTCTGCCCAAGGCGACCGCCGAACAGCGGATGGACCTCGAGATTTCCAGGAGCAGGCGCTACGGCAATCCCTTGTCCTGCATGCTGGTCTCGGTGCCGGAAGATACGAGCCCCGAAACCTTGCGCGCCCTGGCGCGATTCCTCCGCGAACAGCTGCGCTGGGTAGACACCACCGCCTGGTGGGATAACGCGACCATTCTGGTGCTGCTGCCTGAAACCACCGCGCTGGCCGCGCAGGAGCTCGGGCGAAAACTGCAAGAACACTCAGTGGGCGCGATGCCAGACCTCCCCTTCCAGTGGAGCGCCGCTACCTGGCAGCGGGGTGACGATAGTCTGGGGCTGGTGGTGCGAGCGCGGCGCGGTGAAGGCGCCGCCGACTTGCCCCTCAGGGCGCAGGCGACTCGATAATCTCGAAATCATGGGTAATGACAGCCGTCTTGCCCAACATGATAGAGGCCGAACAATATTTTTCGGCCGACAGATTTACCGCCCGCTCGACCTGTGCGGGCTTGAGTCCGGTGCCGCTGACCACAAAGTGCACATGAATTTTCGTAAAGACCTTCGGGATCTCATCCGCGCGCTCTGCGCTGAGTTCCACGCGGCAGTCGCTCACCGCCTGACGCGCTTTCTGCAGGATGGTCA
The DNA here is from genome assembly GCA_945876945.1 of Klebsiella pneumoniae. GTDB lineage: Bacteria > Pseudomonadota > Gammaproteobacteria. Next base: position 14,115 of record CAMCQE010000024.1, read on the forward strand.
CCACGTCGAAAGCACTGCATCCGCCCATTCCGACCAACACCATCTCCATCGGGCGCATGCCGATATTGCGACCGCCGGCGTCCGGGGGGCCGTCCATCACGACGGCATGTCCGCTTTCGGACTCGCCCACAAAGGACACGCCATCCACCCATTTAATCGTTGCTTTCATGCGTTGACTGCCTTGGCTTACGAGGCCGTACACTTTAACCGCCTGTGCGCTTCAGCGGGAAATGCTGACTCGCGCTTTGCCATTGAATCGCGACTCATTGCCAAGGAGAAACCGTGATGGCTTTAGCACCGAAACCGCAGCCGCTTGCCAGCCTCCCCATTCAGAATTTTCTCGGCCACTGCCAACGCAAGCAGTTTGCTGCCAAAAGCGTGATCATCCGGCAGGGCGACCCCTCGAAAGATCTCTATTTCGTCGTGAAAGGCTCGGTCACCGTATTGCTGGAAGAGGAAGACGGCCGCGATTTGGTGCTGGCTTACCTCAACCCGGGTGATTTCTTTGGCGAGATCGGGCTGTTCAACGAATCCCTCAGTCGCAGCGCCATGGTGCGGGCCAAAACGGCCTGCGAAATCGCCTATATCAGCTACGACAAGGTGAAAAGCCTGCCCAGCGTGTTCCCGGATTTGCTCTTCGCGATCGCGAGCCAACTCGCCAGTCGCCTGCGCCGAATGAACAGTAAGGTGGGCAATCTGGCGTTCATGGACGTGTCGGGTCGGGTCGCGAGAAGTTTGCTGGATTTATGCAAAGAGCCCGATGCGATGACCCACCCCGATGGCATGCAAATCAGGGTGACGCGTCAGGAACTGGGCCGCATCGTTGGATGTTCAAGGGAGATGGTGGGACGCGTGCTGAAGACGCTGGAAGAACAGCACCTCATTGCCGTGAGTGGCAAATCGATCGTGGTCTACAACGTTTACCCGGAGCAGGACTGATTTTGTTCCTTGACAGTCCGGGAGGCACCCCGGACAATCCCGCGCCTCAAATTCACAGGCAGGTGAACTCGCTTCCGGCAATTCGGAAGCACCGTCAGGATGCACATTCCGACGGCACCAATCACTACCTGAGTCGGCCAGTTCACCTCAACCCCCAGAGGCCTGACGACGCTACTTTCGACAGGATGGCTACGTAGCTCAGCTGGTTAGAGCGCGGCACTCATAATGCTGAGGTCGGTGGTTCGAGTCCACCCGTAGCCACCAATTTACTCCTCTCGAAGATCCCCACGTCGACCCGATCACCGGGCGACTCTCCGTGTCTCCAATCAATTTGAAATCGAAGCAGGCGTACCACTCGCTTGATGCCCGCTGAGCGATCGACGCGTCGCTGCTCCCTCACCTTTTGAAGATCGGCAACCCACATCGGCAACGGTCGACCCGCAAAGAACTGGAAATTCTTTTGTAGGCAGGCACCTGGCGCTTCCCTGATATCGGTAAATGACCCCCGCCGACCTGCAAACCGAAGTCCCGAGCTGCATCGAACCCTGCTCGTCGAAATCTTCCATCGGGGCGAGATTGCGCGCGGCGAGGCAAGCGTCATTACAGGCTTGGGCGAACGGACCGCCCGCACGCTCATGAGCGAGCTGCTGAAGGACGGCATTATCAGTTCCGTGAGCGAGAAGAGCGCCGCTTACCTGAGTTTCGCGGTGGAGAAGCGGGACATCCTTTTCCCACGGCTGTTCGCGGGGTGATGTCTGGCGTTTGCCTCAAACCTCCAACAACGACCTGAACATTTCCGGCGAAGAACCCGTCTGCGTGCTGAAGAAGCGCGAAAAGTTCTGAGGCTCGGAAAACCCCAACTCGTAAGCGATGTTCTTGACGGGCATGTCCCGCCTGGTCAGCAGTCGCTTCGCTTCGAGCACCAGGCGTGCCGCGATGGCCTGGCGCGCGGTTTGCCCTCGTTCAACCAGGATGTGCCGATCGAGTGTGCGCAATGAGACATGCAGTGCACGGGCGTAAGAAGACGCCTGATGCGCCACTCGGAAACGAACCTCCAAGAGGTCCAGAAATCTCCCGACCAGTTCGTCACGCGGCTGTCTGGCCATGATGGCGGCTGTAATGTCCTGAAGCCCGGCTAGCGTGAAGATGAGTAGAGAGAACGCGGCGGCTATCACCTCATCCGCAAAACGTTCTGCCGACACTGTGGTCGTGTGGTTCGCGAGGGTGTCGAACGCCTGTTGTGCCCGCCTGAGGGCGCTGTGGCCAAGGGTTACGTGCACGCTGGAACCGAGGAGCATTTGACTCGGCCCCGCCAGGCTTGGCACGGCGAGACCGCACCGCTCCACAAAACCTGTCGTGAACAGTGCAATGCATCCCCGAAGTGCGCCGGCACGGTCGAAGGCCTGAACACGTCCCTCGGGAATAACGAGAAGGTCACCCGGGCCGATGCCGAGGCGCTCGAAATCGACGTGGTGGCACGACGTCCCCTCTTCGACAAGGAGAAGGGTATGGAAATGGGTGCGCGTCGGTTTCGTTGTCTTGTCCTTGAAAGGTGGCCGGAGCAAGGCTTCAAGGCGAAGCACTTCAATCTCGAGCGGAAGCCTGTCGCGCCTGGCGAACGTGGCTTCCTCCAACACCAACTCTTTGCGCACCTGGGCCGGTTTCATGGCCAAAAATGATATCCGCTCTGTGAGCCAGGAAGGGTTCACCCGCCATTCTGACTTGTATTGATAGCAGGCTGGCGTGTTCTGATTTGGACCCAACCTCGTCGCGCAATCTAGATTGCTCCCCAGCAAACAATCTCCCGGCATCAAAACCAGCGCGCGTGTAGAGAGGGCCGTAATGTCATCAAACCTCCCCGACCCGAACGAACTCATGGCACTCGAGCGCGAGGCCTGCCGCCTGATGCAGGCCGGTAGCATCGACGAGATGGTCGACAAGATCATTGCGCCGGACGGCCTGCTGTTCGCTGATGGCGCCGGGATTGTGTCCGGCAAGGAAGCCCAGCGCGCCCTCTTCAAGGAATTCCTCGGCGCAGGTTATGCGATGGAATTCGAGCCAACCGCAGCCTTTGTCAGCCAATCCGCGGACATGGCCTGGGTCCATGGCACCTATGCATTGAAAACCCCGGAGGGTGCCAGGGACGTCGGCAAGTACATCTCCGTCTGGGTGAAGGACGCCAATGGTGAGTGGAAAAACGTCGCCGAAATGCGGAACTCCGACGGTCAGGCGACGTGAAGAAATTTTCGGGCCGGTGTCCGCTGGTCGCCGCGCGTGACCGATGACCCGGATTAACCGGTGCAGGAGATGCTGATGACCCAACGCGAACTTCGAAAAATACACACCAATGGCGTGACCCTCGAGGTCGTCGTGGACGGAGAAGGTCCGCTGGTGATTCTGCTCCACGGTTGGCCGCAATGCTGGTACCTGTGGCGACACCAGATCGACCCGATCGTCCGTGCCGGCTTCCGTGTCGCAGTGCCAAAGCAACGTGGCTACGGTGGTAGCAGCGCGCCTCGGGAGATTGAGGCTTACAACATCCGCGAACTCGCTGCGGATGTTGTCGGACTTGCGCGGGCGCTCGGCCATGCTGAATTCACATTGATTGGCCACGACTTCGGTTGCGTCGTCGCCTGGAACACGGCCCTTATGCACGAGGATGCGTGCACCGCGGTCATGGGACTTTCGGTGCCCTTCTGGCGACTTGGGGCGGAGTTCATCAACCCACCGCAAGACGGATTCTGGTACGCACGGCTATTCCAGACGCCGGGGCTAGCCGAGGCCGACCTCGAGAGTGATCCCGGAGGATCGCTATCGGGTATCTACCACAGCCTCAGCGCAGACGTGCCGACCGGTACGTTCATGCAGCAAGTCGGGCATCCGGCAACCGCGAGCTTCAGAAAGGTATTCCCACCACCAGTGAATCTCCCGCCTTGGCTCACCCGGGAAGACCTCGAAGTCTACGTCGGCGAGTTCCGCAAGAGCGGATTTCAGGGCCCCAACAATTGGTACCGTGCGATCTCGAGCAACATCCCGAGCACCCCGGAACTCGAGAGCAGACGCTTCCGCCGTCCCGCGGCTTTTGCGGCCGGCGCCCAGGACGTCGCCCTGCTGTTCGATCCGGCCTGGCGCAATCATTTCGAACCGTGCTTCGACGACCTTCGCTTCATCGAGATCATTGAGGGGGCCGGTCATTGGGTGCAGATGGAGAAGCCTGTCGAAACGAGCGCCGCAATCCTGCGGTTTTTACACAGCCTTGGCGTCTGAGCCTAAGTCCGCTAGTCACGGAACAGCGACTGTCCCCTGCTGCTCAGCACCCGAATCCGCGTCGGATGATCGAACTTAGGATCTATTAGTTCAGTCAGCGAGAAGAGCGCCGTATGCCTGCGCTTTCCGGTAGAGAAGCGCGACATGCTATTTCCCCGGTTGTTCGGGGGAGCTTGAGGCAGAGCTCATCAGGAAAGCGCCTGACGAAGCGGCAAGACTGCTCATTCACGTGCCAGCAGGCGGTCGGGACGCAGCAGTTGCTCCGCGCGCATCACATAGAGCACGAAAACCTTCTCGCCATCGAAGCGATAGAAAACCCGGCACGGAGGCTCCACGATTTGGCGGTAGCGGGAGCGACCGAGCTCCGGTGGCTTGCTGCCACTTTCCGGATGGGCCGCAAGCTGCTCGACGTGCGCAAATACCCGCCGGACCAGTTCGGCAGCGGCGGTGGGGCTTTCAAGTGCGATGTAGTCGGCGATGGCGTCCAGATCGTTGAGCGCTGGCTCGGTCCAGACTATTTGAGCCATCGGGCCATGCGGGCTCTGGCCTCGGCATGCGGGACAACCCTGCCTTCGGCGACGGCCATCTCCCCTCGGGCAATTCCTTCGAGCACCGACATGCGCTGTTGGAGCAACTCGTAGGTTTCGACATCGACGAGGTAGGCGCTGGGCAGGCCGTGCTGCGTAATGAGGATCGGCTGCTTGTCCCGCTCGAGATCCGCCAGCAGTTCGGTGGCCTGTCGCTTGAGGGTGGTGACGAGTTCGGTACGCATTTGAAGTGACACTATAGTGGCACTCGGCGTTTTGCAATCTGCTCGAATCACAGCAGGAGGATTGGGCAAAGCAGCTTCGCAGTTCAGTTCAGCCCGCACCCAGCTTGCGGGACTTTTGCGGCCCACAGTCCCGCGTCGTTCAGCCAAACCCTGCAAATCCCGCAACGGACGCCCGGATAAAACTTAACTAAACAATTGCTTAGGTGTGCCCGGTCGAAATCATAACGCTGAGGTCGATGGTTCGAGTCCATCCGTAGGCACCAATTTACTCAACAATAACTTTTTCGCGCCCTTGTTGCGTTCTACGGGCTGGAGAAGCGCGCCAAGCGTGCTGGTCATCTTGGCTGCGCCCCGAACAATCACCCCGCGGGGAAGTACGGCTGTTGTCCCTGCGCAAACCCTCAGACACGGTTTTGCCTATGCCGGGGACCTGCAGCACTTTAACCCTGCGATGACACGATCAGTTTCCGTGGCGTGACCAGAACGCCGCCGGTGTCAGGATCGGGAACCGATCGGCCAGCGCCAGCAAATCTTTGTCCCCTGTGATCAGGTAGTCGGCCTTCGCAGATATCAGCGTGGCCAGCACCGGTTGGTCGGCAGGATCTCGCAGCTCTGTCTGCGTGGTGTTTTCCGGTTCCACTAACTCAGCCAGAAACATCACCCCGTCTGCCAGATCGCGGATTTCGGCCGGCGTCATCTGGATGCGCTTGAGCCTGGGCAAGACCCTCACCATTTCGTCAAGAATGGAGTGGGACAAGACGACTTTCAGGCCGCCCTGCAGCCATGTAGCGACGATCCGTCCGGGTACGCTACCCGGGTAGGCAAACCCCGACACCAGCACATTGGTATCGAGCACGACCCGAAGGCCAGGCATTAGCGCTGCTGTCGTTCAGCGGCTACTGCTGCATCGATCTCGGCCAAGCCCTCTTCCTGCGGTACCTCGCTGTAACTCGCGGCAATGCGCTCGGAAAGCGAGTCGAAGCGCTCGCGCATGCGGCGAATCCGGGCAAACAACTCGGCGTCGACGAGGGCAGCGACGGGTTTGCCATCCTTGTTGATGACGATGCTGTCGTTCCGGTACTGGACCTGATTCAGCATCTCGCCGAGGTTTTGGCGGAAGGAAACGGCGCTCACTTCAGTGATCATGGCAACCCTCTTAAGCATATAGACCATAATGGTCATTATGCTTTGGGTGCCATGTGAAGCACAACCGCGCGCCGTCTCCCTGGTTGCCATAACGAACGCAATTTGCGCGATGTGCGGCGCGGAGTTTCACCAGCAAATGTCATGGCAGGTCTGTCGTGAGCAGGCCGGCGGCAGCGCGTGTCCACCCGCCAGTCCCCAACCCTTGGCAGGACCCGCCGTCTGGATCACCGGCGCGGCGTGCTGCGGGGCTGACTACAGGCGTAAACCAGCGCGCCAAGGCGCTTCGACTTCAGCGCCGTCGACTCGCAGGCACTATCATCAAGCTTCTTTACGTCCCTTCCCAGACGCCGCAACCGCCAACCCATCAAGGACTCCTCATGACCCTCTCCATGTACAGCGCTTCCATTCCGGTTTTCCAGCAAATGCTCAATGCCCTGAAAGAGGTATTGACCAAGGCTGAAGCCCACGCCGCCGACAAGCATTTCGAACCCCAGGCCTTGCTGCAGGCACGCCTGTTTCCCGACATGTTTCCGCTGCTGCGACAGGTGCAGATCGCGGCTGACTTTGCCAAGAGCGTGCCGGCCCGGCTGGCGGGCGTCGAAGTGCCCGCCTATGAGGATAGCGAGCAATCCTTCGCCGACCTGCAAGCCCGCATCGATAAGACCCTGAGCTTCCTTGCCGGCCTCCGCCCCGCGCAGATCGACGGCAGTGAAGCGCTGGAAGTGGTGCTGCGTCCAGGCACGCCGAAAGAGAAAAAGCTGTCCGGCCAGACCTACCTTGTCGGCTATGGCCTGCCGCAATTCTTTTTCCACGTCACCACCGCCTACGACATCCTGCGGCACAACGGGGTGGAAATCGGCAAGCGGGATTTCATGGGCGTGTATTGATTCGCGATGCCGGCAGACGCCATTGAAAATGCGGCCGCGGTGGTTTAAGCGCCTCGCGCCCGCAATCACGAACCGTGTGGCGCGCTTGGCGTCGCCCATGCAGATTCAAGCGTCCCGTGCGAGGGGTGTGGCCGTCGTCGATGCTAAGCCGCTGCGGGTCATGGCGGCCCGACGCGTTGGCGGAACTGTGGCTGCCGGGTTGAAGTGCGATGTGCATTGAAAGCGCTGCGCCGGATTGAGATCGCGCGCGGGCTGGCGGATTCGATTCTGAATCTGGTATCAAGACGCCGCTGGCGTTGCCCTGTGTGCCCAGATACTGAAGGGCGGCGGGCCTGATTCCTGCCAATGCGGATTCACTGGAATGGTGATGAGGTACCGGCGGTTTTCGTGACCGCCGTGAGCTCGGGTCCGGCAACCTACACACGACCGAAGGGATTGCATGCGTTCCACGATGGACAAAAATCGCCCTTCGGCGGCGTGGCTCGATAGCCTGCGGCAGCGCTTTCCCTGCGAGCCGGGCGTCGATGATTTTCTCACCCGAAAACTCATGGCACGGGCCGGCGCCCCCTATTCCCCGGTGAGCCTGAGCACCTTGGTGGCGGCGGTGGAATCCTTGCTGGGCGCGCAGCTGTCGACGGCCTTCGCGGTGCGCGCGCCCCGCTGGTTGACCGGCGGTGCCTCGAAGCTCCAGATGGCCTTTGAACTCGATTGGCAGCCTGAGGCCGGGGCGCAGGTCACCAGTCCCATGGTGCTGCGCATGCAGCCGGCAGAATCGATCGTTGAAAGCAGCCGGCTGCGCGAGTTTCAGCTGATTCGTGCGCTCACCGGTCGGGTCCCGCTGCCGCCCGTCTACTGGGTGGATGCCGACGCGACGCACCTACCCTATCCCGCGCTGATCTACGGGCTGGTGCCCGGCGTGACCAAGCCCACGCGCGGCCTGGGCGGTGAAGTCTCCGGCATGGGCACAAACTACGGACCCACGCTCCGCGGCTTGCTCGCGCCGCAGTTCGTGCGCCATCTGGCAAGCATCCACACCCATGACTGGCAGGGTCAGGACCTGAGTGCCTTCGAGGTTCCCCCTACGGGTCACCACGCCGTGCTGCGACAGCTCAACTGGTGGAGCCGCGTGTGGGAAGAGGATGCGCCCGGCGAACTGCCGATCCTCACGCTGGCCGCACAGTGGCTGCGGGCCAATATGCCGCCGGTCGACCGGGCCTCGCTGCTGCACGGAGACTATCGCTGCGGGAATTTCCTGTTCGATGAAGCGCAGGGCGAAATTACCGCCTGGCTCGATTGGGAACTCGGCCACTTCGGAGATCGACATGAAGATCTCGCGTGGTGCATCACCCGCGTCTGGGGCCATGCAGAAGCGGGCACCGGCCGCGAACTGGTCTGCGGTCTGCTGTACGAAGAAGATTTTCTGGCGCGTTACGAGGCCGCCTCGGGGCTAGTAGTGAATCCCGCAACCCTGCACTACTACAAGGTGCTGAATACCTGGAAAACGGCGGTCATGTCGCTGTCCACCTCCTACCGCATTGCGCACAACAGCAAGACCCATCAAGACGTGCTGGTGGCCTGGTGTCTGGGCGTGGGCGCCAAATTTACCGAGCAACTCGCTGAAACCCTGGCGGAGGTGATCTGATGGACCTGCGCGCGCCCTTGCAGCTTAAAAGCATGATCAAGTCGATGAGCGATGTGGTGTTGCCGGCGATCGATCCCGGCAACCGCATGGCGCAGGAGCAGGCGCAGCTCATCCTCGGCATGATGCACCTGATGGCGCTGCGGCTGCCGCTGCAGTTTCACTACGATCTGGACGAATTGCGGCGTTACCTTGGGCTCGCCCAAGAGTTGCTGCAGCAGCGCGCAGGCGGCGCGCAAAGCGATGCCTGTCAGCGTGCGCTGGGCCTGAGCAGCGCCCAGGCCGCAGACGTGCTCGCGCGCGCGCAAGCCGCGCCACAAGATCTGGAATCGGCGGTCATGGACCTCCGCGCCGATATTTCCGCGCTGGTCGAAGCCCTGTGGCAGGACGGCGCGCCGGAAGCCCGCGCACCCGCCGCGCGCGCCGTGCTGGCCGCCGCCACCGCGCAGATCGAGCGCGAACGCGCCTGGTTTGCGCCGCAGGGCTGGGACGCTGACACCAGCACCTGGCGGTCCATTGAAAGCCTCATTGATTACCCCGCGAACCCTTCGGAGCCCACGCCATGATTTCTCCCGATCAAGCCGATTTCCAGATGCCCGCCGATGCGCACTGGCGCTGGACCGAAACCAACTTCTGGCCGTTCTGTATTCCCGAGGCGCGGATCAGCGGCAGCCTGTATCTCTTCTCCAAGCCCAAGCTCGGCGTGTGCATGAGCGATATCACGATTCAGGATCGGATCACCTCGGCCTGGGAAGACCAGATCTACGTCGACAACCAGCAGCATCTGCCCTGTCCGGCGTCGCTCTTGCACTACGAGCTGCCGAACGGCCTCACGGTGCGCGCGGTCGAGCCGCTCAAGCGCTACCTCATCGACTATGTGGGCATCGACGACACCGAGATCCATCTCGAATTCAAATCGCTGATGGACCCTTGGGATGTTAACGATCCGGAGACCGATCCACTGGCCCACAAGCGCATCGGCGCGGGCTGGGATAAAGCGTTTTCCGGGCACTACGAACTCACGGGGAGAATTACCGGCGAAGCGCGTATTCGCGGCAAGACCTACGCGGTGGACTGCATCGACACCGCCGACCGCAGCTGGGGCCTGCGCGACGATCGCAGCGTGACCAATATCACCTGGCTGCACGGCAGCTTTGGCGAGCACCTCACACTGCACGCGATGGCGCTGATCGACCCGGCCAAACAGGAAAACTTTGGCGGGCTCATCAGCGGTTATGTGCTGGAAGACGGCCGGGCCTACGGGCTGGTTGAGCTGACCGGGCGCTCCGAGCGCCGCGGCATGTACGCCATGAGCACCTTGCTGGAAGCGACCGACGTCCGCGGCAAGCGCTATCAGATCAGCGGCTCAACCATGAACTGTGGACCGCTGGGGCCATGGCCGGCCGTGCTGTATGTGCAGCACTTCATGCGCTGGAACTGTAACGGTCAGATTGGCTATGGCGTGCAGACCGATGGCATCACGCGGGCCTATGCCACCCGCCACCGCGACGCCTTACAGAGCGGTACCGGACAAGCCTGAGCCCGGCGGGAAGCAGGTCATCCACTCAGGGGGACCGCTGCGGGAGTCGCTGGCGGGACAGATTTTGTCCCGCGCGCAGCGGAACCTGCGCGGTGCCCACTCCGCACCTTACTCGCTCGCCAGCCACCCGCCCAATATCGCCCGCAGCGCGCTCACAAAGGCCAGCGGCTGGTCCAGCGTGAGGTGGTGATGGGCCGCCGGGATCTCGACTACCGGGGACTGTGGCCCCATCAGTTCCGCCATGTACTGTGCGGTGTCGCGACTCAGTAGCGCGCTGTGTTCACCGTAAATCAGCGCGCGGCGACAGGCGGCGTGCTGCAGATAGTCATGAAACGGCTCGTCCCAGCGGCGGCCGTTCATGGTGTCGATATCGAATTTCCAGGTCCACCCGAGCTCGGTTTCGCGCAGCGAATGGCGGGCGATGAATTCGACCAGATACGCGTTATCGCAGGGCTGCGTGGGCATCAGCCGAAAACGGTCGACGCCGGTTTCGACGTCCGGGTAATAGCGCGCCACGCTGGCCGGTCGCGACGGGGTGGGGCGATTGCCGTCGGGGTCGGGTCGGTTGACGGGGGTGTCGGCGATCACAATCCCGCCGGCTTCTGCGCCGAACAGCGCGCCGTAACGCATGGTCATATAGCCGCCAAAGGAATGGCCCACCACGAACGGCTTCTCGCCCAGTTCGGCATCCGCGCAGACCGCGCGGATTTCCTCCGCGCGTAGCGTCGCGTTGTATTCGGGCCGGTTACCGCTGTCGCCCATGCCGGAAATATCCAGCGCGACCACTTTGAACTCGCGGGTGAAAAACGGCGCCAGAAAGCGCCACCAGTTCGCGTGCGCGCCGCCACCGTGCACGAAGATCAGCCCGCGTTGAGGGGCGTGACCGGCGGGTGTGGCCCAGCGCAGGTAGTGAATAGGGCAACCCGAGACATCCATGAAGTGCGAGGCAAACGGTTGCGCCAGCGCCCACTCGAACCAGCCGGGTGTGGGGTTTTTTACGCGCAGCATGGCGCTGTTCCAGTCGGGGGCTTGGGGCGCGGCAGGGGCGTCGTTAGCGGTGCTCATGGTGTCTCGGGCCTGAATCAGATTCGCCTTGGGGCGACGGTGTGAACGGAAGGGCGCCTGTGCGGGCACCTGCGAGGCTGCGATTGTCCTAGATGGCTCTCGCTGAAGCGACAGCGGCAAGCTACATTCCGACTTGCGTGACAGATCGCCCTCGCGCCTGAGATCGCCGCCCCCTTATCCGCCCATTCCCCCACCCGGCGCGTGCGCGCCACAGGAGTTCGCGCCATGAGTCGCCCGTTGCCCTTGGGACTGGTGTTGTCGACGGTCACCGCCGGCGCGCCGCAGGAGTTCGTGGCCTTGGGGCAGCTCGCCGAGGCGCACGGCTTCGAGGCCGTGTTTGTGAATGAGGGGCGGGGCGACGCGCTGGCCTGCGCGCAGGCGATTGCGAGCGCCACAACGAGGATCCTCGTCGGCACTAACATCGCGAACGTGTATTTCCGCCATCCCTTTCTGGCCGCCGCCAGCGTGCGCACCATTGCCGAGTTGAGCGAGGGGCGAATGCGGGTGGGGTTTGGGGTGAGTCACCGGCGTTTGCTGGGCTCGCTCGGGATCGACATGGGCGACGCGCGCGAAACCTTGCGCCGCTACGTGGCAACGGTGCAGCACGGACTCGCCGGGCGCGCTGGCGAGGGCTTCCTGCAGCAGCCCGCCGTGGCGGTGCCCGCGCCGGTCTACGTGGCGGCGAATACGCTGGAGACCGCCGCGGTCGCGGGCGAAGTGGGCGACGGCCTGATGCCTTTCCTCACACCGCGCAGCGCGTTGCCGGGGTTGGTGGCCGCGGCTCGCGAGGCCGCCGGCCGCGCCGGTCGCACGCTCAACGCTTGCGCCTGCGTGCTCAGCATTCCCACGTTTGTGAGCGACGACCGCGCCGCCGCGCGCTCGGCCGCCCGCTATAACCTGGCCTTCTTTGCTGTGCTCCCCAACTACCGCCGTCAGTGGCGGCGCGCCGGCTTTGGTATCGCGATGGACGCCATCCGCGCGCTCGGTGAGGGCGCCAGCCGGCGCGAGATCGCCGCGCTCATCCCGGAGGAGTTGGTTGAGGAAGTCTGCGTGTTCGGCACCGCCGACGATTGCCGCGCGCAGCTCGCCGCCTTCCACGCCGCTGGCGCGGATCTGCCGGTGATTGCGGTGAGTCCGGTGAACGAAGATCGGCTGGTCGCAACGCGCAAGGCGATTGTGGCGCTGGTTTGAGGCGCGCGGCGATGGTTTATCGCCGCCGCGCCCGAGTTGCGCTCACCTCGCCGGCGCTGGGGCAGCGCGACTCGCGGGACACCTCATCAATCCTGAACACGTCGGTGCTATGAACCTCGCGATAACGGCCTGCGGGTGGCCCGTCTGAAAGTCCGGCTTGCGGCGATTCAATGGGCTTGTTGCTCACGGCGTAGAGCGCCGCAAGCGGGGACTCGCGGTGCTTCACCGCCTCCGGCCAAGCTTTGAAATTGCTCAGCCCGAATGGAATGTCGACGTCGTCATTTTTAATCAGGTAGCGCAGCGAGAAGCCCTCGACGCTTACGACCACCTCCGTGGCGTGCTGTGGATAGGCCTCCGGCGAACGCGGCGCCACGGCAAGCCCACGCGGCGACGCTATTGCACCCGCTGAAGACCGCATGCGATCGTTCGACAACTCCGCCATGAGTGTCCCGATACCTTGATGACCCTGTCCGATGCCCCCGCCGCCATTCTGTTTCTCGACATCGCGGATTCGTCCGCGCTGACCAGCCGACTTGGCGATTTGGACGCGGGCCGCCTGCTAGGCCGGTTGCTTGAACGGGTGCAGGGCATTGTCGAGCACCACGGCGGCCGGGCGGTCAAATCTCAGGGGGACGACCTCATCGCCTACTTCGCGCCGAGCGAAGACATTGCGGCGCGCGCGCTGGAGGCGACCATTGCCTGTATGCATGCGGCGCAGGAACCCGGTTTGGGACTGTATGCCGGGCTGGCCAGCGGGCCGGTACAGGTCACCGAAGTGCTCGGGCGGTTTGATGTCAGCGGCCAAACGGTGATCACCGCGGCGCGGCTCCATAAGCTGATTGAAGGCCTGTCCGGCCGCATCTTTATGAGTGGGGCGACCGTCAGCGATCTGCCCGCATCGCTCCGCGCTGGCTGCAAGGCCTTCGGCAGCCGGGAGTTGAAAGGCTTAGGCGAAATCGAGGTCTTTACCTACGAGTGGCTGGATGGCAACAGCACCGAATTCGTCAACCTCTCGCTGCAGGATTTGCCGCTGCCCGAACTCTGGCTCCGCGTGGGTGGCCGCGAGCTGCGCTTCTCCGCCCAGCAGTCTCCGGTGCAGGTGGGGCGCCAACCGATAGGCGCGGGCAGTGTGGTGATGCAGGGGACCAATGTCTCTGGTCGGCATCTGGACTTCGTCGTTGACGGTCAGGTTTGGCGGGTGAGCGACCGCAGCCGCTGCGGCACCTGGCTGAGAGTCGAGAACGGCAGCGTGGACGTGCCGCTCGCGGGCAAGTCCGCGGTGCTACTGGGCGCAGGCGCGCTTTGCCTGGGTCGGCACTTTGCCGACGACCCGAGCGGCGAATTTACGCTGGGTTTTCGCGTCGAGGCGCCCGGCTGAAAGCTTTGCGCGCAGTCGCCCCGGCTGCTGCGTTGCCTCTCCTCTCCGACCTCTGGCACGCTAGCCAAATGATCAATCGTCTCGACCATTGTCATGGCGGATGACCAGCCGCTCACCCTGCCCGGACACACGGTGCTCTCCCGGCTTGGGCGCGGCGGCATGGCCACCGTGTGGCTGGCACGCGAAGAGGCCTTGAGCCGTCTGGTGGCGGTGAAAGTGATCGACCAGCGGCTGGACGACGACCGCCAGCTCAGGGTGCGCTTCGAGCGCGAAGCACGGACCGCCGCCAGCCTCTCGCATTCCAGCATCGTGCCCGTCTACCAGTACGGCATGCTGGACGACGGGCGCCCCTTCATGACCATGGCGTTTCTGGAAGGCGGTAGTTTGCGCGACCGCCTGCAGCGCCATGGTCCGTGTTCGGTCGAAGAGGCCTTGGCCATCACCCGCCGGGTCGCAGGGGCTTTGCAGGTGGCGCATGCGCGCAACGTCATTCACCGGGATCTGAAGCCGGACAACGTCATGTTCCAGGGCGAAAACGCCCTGTTGATGGACTTTGGTATCGCCAAGGTGATGGACGCTTCCACCAACCTCACGGGTGCGGGGGTTAATCCGGGTACGGTGAGGTACTTCAGCCCGGAACAGGCGCTGGGGCGGCCGCTGGACCAGCGGTCCGACCTGTATGCCCTTGGCGTCATGTTGTTCGAGATGCTCACGGGATTGAGCCCGCTGGAGGCAAAGTCCTCGGCTTCCTATCTCTACAGCATTGCCTTTCAGGCGCCGGCGCCGCTGCCGGCGCCGCTCCGGGGGCTGCAGCCCCTGGTGGATCTCCTGTTGGCCAAGGACCCCGCAGACCGCTTGGGCTCTGCCGGCGAGGTGCTGGCTGCCGTCGCGGCGATGGAGCGGAACTGGCATCGCTTCGAGTCGGTCGACCACGTGATGGAAGGCGTAGTGCTTACGCCCTCCGGACAGCACGCGCCGCTGGTCAATCTGGATGAGCTGCCGCCGCCAGGGTCCTCAACGGAACTGGACGTCGGGCTGTTGTTGCAGTCCCTGCAACGCACGCAAACCGTGCCGCCCTCGGCGACCGGCGGCCAACTCTCCCGCACGCTGGCGTTGTCGGCGGCGGGTGAATCCCGCGTGGGTCTGTTGACGCTTGGCCTGAGCCCGCCCGATGCGAGGGTCCTGCTTGAGTTTACCGATGCGCAAGGGTCGGTTCGGCGTGAGGTCTGGGCGGGGCAGCCCCTGTCGCTGCCGGTTGGCGCGGTGCGCCTGTTGGCGGTGGCGGAGGGTTATCAGGATCTGCAGCGCACGGTCCTGGTGAGCCCCGGCAACCACACGGAGAGGCTGACGCTTGCCCCCGTCACCTCGGCGTTCAACACCGGGGTGCCCGGGGCGGCTGTCGAGCCCGCCCAGCCCCCGCTCGTCTCGCGCGGGGCCGAGCGTCGGCCGCATTGGCTGCTGGCGCTGGTGGCGCTGCTGACGCTGATCGTCGCGGTGGCGGTCTATCGCGGTGTCGGCGGCACGGGGTCGTTGGGTCCGGGCCAGACGCCAAGGGCGCCGCTGGGCGACCAGACCCCCATCGATCCGGCCCTGAAAAAAGCGCTGGCGGTGCAGTTCGCGAGCCTGCAGTCGGCGCGTACCCAATTCGAACAGTCGCTGCAGGCGCTGGCCGAGCTCGCGAAGGCCGAGCGGCTTGGCGAGCCGCCCGAACGCCCGCAGCTCGACGCCCTGAGCGCCGAGGCGGGGCAACTGGCAGCGGCGGGCGAGTTCGAGTCCGCAATTGCACGCTTGCGCCAAGCGCGAGCGGCCGCACAGGCGGCGCAACTCGCGCTGCTGGATCGCGCTTTTGTCGCTGCGACCACCGCTGCCCAAACCGCGCTGACAGCGAAAAACGCCGCCGCTGCGCGCGAGGCCCTGAATGATGCCGAGCGCCTGTCCGCGCGGCGCGCCGAATTGGCCGCTACAGGGGGCGCCGAGCCATGAGGCCCGCTGCCGTCCGTCGGTGGTGCGGCCGCGCGGGGCTGGCCTGCGCGCCCTGGCTGCTCGCGCTGCTGCTCTGCCCAATCCCCGCGCGGGCCGAAGACCAGACGCTGATCTTGCAGCGCCTGCGCCAGCAGCTGCAGGCGCTGGAGGCGGAGCTGGCCAGCCATAAGGCGCTGGCCGAGGCGATGGCGCGCGATTTCATCCCAATCCCCGGGCGCCAGTACCGGATGAGCAAAACCACGGTCACTTTTGCACAGTGGGATGCCTGCGTTGCGGCCGGCGGCTGTGATGGCTTTCGCCCGGATGACGCCGGCTGGGGCCGCGAGCAGCGGCCGGTGATTAACGTGAGCTGGGACGACACGCAGGCGTTCATCCACTGGCTGAACGCACAAACCGGCAAACGCTATCGCCTGCCGACCGAAGAAGAGTGGGAGCACGCTGCCCGTGCGGGTACCGTAACGGCGTACTACTGGGGCAATGAAATCGGCGTCAACCACGCCAACTGCGACGGGTGCGCCGCCGAATGGCGTAACCCGCAGACCCTGCCGGTTGGCAGTTTCGCCGCCAATCCGTTTGGCCTTTTCGACATGCTGGGCAACGTCTGGCAGTGGACCAGCGACTGCTGGGAGGGCGACTGCGGGAGGCGCGTCCTGCGCGGCGGAGCGTGGTTCGAAGACCCGGAACACCTGCGGGTCACGACTCGCGACTGGACCGCAACCTCCGGGCGTGGGCGGATCGTCGGGTTCCGCTTGGTTGAGGACCGCTAGCGCGTCAGGTTCTGGGGAGAGTGCCCGGCAGGAATCCCAGCGTGCGGCAGGCTGCCGTTGCGCGCAGCGCTAGCCCAGGCGGCTCGAGGCGCGATTAGCTGCGCAGTGAGCGATAGCGCTCCAGCGCCGTCTCCCTCACCACCAGCGGTTTCTTGCAGCCCAGATTTTCCAGAAACGCGCGTTCGGTGGCTTCGTCCTGCGTTTCCTTCCACCAGGCCTTGATGGTGTCGTGCTTGCCTTCGTTCCAGACGTAGCCGTTCGCTTTGGCGGCGTCCTTGCACTCAAACGGCAGATTCACGGCATGCACGCGCCAACTCGGTTGGCGGGCGTGATCAAGCAACAGGGACAGCAGCGCGCGGGTGTCGTGCGGCGCGGGCTGTGCGAGCAGCGCCAGCAGCATGTCGACGTCGGCGCGGGCGCGATGTCCTTCGTGGAAGAGGCCAAACCGGTAGCCCAGATAATCCAGCTTGCTGCTGGCTATCTGCCAGTCTTTCCACGGGATCTCTTCCAGCGAGCAGCCAAAGTTCACGCTGGCAAACAGGGGAAAGCGTGCTTCGAGAAAAGCCCGATCGAAGCGCGCGTTGTGGCAAATGGCGAGCGTCACGCCCGCCATCGCCGCGGTCAGCGCGGCCTCGTCAAAGCTCGCGCCTTGCACCATCTCGTCCGTGATGCCGGTGAGGGCGGTGATCACCGGCGAGAGCGGCACCCCGGGATCTTCTAGCCCCTCATAGCGGGCCACGATGCGGAACGGCCGGCCGCTGTGGCGGCCGTACTCACACACGGCAATCGCCAGATCGATGATGCGGTCGCCGCTGGCGACTTCGAGCCCGGTAGTTTCGGTATCGATAATGGCCAGCCGGCCGCAGGGCTCGCCGCCGTCGTTCTCGGCAAAAACGTGATCTTCATTCAGGCGCACGCGCGTAAGCACCCGGTAATCCGGGTGTTCGCGCAGCACGGCAGCGGCTTGGTCAAAACGATTCATGCCCGCATTGTGCCGAGAATGCTGGGGCTGGCGGTAGCGGTGCGGGCAACGGCCACGCCTATTCGCGTCGACGCCCTAACAAAAGCCCCAGAAACGACAAGCCCCGCGCAGGGCGGGGCTTGGTCGCCATCACCGCGGTCTTCAGGCAACGCGCCGGCGCAGCAGACCCAGACCTCCCAGCGCCGAGCCCAGCAACCACACGGCGGCGGGCAGCGGCACTGGCGCTACGTCTACGCGCAGGTTGTCCATCGCCCAGGATTCGTCGTTGAGATCCTGCACGCCGTCGCCTTCCATCCGAAAGCTAATCGTGACCGAAGATCCGGTGTGCGCGATGTTGCTGAAGACAGGATCTGCACTCAGGTTGTAGGCGCTATCGGTGTTGAAGCCACCGGGGCCGCCAAACCCGAGGTCGGTCATGCGGGCCAGCTGCACGCCCGCAGGCGGCGCGTAACTTTGGGTTTGGCTCGGGAGGGCATTAGCGAACGATTCCCGGAAAATCGTGGTGCCGTCGATGCTGACGGTGAAGAAGTCGCCGGCCGGGAAAGAACCCGTGCCGTCCAGCGAATCGATGGCGGCGAACAGGAAGCCGAGGCTGAGCGATGAGTGCTCGGGCAAGGCGTTGAGGGTCAGCGTCACCGTATTGGCGGTCGCGCTGCGGAGGAAGTTGCCGCTGAATTGGTTCCCGACCGGACCCAGGCCGGCATAGCCTTGAACCCCCGTCAGGCTAGCGCCGCCGGGCGCAATAGCGCTGTTCAGCGTGGTGTCAAAATCAGAATAGAAGACCGTGGCTGCCGCCGCAGTCTGAATGCTGCCTGCAAGCAGCGCCGCGCCGAGCAGTGTGGTGAGCTTTCGCATATGAGCATCCCTCTCTTACATTGCTACGCAGGCTAACCGCTTTGAGGAAGCGAGGTCCATCAACCGGCGCGCCGATTTTGGGTAATGGTTCACGGTTTGATGGTGTGATCGCTCCGGGCCGGCGCCGCGTAGTCCTTGGCAGCAGGGCGCTTTGATGGCACGTCTCATCAACGCGCCCCGTTCGATTGTGCCGGCGGCAGGCCCGCGCCGGCATATTCCCGGCTAACCCCCCTGATTTTAATGAAGGCGGCCAAGTATGATGACGCCATAAGCCGCCGCATTCCGCTGGCCGATCGCAGACAGGAGACCCCCATGAACCTCAGCGCCAAATTACCCAATGCCACGCCCGACTTTGACGCCATCGTCATTGGCGCGGGCTTCGGCGGCCTCTATGCGCTGCGCAAGCTGCGCGATGAACAGGGGCTCAACGTGCAGTTGTTCGACAAGGCCAGCGGCGTGGGTGGCACCTGGTACTGGAATCGCTATCCCGGCGCGCTCTCCGACTCCGAAACCCAGGTGTACTGCTACTCCTTCGACAAGGAGCTCCTGCAGGAACGCGATTTCGACTCCAGCTACGTGAATCAGCCGAACATTCTGGCCTACCTCAACCACGTGGCGGACCGCTTCGATCTGCGCCGGAGCATCCAGTTCAATACCGGCGTCACCGCCTCCCATTTCGACGAAGCGCGCAA
Source organism: Klebsiella pneumoniae (assembly GCA_945876945.1). Taxonomy (GTDB): domain Bacteria; phylum Pseudomonadota; class Gammaproteobacteria. The sequence goes on from CAMCQE010000024.1 coordinate 33,218, forward strand.
TCTGTGGGTGGTCAATACCGATCAGGGCAGCACGCACACCGCGCGCTTTCTGGTCACCGCGCTGGGGCTGCTGTCCACCATCAACTACCCCAATATTCCCGGCCGCGAGAGCTTCAAGGGCGAGATGTACCACACGGGCCGCTACCCGCAGGACGTGTCCTACGCCGGCAAGCGGGTGGGCGTGATTGGCACCGGTTCCACCGGCCTGCAGCTCAACACCGCGCTGGCGCCGCAGGCGGGACATCTCACGGTGTTCCAGCGCTCGCCGCAGTACAGCGTGCCGGTGGGCAACCGCCCGGTGTCGAAAGAGCGCGTCGCTGAAATCAAACAGAACTACGACCAGATTTGGGAGCACGTTTTCAGCTCCATGACCGGGTTTGCCTTCACCGAAAGCAAAATCGGCACCTTTAGCGTGTCGCCCGAAGAGCGCGAAGCCATTTATGAGAGAGCCTGGCAGCAGGGGGGTGGCTTTAACTACATGTTCGGCACCTTCAACGATATCGCGGTGGATGCCGACGCCAACGAAGAAGCGTGCAAATTCATCCGGCGCAAAATCGCCGAAACCGTTAAAGACCCCGAAACCGCGCGCAAGCTCACCCCGACCGACCTCTACGCCCGCCGCCCGCTGTGCGACAGCGGGTACTACGAGATCTTCAACCGCAGCAACGTCTCGCTGGTGGACTGCAAGGCCACGCCCATCACCGAAATCAAACCCAACGGCATCGTGACCGCCGACGGCACCCTGCACGAACTCGACATGATCATCTTTGCCACCGGCTTTGACGCCGTGGACGGCAACTACAAGGTGATGGACCTGCGCGGTCGCAACGGGCAGACCATGAAAGACCATTGGCAGGACGGCGCCACCGGCTTCATGGGCACCATGACCGCCGGCTTCCCGAATATGTTCATGGTGCTCGGGCCGCATGGTCCGTTCAGCAACCTGCCGCCGGCAATCGAGATGCAGGTCGACATGATCGGTAACATCGTGGCCAAAGCCACCCGCGACAACCTCGCCTCGGTCGAGATCTCTGCAGAAGCGGAAGCCGGCTGGGTCGCGCATTGCGACGAACTGTCCACCGGCTCGCTGTTCTCCCAGGTGGAGTCGTGGATCTTCGGCGCCAATATTCCGGGCAAGAAGCGGACGCTGGTGTTCTACTTCGGCGGCGTAAGCCAGTACCGGCAGGAAGCCGCCAAGCTCATCACCAACGACTACCCCGGGTTCGTGATGACCAAGCCGGTGGCGACGGCTTAAAGCCGGGGCGCGTGGGTTTGGCGCTTGGACTCAAGCGCCTCTCGCGGGTTCGTGTACGGCGTGGCGGTAGGCGCGTGATAGCGGCCTTCAACTCGAGGGCCGCCGAAAACCCCCGCGCTTCCTTGTCGACCAGCCCCCCATTCAGGGGCAGATAGAACGCCTGCTGAGCTGGTCTGGTGTAGGGACTACGATTCCGGTGCGTGGCCCCGCTATCCACCCCTGTCCGGCTTCCTGTAATCTCGTCATATACGTGTTCTGCATGTAGCGGGCTCCTCTCACGGGAGCGGGCTCCTTCTCCCCTCACAAACTGGACAGAACACACCCACGCTGGCCAATGGCGTGGATGCGACTGCGGCCGGATCTCAAGGCCTGGTAGTTAACGGCAACGCGGTGTTCGGTGACGTTGGAGCCAATCAGGCGCTGGCGGCACTGTCGGTCAGCGGCTCAAGCGTGCTCGGCGGCGGTACAACGGTCACCACCACAGGTGCGCAGCGTTATGCCGGCGCGGTCACAGCCGCTGGCGACGCCACGCTCAGCAGCAGCCGTGGTTCGCTGGTCTTCGGCAGCACCGTAGATGGCCCGCTGGGCAACACCCTGACGCTGCGTGCAGACACCGGTGACGTAGACGTGACTGGCGCGCTGCGTGTCGGCAATCTGGAGCAGACGGTCGGTGGCGTGAGCCGCTTCCGCAATACCGTGAGCGCCCAAGGCAGTATTCAACTGACCGCGCGCAGTTTCACTTTTGGCAATGCCCTGACTGCCAATAAGGGTGCAATCGCGCTTGCTAATAGTGACAACGCCGGGCTGGTGAATTTCGCCGCCGGCGCTAACGTGCAGGCCGCGACCGGTTTCCGCCAGACGGGCGGTTCGATGGTGGTTTTGCCGACCCGGGTGAGCGTCACGCAAGGGCCGATCTCGCTCGATGCGTCGGCAAGCTTGCCTGCGGGTCAGGCGAGTATCGAAACCGCTGGCGACATCAGTTTCTCTGGCCTGATCGGAACCGACACCGCGCTGACCATGAACGGCGGCCGGGCCGGGAAGCTTACGGTCGGTTTGAACGACGCCTCGACCGATAACAAGCTCAATGTGCGCAGTCTCGCGGTGCAGACGGCCGCATCGGCTGCGATGTATGGCGCTATCGGAGGGCAGAGCGGTGCGCAGGCGGCATCCCTCGTGACCAGCCCTCTGGTGAATGCCCCGTACTTCATCAACGACACCCCATGGGGCCCGGTCAACGAGACCCCATCGGGACCGATCGACCGGATTCCGACGGTAGCGGCCATTATGACGCCCAAAATCTCGCTGCCAGGCCGGCAGGGGGTGAGCTCGCTGTTCAGTCGCCAAGTTAGCCCCCAAAGCGTGGCGCTCGACGCAATCTCCGCATTTCGCGACCCGTCGGTGTTGAACGTGCTTAACGAATCGTCGCCGCAATAAGTCCGAAGACTCAACAAAGCAGCAACATGACTTTTGACTCATCTTCCAGCGACACCGCACCTTGCAGGACAAACGTATGACCGA
>CAMCQE010000025.1 GCA_945876945.1 Klebsiella pneumoniae
CCCACAGCATGATGGGTGAGAGGTGATGACCGTAGAACACTGCGATCACCACAATCGCGCCGAGGGCATCGATCACCGCGACGGCGGTGAGAAACACTGTGAGTGAGACCGGCACGCGCGAGCCCATGAGTTGCAGCACGCCCAGGGAAAACGCGATGTCGGTGGCGGTGGGAATGGCCCAACCGCGCAAGCCTTCCGGATTCGCCAGATTGATTGCGACGTAGATAACGCCCGGCACCAGCATGCCGCCCAGCGCGGCACCGGCCGGGATCAGCGCCTGACGCACAGAAGACAGATGCCCTTCCAGCACTTCGGCCTTGATCTCCAGCCCCACGAGAAAGAAAAACACCGCCATCCAGAGTTCGTTCACCCACACGACCAGCGGCTTTGAGAGCACCAGCCAGTCGGTGCCGATGCGGATTTCGCCGGGCAGCTCGACGAAGGCTTCGTAGAGCGCCTCCGCCGGCGAATTGCTAATCACCAGCGCCGCGATCGCGGCCAGGCCCAGCACGATGCCGCCGGCCGTCTCTTGCTGAAAAAATGCCTTTATCCGCGCCAGCATCGCCGCTTCCCCACAATGGTCAGGGCGACAGTGTAGCGACCACGGCGCGCGAGCGCGCCTCAAGCCTGGGGCAGTTCCAGCACCTCCTTCAGGTGGTCAGGCAGGTCGTGCTCGGAGACCTCCTGCAAATCCTTGGGCAAGCTCGCGCTGACCAAGGCCGCCGTATCGCGGTCGAGCGCCTGCCGGAGTCCGCCCAGCAACTTGGGCCCCGCCACCAGCACCAGCTGGTCATAGTGGTGATTGAGCCGCGAGGTCCGCAGAAAGTCGGCCATTTCGCGGGTAAAGCCCGCCGTCACGTGCGCCACGCCCGACTCCTCGCGACCCACCCCGTGACGCTGGTCGCCCATCCGGTCGTGCACGCGACCCGGCCGGTCAGCGTAAATCTCCCCTTCCCGCAGGCGGCCGGCGGGGTGCTCGAAAGTGGTTCGCAAGCTAATCGGCATGTGCTCGCGGGTCTGCTCGAACAGACGTGCGCCACTGCGGTCAGCAATCAGGCTCCAGGTGCGTGACATAGCGACTCCCGAGGCGTGAAAAACGGATTCCAGCCTGCGGCTTTCGGCGACGCCGACCGTTGCCCCGGATCAAGCGGGCAGACATCGCGAAGCCGCTTTGGGTATAGTCCAAGGCCCGATTCGCCTGCCCTTGATGTCAGCCGTGAGCTTCAGCGATATCCATTCCGTCGAGCGCTTTGATCCCCGTCAGCTGCCGGCGGCGTTCTACGCCGATCCGTATCCCACTTATCGCGCTTTGCGGCAAACGGCGCCGGTGTTTCGCTGCCCGGATGGCACGTTCTTTTTGACCGCTCATGCCGATCTGGATCGCGTCTATCGCGACCCGCGCAGCTTCAGCTCCGACAAACAACAGCAGTTCCGGCCCATCTTCGGCGACAGCCCCTTGTATGAGCACCACACCACGAGTCTGGTGTTCAACGATCCACCGCTGCACACGCATGTGCGCAAAGCGGTGGGCGATGCCCTGTCGCCGCGCGCGGTGGCCGCGATGACACCGGCGCTCGAAGCCTTGGTGGATGGCTTGCTGGATCAACTGCCGAGCGCCGGCGCGTTCGATCTGGTGGACGACTTTGCCTCCGTCATTCCGGTGGAAGTGATTGGCAATCTGTTGCGGATCCCGCACGCGGAACGCGGTCCGTTACGCGGCTGGTCGGCGGCCATTCTTGGCGCCTTGGAATTTGGCGTGACCGACGCCACACGCGCCGCCGGCAATCAGGCGGTGACGGAGTTTGTGGACTATCTGCGCGCGCTGATCGCCGAGCGCCGCCGCCAGTTATCCAGTGCGGACGACGACGTGCTCAGCCGCCTGCTGCAATGGGAATCGAACGGCGAGCGGCTGTCCGAGCATCAGCTCTATCACCAGTGCATTTTTCTGCTGAATGCGGGCCATGAGACCACCACCAATCTCATCGGCAACAGCGTGTATGCGGTGCTGAACAATCCGTCCGCGCACGCGGCGCTGCTCGCCAATCCTGCGCTCACCGACACCGCCATCGAAGAATTTCTGCGCTACGACGCGCCGGTGCAGCTGGGCAACCGGCTAACGACAACGACGGTGGACATTCACGGCGTGGCGATTCCGGCCGGCAGCACGCTCACGCTCTGCATCGGCGCGGCCAACCGCGACCCGGCGGTGTTTGGATCGCCGGATGATCTCAAGCTCGACCGTCGCCCCAATCCGCAGCTCGCCTTCGGCGGCGGTATCCACACCTGCGCGGGGCTGCATGTGGCGCGACTGGAGGCCAAAATCGCGCTGACCCAACTGTTTTCCCGCCTGCCACGCCTCGCGCTGGCAGGCACCCCGGAGCGGGCGCAACGCGCGCGCTTCCGTGGCTTTACGCATCTGCCGGTCACCCCCGGCTAACCTGATCTGATCCGAAGTAGAGGAATTTGCCGTGTCCCATTTCCAGCTCAACCTGAAGCGCCTGATTGAACGCCCGGAGCGCTATTTCCCGCGTAACGAAATCCTCTCTCGCGAGGACGACGGCAGCCTGTTTCGCTACACCTATCGTGACTACTGCGAGCGCGTGCGCCGTTTGGCCAGCGCGCTGGAAAAGCTGGGCGTGGCGCCCGGCGAGAAAGTGGCAACGCTAAGCTGGAACACGCATCGCCATCTGGAAATGTATTTCGCCGTGCCCTGCAGCGGCCGCGTCCTGCATACCGCCAACCTGCGCCTGTCGGACGAGCATCTGGCCTACACCATGAATCACGCCGAAGACGTGGCGGTGTTCTTCTCGCCCGATCTCTTGTCGCAAGTGGAATCCGTGGCGCCGCTGCTGAAGCACGTGCGCGCCTATGTGGTGATGAGCGACCAGCTGCCGGCCAGCACCACGCTATCGCCCATTTACACCTACGAGGAACTGGTGGCGGGCGGCGATCCGGCTTACGACTATCCGGAAGTCGACGAACACGCACCGGCCTCGATTTGCTTCACCTCGGCCACCACCGGCAACCCGAAAGGCGTGGCCTATACGCATCGCGGGCTGTATCTGCATTCGCAGGTGATCTGCAACGTGGACACCATGGCGGTGTCGGAAAAAGACACCCTCATGCCCATCGCCCCGATGTTCCATGTGAACTCCTGGGGCGTGCCGTTTGCCGGCGTGTGGATGGGCTCGAAGTTTGTGTTCCCCGGCCAGCGTCCGCACGCCGAAGACTTGCTGAAACTCATCGACGAGCAAAAGGTGACCTTCAGTTTCGGCGCGGTGACCGTGGGCATCGACATGATGAATCTGCTCACCAGCAAGCCTTACAACATCGGCAGCCTGCGCGGACTGATGCTGGGCGGCTCCGCCACGCCGGCGGCAGTCATGCAGTTCTTTCAGGGCCAACACGGCGTGCCCATCTTCACCGCCTGGGGCTCGACCGAATGCGCGCCGATTGCCACGGCGGTGTGCATCAAGCGCGACCAGACCGAGCTCTCGCAGGAGGATGAAATCGCCATTCGGGTGCGCCAGGGCGTGCCGGTGCCAGGCGTAGAACTCAAGGTGCTGAACGACGACGGCGTGCAGATTCCGTGGGACGACCGCGCCATTGGCGAAGTGCGCGTGCGCGGTCCGTGGATTGCCACCACCTACATCAACGAGCCGCGCAGCAAGGAGAGTTTTGTGGATGGCTGGTGGCTGTCGGGCGACATCGCGAGCGTGAATGACGACGGCGTGATGAAGCTGGTGGACCGCGCCAAGGATTTGATCAAATCCGGCGGCGAGTGGATTTCTTCGGTCGATCTGGAAAACGCCCTGATGGCGCATCCGGGCGTGCGGGAAGCGACGGTCGTCGGGAAGCCCCACGACAAATGGATCGAGCGGCCGGTGGCGTTTCTGGTCGCCAACGCCAGCGCGCCGCGTCCCGACGCCGCCGCGCTACGCGAACACCTGAGCGCGCACGGCATCGCCAAATGGTGGCTGCCGGACGACTTCATCTTCATCGACGCCCTGCCCAAAACCGGCGTCGGCAAGTTCGACAAGAAAATGCTCCGCCAGCAGTTCGACGATTACGCGGCCCAGGGGCAGAAGGCCTGAGCCGCCGCCGCGACCCGCGCCCGATCGGTCAGATCACGAGTCTGTCCTGCGGACGCGCTGCTGGCGCAGGCTTTGCCCGTGCCAGCGGCGGAACGATCGGCTGAATGAGGTGGGGCTGGCATAGCCCAGCATTTCGGAAATCTGCGCCGCGCTGAGCTCAGAGTTGCGCAGATATTTGACCGCCAGATCCGCGCGTACCGCGTCATGAATCTGCGTGAAGCTGGTGCCCTCTTCCGTCAGTCGGAGCTGCAGGGTGCGTGGTGCAAGGTCGAGCGCGCGGCTGACCTCGCTCACGGTGCAGGGCGCGTACGGCATCAACGAGCGCACCACGGCCTCCACGTCATGCGCAAAATGCCGTGTGCGGCGCCCGGACTCCAGCAGAATCAGACGACTGGCCAGCGCTCGCGCGGCGGCGCTGCGCGAGCGGCTCGGCGTTTCCAGCGTGGCGGCGTCGAGCAGCAGCGCATTGCGCTCCTGATTGAATCGAAGGTCATCACCGAACGCGGCCCGATGCAGGGCCAGCGAGCCCTTGGGCTTCGCATGGCGAAACAGCGCTGCCGTGGGCATCCAGTGACGGTGCAGATGTGTCCGTATTTCTGTGGCAATCACGCTGAGCGCGAATTCGGCCATCTGCACTTCGTTCGCGTGCTCGGCGGTGGTGCTGGTCCAGCTGAGGAGCGTCCACGGCGGCATGCGCTCGACGCTGACCATCGCCGCGTGGGTGTATAGATCGAAGTTATTGGCCAGTTCGTCGCACAGCTGACCGACCGTCCGCGCATTCCGCAGGAGGATCCACAGCGGCCCCAGCATGGTGGCGAGACGCGCCCCCTGCGCCATTCTGAGACCCCAGCTCGGCAGCTGGCTCGCCTCCGCCGCGATCTCGAAGAAGCGCAGCACGGCACTGGCAGACACCAGTAACTCCGAATCCCGCAGCGCCGCGGCCGGGAGCCCGGCCCGCTTGGCGAGCGGCGCGGGGCGCGTGCCGTGGGCACGGAGCAATTCACTCGCGCCCGCAAGGATCGCGCTGCGCACCAAAGGTCCGGCCATGGCTTACTCCACAAATGGCGACATACTCTGCGCGCAATGCTATCTCGCTTGCGCATGATGACAAGTCGCCGGCGACACACAGCGTTACGCTCGGCGGTACTCTCTCAACCTGACCGGAGCCCTCTATGGACAACGCTTCCGCCACCCAGCCGCCGCTGGACGCCGTCATCATCGGTGCCGGCTTCACCGGGCTCTATCAGCTATGGTCCTTGCGCAAGCTGGGACTGCGCGCGCAGGTCGTCGACGCCGCCTCGAACGTCGGCGGCACCTGGTACTGGAACTGCTATCCGGGCGCGCGCACGGACTCACCGTCGCACATCTATCAGTACTGGTTTTCCGACGAACTGCTCGACGAATGGGACTGGCAGCAGCGCTATCCCGATCAGGCAGAAACCGAGCGTTACCTGAACTACGTGGCCGACCGCTTCGACCTGCGCAAGGACATCCGTTTCAACACGCGGGTTGAGGCCGCGATCTGGGACGAGGCGACTCACTGCTGGACGCTCACCACCCATACCGGCGAGACGTTCCAGAGCCGCTTCATCGTCACCGCGGTGGGGCCGTTGAGCGCGCCGCTGGTGCCGCCTTTCAAGGGTCATGAAACGTTTGAAGGACGTCTGGCGCACACCGCCCGCTGGCCGCGTGAAGGCATCGATTTGAAGGGCAAGCGGGTGGGCGTGATCGGCACCGGCGCCACGGGCATTCAGGTGGTGCAGACCATCGCGCCCGAAGTGGCCTCGCTGACGGTGTTCCAGCGCTCGCCAAACTACGCCGTGCCGATGGGCAATCCGCGCTACGGCGACGCCGAACGAGCTGCGATGCGCGCCCGCTATCCCCACACCCGCGAAGCGATCTGGACCAACTTCGTCGGCTTCGACGAGGCGGGTGAAACCCGGGCGTTCTTTGACATTCCGCCGGCAGAGCGACGCGAAATCATGGAAACGCTGTGGGCGGACGGCTCGCTCAAGCTGTGGGTCAGCGGCTTCATGGAAATCTTCTTCGACCCGGCGGCGAGCGAAGAGGTCTCGGCGTTTGTGCGGGAGAAAATCCGCGCCCGCCTCCACGACCCGGTGCTAGCCGACAAACTGATTCCGCGCGACCACGGCTTCGGTACCAAGCGGGTGCCGCTGGAGAACGGCTATTTCGATGCGTTTAACCGCCCCAATGTCGCACTGGTCGACCTGCGCGCCACGCCCATTGAATGCATTACGCCAAAAGGCATTCGCACCAGCGCCGGCGAGATTGAACTCGACGTCATCGTGCTGGCGACCGGGTTCGATGCCGGGACCGGTGGCTTAACCGCCATCGATATTCGGGGCCGCAACGGCGTGTCGCTCCGCGAGGAGTGGAAGAAAGAAGTGCGCACGACGATGGGGCTGCAGATTCACGGCTACCCGAATCTCTTCACCACCAACGCGCCCTATGCGCCGGCCGCCGCTTTTTGTAACGCGCCGAGCTGCCTCCAGCATCAGGTGCAGTGGATCACCGAGTGCATCGACCATCTGTGCCAGCACGGTCGCACCTCGATTGAGCCGTCCGCTGAAGCCGAGCAGCGCTGGTTGGCCCATCACGATGAACTGGCGAACCAGACGCTGATTGCCAAAACCAAATCCTGGTACACGGGCAGCAACATTGAGGGCAAGCCGAATCGGCTGCTGTCCTACATCGGCGGTCTGCCGGCCTACATCGAAGCCTGTACGGACGTGAAGCAACGGGATTACGCAGGCTTCGAGGTGGTGTGAGCGAGCCACCGGGAAGGCTCGCCCACCAGACGGCGCAGTGAGGTCGGCGGCCCTCTCTGCCGCCGTGACTGCAAGGCGGGATTCCGGGACCATAGGGCCAGCCTTCGGGCCGCGCTTTTTTCGATAACGTTCTCCCAACAGGAGGTTCCCATGAGTGAGACCACCGGCAGTTGCCTGTGCGGCAAAGTCCAATACCGCTACGAGGGTGCGCCCGTGATGACGGGCGTGTGCCATTGCCGCGACTGCCAGAAGCAGACCGGCACGTCGTTCTCGATCATTCAGGGCGTGCCCATGGCTGCCCTCAACGTCACCGGCACCCCCAAAGTGTTTGCAACCCAAGGCATGAGCGGCGGCGCGGTGCAGCGCCATTTCTGCGGCGACTGTGGCTCACCGCTGTATTCACTGGTGGATGTGGCACCGGGCGTGGCGTTCCTTAAAGCCGGCACGCTGGACGATGTCTCAAGCCTCACGCCACAGGTGCAACTCTGGTGTGCCACCGCGCAACCCTGGCTGACGCTCGACCCGGCGCTGCCCAAGTTTGACCACAACCCGCCGATGGGCTGAGACGATTCATGGTCTGGGGAAACTCGCCGCGCTCGGCGGTGCCCTGCTATGCACTGGCGGCCTGCACTTTGGTGGAGGCGTAACAGATCATCGCCAGCAAAAAGTGGGGTGGCCTCACCCGCCGATTCAGCCCCGAAACGCCAGTCAACAAAGGCTTGGGGCAGGCGTCGATGTCGGCAGCATTCCTGCCGTGAAGCAATCCCCGCCGCGCGACTGATGCGCGCGGCGGGATAAAAGCGCTCAAAACCTAGCGAAACGCCGGCATGATCTCGTCGGCAAACTGATCGATCGTCGCGTCGGTATCCAGAATCGGCTGCACCGCCACCTGATGCACGCCGGCGGCCTGCATCTGCTGGATGGAATCGATGATCTGGTCCTTCGTTCCCACCAGCGTGGTGGCGCGCATGATTTTCTCCGTCATCAGCGCTTCGTGCTCCGGCCGGAGCTTTTGCAAATAGCCGCTGTAAAGCTTGAGATGGCGCGTCTCGACCGGCGCTTCCGGGTCTTTGTAGACGTTGGTGAAGTTCACCATTTCGTCGCGCAGATCTGACGGCAGCAGGCTTGGATCGTGGTGCGTGGAGAGCGCGAAGATATTGCTGCTCGACGCCACCATCGGCCCCACCGCTTCGCGCACCGTGCGGGTCTCGATTTCCTGCTCGGTGTTGGTGAGATAGAAAGCGGTCATCGACAGGATATAAATCTTGCTCGGGTCGCGTCCGGCGCGCTCGGCGCCAATCTTCACGTTGTCCACCATCCACTTCACGATGGACGGATGCACCGCGCCGAACAGAATCACGCCGTCGGCAATCTCGCCCGCCAGCTGCGCGACCTTGGGTCCGCTGGCGGCGATGTACACCGGGATCTCATCCTTGATGTTGATATAGCCCATGTCGGGGTTGAGGAATTTGATCTTGCGATGGCGGTCGCCCTCGGAGTAATCCGTCACCTGATCCTTGAACAGGCCCTGACACACTTCGATGTGTTCGCGCAGTTCTTCCAGCTTGGCGGCCGGCATGCCGAGCGTGCGGCGCGTGGTGTTACCGGTGCCAATGCCCAGCACCGCGCGGCCCGGCGCGATCTGGTTGATGGTCGCCATGCCGCAGGCAGTCAGCGGCGCGATGCGCGACTTGGGATTGGTGACGCCGGGCCCGAGGATGATTTTTTGCGTGCCGGCCGCGCACAGCGCGAGCGAGGCGTAGACCTCGCTGCCCAGCATCTGCGAGTCGTAAAGCCAGCCGTGCGAGTAGCCCCGGTCTTCCGCGTGCTTCACCTGTGGCGTCACCTGACAGGACCCCATAAACACAAATCCAAAATCCATGTTGTTCTCCCCGTTGTCGTTGGTTTTTGAGTGAATGCCGACGTGCTCAGGATAAAACCCCGGCGGGACTGATGTCAGCCTGCTTTATTCGATGAACTGCAGCGCCGCGAGTCGCGCATAAAGCCCGTTGTTCGCCAACAGCTCGGCGTGCGTGCCCAACTCAATGAGGCGGCCGTGTTCCAGCACCGCAATGCGGTCGGCGTTCTGCACGGTGGCGAGTCGATGGGCAATGATGAGCGTGGTGTGCTGCTCCATCAGTTCGCTCAAAGCCCGCTGCACGAGGCGCTCGGATTCCGCATCGAGCGCGCTGGTGGCCTCGTCCAGCAACAGCAGCGGACGGTCGGCGAGCACCGCGCGGGCAATCGCCAAACGCTGACGCTGCCCGCCTGAGAGCTGCACGCCGCGCTCGCCCAAGGGGGTATGAATCCCCTGCGGCAGGCGCTCGATGAACTCCCAGGCGTAGGCCGCATGGCAGGCGGCTTCGACTTCGGCGTCAGAGGCTGTAGGTCGGCCGTAGCGCACGTTCTCGGCCACCGAGGTGGCGAAGATCACCGGGTCCTGCGAGACCATGGCAATCGCGCCCCGGAGCGCCGAGGGCTCGAGTTCACGCGTCGGCACCCCATCAAAGCGGATGACGCCGGATTGCGGGTCGTAGTAGCGCAACAGCAGCTGGAACAGGGTGGTCTTGCCCGCGCCCGAAGGCCCAACCAGCGCAAGCTTCTCGCCGGCCGCCACGCTGAGCGTCAGCTCATCGAGCGCCAGCGCGTCGGGGCGCGTGGGATAGCGAAAGCTCACATTCTCGAAGCTGAGCGCGCCTCTGGACGGCAGCGCCAAAGGCTTGGGATTTTCCGGCGCCACGATTTGCGGCTCGGTGGCGAGCAGTTCGAGCAGACGCTCCGCCGCGCCTGCGGCCCGCTGCAACTCACCCATCACTTCGGCGATCGCGCCAACTGCGCCCGCGACCAGCACGGCATAGAACACGAAGGCCGAAAGATTGCCGGGCGAAAGCCTGCCGGCAACGACGTCATTCCCGCCCACCCACAAAATGACGCCGATGGCGCCGAAGGCCAGCAGGATCACGGCGGAGATCATGGCCGCGCGCACCAGGATGCGCTGCTTGGCGGTGTCGAACTGGCCCTCGACCCGCGCGCCGAAACTCGCGCGGTCCACGGGCTCGTGCACATAGGCCTGCACGGTGCGAATTTCATGCAAGGTTTCGTCGATGTAGGCCGCGACCTCGGCCAGTCGATCCTGACTCGCGCGCGACAGTCGGCGCACGTGGCGGCCGGCGATGATGATGGGCAAAAACACCACCGGCACGCCGATGAGCACCAGCGCGGTGAGCTTTATGGAGGTATGAGCGAGTAGCCCAAAGGCGCCCAGCATCAGCAAGAAATTGCGGAGCGCGAACGAGGCCGAGGAGCCCACCACGGTTTCAATCACGCTGGTGTCGTTGGTGAGGCGGGAGATCACTTCGCCGGTGCGCGTGACTTCAAAAAACGCGGGCGAGAGTTTGAGAATGTGCTCAAACACCGCGCGGCGCAGATCGGCCGTTACCCGCTCACCGAGCCAGGTCACGAGGTAGTAGCGGCCAAAAGTGGCGCACGACATCACCACAATCACCACCAGCAAGCCCACCAAAGCCTCGTTCAACATGCCGGGATTGCCCGCGGCGATGCCACGGTCGATCACCAGCTTCAAACCCTGCCCGATGGCGAGCACGCTGCCCGCCGCCACTATCAGCGCGACGGCAGCCGCGAGAATGCGCGCTCGATGCGGACGGACAAAACGCCAGAGCAGCGAGAGCTTGCGTAAATCGCGAGAGGCGGGACGTTGCGAAGTGGGAGCTTTGCGGGCGACGGGAAATTCCTTTCAGAGCGGGCGGCGAGCGGATAAGGCCGAATGATACCCGGCGCTTCTTTGCCCCGGAGGCCTTCTATATCATCCGGCGAGTCGCCTGCGGCGGCCGGCCCAGATTTCCCAGTTGCCGGGCGCCCTTTTCCCATACCAAAAAGCCATCGGCCGTCAGGCCATCAGAGGAGGAGAGTCATGAGTATTCGTACGCCCCAGGACCTGCGGGATGCCTATCAGAAGTTCAACGAGAAAGTGTTGAGCAACCCCAGCGCAACGCTGGCCGACATGCGCAAAGACGCCGAAGTCTTCGCCGAGATGACCACCGAACCTGCCGATGTCGCGACCGAATCCGTCAACGCCAACGGCGTGCCCGCGCTCATGCTGACCCCGGCCGGCTGCGCCACCGATCGCGTGCTCCAGTACACCCACGGCGGCGGCTATGTGTTCTGCTCCGCCGCGACCCATCGCCGGATGGCGGGCCATATCGCCAAGGCCATCGGCTGCCGCGCGCTGGTCGTCGACTATCGCCTGGCCCCGGAACATGCCCATCCGGCGCCCGTGAATGACGCGCTTGCGAGCTACCGCTGGCTGCTCGATCAGGGCATCAAGCCCGGTCATATCGCGCTGTCCGGTGACTCGGCCGGCGGCGGTCTGGTGATTGCCACCCTGCTGAAAGCGCGCGACGAAGGCCTGCCGCAGCCGGCCGGCGCGGTGCCCATTTCGCCCTGGGCCGACATGAGCGCTACCGGCGGCACCATGCAGACTCGCGCGGCGGTCGACAAATGCGTCTCCGAAGCCGGCATCAAGCAAATTGCGCAATTGTTTCTGGGCGGCCAGGCTGCCGACGCCTATGCCTCGCCGCTCGGCGCGGACCTCAAAGGCATCGCGCCGCTGTACATCCAGGTGGGCGACGAAGAAGTGCTACTCGACGACTCGATCCGCATTGCGCATCGCGCGCTGGATGCCGGCGTTGAAGTGAAGCTCGAGATTTACCCGGAAATGCAGCACATCTTCCAAATCTGCGCGGGCAATCTGCCGCAAGCCGATTTGGCGATCAGCCGCATGGCGGCATGGCTGAAGCCCCGTCTGGGACTCTAAGTTTTGACCTCAAGCACGGGCGGTGCCTGCATCGCCCGTGGCTGCCTCAGGCGGTCAGCGGGTCCGTTTCCGCGACATATCGCTTGAGCGCTAAGGCAAGCTGTTCGCGGGAAACCGGCTTCGGCAGGTAGTCGTCCATCCCCGCCGCCAGACAGTTTTCGCGGTCGCCGAGAATGGCGTTCGCGGTCAGCGCCACCACCGGCAGTCGGGCGCTGCCCCTGAGCGCTTCGTCGAGGCGCCAGCGCCGCGTGGCCTCAAAGCCATCCATCTCAGGCATCTGGCAGTCCATGAAGACGAGATCGAAGGGCTCGTCGGCCATGGCCCTCAAACTTTCCTGACCGGAGTTCGCCACCCGCACCTTGCAGCCGAGGGACATCAGCATTTCGGAGGCCACCAGCTGGTTCACCGGATTGTCCTCCACCAGCAATACCCGGGGCGTATCGGTGCGACGAACCGGGGGCGTTGGAGGGATGGCCGCAGGCATGGCCGTTGCGTCCACCACGGTCACGGGGATGTCCACTACAAAGACCGAGCCCTGACCCGGCGTACTTTCAAGCTTGAGCTGCCCGCCCATGAGGCTTACGAGTTCGGCGGTAATGGTGAGCCCAAGGCCGGTCCCGCCCTGCGCTTTGACGTGCCCCAAATCGATCTGGGTAAAAGGCTGGAAGATCGCGATCTGCTGTTCGGGGCTGAGGCCCGCGCCAGTATCGGCCACCGCCACTGACAGCCGATGGCGACCGTCAGTCGCCGCACTGTCCACCTGCACACGCACGTCTCCCGCCTGGGTAAATTTGAGCGCATTGCCGAGCAGATTCACCAACACCTGACGCAGCCGAACCGGATCGGCCATGACATATTCCGGCACGACGGGCGCGATCTGCAGGCTGAGCGTGAGCTGTTTGCCGTGGGCCACCGGGACAAACATGTCCAGGATCTCGTTCAGTAGCGTCCGCACGCAGAAGCTCTCGGGCCGCAAGCTAAGGCCGCCGGCTTCAATCCGGCTGAGGTCGAGCACGTCGTTGATGACGCCCAGCAGGGACAGCGCGGATTTACGAATGGTGCCGGCATAGGCCACCGTGCGCGGGCTATCGGTAATGTCCTGTAACAGTTCGCTGATCCCCACCACCGCGTTCAGCGGGGTGCGAATTTCATGGCTCATATTGGCGAGAAAACTCGACTTGGCGCGGCTGGCGCTTTCCGCGGCGTCGCGGGCTTTGACCAGCGACCCGGTCAGCGCCTCAAGTCGTAGCCGCTGGGCGATGTTCTCGCGCAGGTTCGCGTTGTTGATTGCGCTCATGCGCAGCAGGAAGCCGGAGAAAATCAGCCCGACCAGGCTAGTCAGCGCGGCATGATGTTCGAAGCTCAGCATGGCGTTGAGTGCAAAAGGTAAGACCGAGCAAGCGACGTAGGCGAGATAAGCCGGGAAAAAACTGCCCAAGCTGGAAATTGCACCGGTGGGCATACCGGCCAGCAGCAAGGCCAGCAGGAACATGATGTCTGGTTGGTCCATGGGCAGGAACAAAATCCCCGCGACGCCCCAGCTCAAACCTGAGGTGGCGCCAATCAGGATGCACAGCAGCGGCGATCGCCCGGACGGCCTGAGCGGCCCTGTTTTGCGGGCGGCGAACGCCAGCCCCGCCCTGATCGCACAGATAAGCATCGAAGAGGCTACCCAGAGCGCCACCTGCCACTTGGGGAAGTAAGGGAAAATCAAACTGGCGTAAATGAGACAGACGACGGCCGAGGCCAATCCCCCCGGTGCGCCCATACGCAACACCATGGTGACCTGCTCGGTGGTGACCCGGTCCTTCAGATCCTGCGGCGATCCTTCGATTTGCGACTCCGTCACCTATTCCTCCTCCAAGGGGCTTGGGCAGGACGCTACTCCGGCACGGTCCACCGCACCCGGCAGTGACTGGCAGCGCCCTCGCCCAGCACCTTCGATAAAGCGACCAGGGCCGCATCCAACTTGAAGGGCGGATTGATGATGAGCATGCCTGAGCCTAGAAGGTTGGCCGCGGCGTCGTCGATGAAGGGCAGGTATTCGATACAGAGCTGGCGCGGGATGCCGGTGCTGGCCAGACGTTCGACAAAACGTTGCGCGGCCAGCTTGGAGAGCACGGGGTACCACAGCAGAAACACCCCGGTGGACCAGCGTCGATGCGCATCGGCAATCATCTCGACCACTTTGGCGTAGTCGCTTTTAAGTTCATAAGGCGGATCGACGAGCACCACCCCGCGCCGCTCCTGTGGCGGCACATAGGCTTTCAGGCGCGCAAACGCATCGACCTGCTCAATGCGCACGCCGGCGCTGCCGCCAAAACCTTCCACCAGCGTCTGGTGGTCAGCGGGATGCAGCTCAAAAAGCACCATGCGGTCTTCGGGGCGCAGCAGATGCCGCGCAATCGCCGGCGAGCCCGGATAACGGCGCAACTCGCCGTCGGGATTTTCGGCGCGGAGGATGTCCATCAGCGGCGCCAGCGCGGGGCTGGTGGCCGGCGCCTCCCACCAACGCGCGATGCCGGCGACGTATTCCGCGGTGCGCTGCGCGCGCGGATCGTCCAGCGGATAAAGCCCGGCGCCGGCATGGGTGTCGACATAGACGAAGGGCTTTTCCTTACGCAGCAAGGCCTGCAGGGTCAGCGTGAGCACGGCGTGCTTGAGCACATCGGCGTGATTGCCGGCATGAAAGATATGGCGATAACCGAGCACTGGAGGGGATGGCTACTTTCTGGGCGATGGGGTTGCGACGCGATTGTGGTCGGCTGGCTTGCCCTTGACGAAGGTCGAGTGTAACGTCCTGAGCGCTCTAACAATACCAACTGCCCAATTCACTTGAGGGAGATACAGATGAGTCTTCGCTTCGGCGTCCTCTGGCCGTTCCGCAACCCCGAATTTGCCCGCGTGCCGTGGGAACAGCTCTACCGCACGCACCTTGACCTCATCGCCGATTCCGAAGCCATGGGCTTCGACGACGCCTGGCTGACGGAACATCACTTTGTGGATGACGGCTATTCGCCCTCGCTGCTGCCCATCGCCGGCGCCGTCGCCGCCCGCACCACCCGCATCCGCATCGGCACCTTCCTCGTGCTGCTGCCGCTGCACAACCCGGTTCGTCTGGCCGAAGACACCGCGACCGTCGACCTCATCTCTAACGGTCGCTTCGAGCTTGGCGTGGGCCTCGGCTACCGCCCGGCTGAATTCGACGATCAGGGCATTCCCGCTGCCACACGCGGCGCGCGCATGACCGAAAGCGCCGAAATCGTGCAGCGCCTGCTGTCCGGCGAGTCGGTCACGATCGACGGCAAGTTCACCAAGCTGAAGAACATCCAGATCGTGCCGCCGGCGCTGCAGCGTCCGCATCCGCCGATGTGGATGGGCGCGATCGCGCCGAAGGCCATTGAGCGCGCCGCGCGCATGGGCTTCCACTTCCAGGCCGTGGGCCCGAGCGCGATGGACAAGATCTACGACGAGAACCTGCGCAAATTCGGCCGCGACCCGCGCAACTTCAACATCGCGCAGCTGCGTGCGGTGTACGTGGCGCCCAGCCGCGAGCAGGCCTGGGAACTGGCGGCGAAGCCGCTGCACTTCATGGCCACCCAGTATGCGAAATGGTTCGCCGAAGCGGGCGACCAGCCGGGCGATGAAAAGGCCGGCGAGGGCATTCCGAGCGTGGACGAAATGATCAGCAAGCAAGCCTTCAGCTTCTTCGGCGAGGACGCCATCGTGGGCACGCCGAAGGACGCCGCTGAAATGATCGACGCCTACACCAAGGCCGGTCGCCTCACCCATATGGTGTGTGCCACCGCCCTGCCCGGCCTCGCGCCTCACCATATTCGCGCCAGCATGAGTCTGTTTGCGAAGGAAGTGATGCCGAAGTTCCAGGGCTAAAGCACGACAACAAAGACCTTCCTAGTGAGACTGACAACGAGGTACCTGTAACGGGTACCTCGTTTTTTTTGCCTCGAAAAAAGTCACAGACCTTGAATATGTCGGGCTCGCCCACCATATCGGCTGGTATGCCTCAGCCGATGGACGCGCTATGACCGACACCCTGCACCTCGTTTGCCCCCACTGCGATAAAACCAACCGGCTGCCGGCCGTTAGGCTTGCTGAACGACCCCACTGCGGCGCCTGCCGCCAAGCGCTGTTTGATGGGCATCCGCTGGCGGTCGACAGCGCCCGTTTTACCCGCCACGTGCAAGCCAACGATATCCCGGTGGTGGTGGATTTCTGGGCGCCCTGGTGCGGCCCCTGTCGGACGATGGCGCCGGCTTTTGAACAAGCGGCAGCGGCGCTGGAACCCACGGCGCGGCTCATGAAAATCAACACGGATGACGCGCAGGACATCGCGCAACGCTACGGAATTCGCAGCATTCCCACCTTGATTGTGTTCAGGAACGGGCAGGAGGTCGCGCGCCAGAGCGGGGCGCTCCCCGCGAATGCGCTAGAGGCCTGGATTCGGCGCTCGTGCTGAGGAAAGCACGAACGCCGGCGCGCGCGGATTAACCGGTAACGCCAAAGGCCCGGCGCTGGGCCAAAAAGATTTCGACGTTACAGGCCATGATCAGCAGGTCGTGATATTCGCCATCGCGGTCTTTCACTTCGTCTTTGAGGAGCGCTTCGGGCTGAAAGCCCAGTTCCTGAAAGAGTGCCCGCGCGCCCTGCTGGTCCGGTGTCATGCGCGCTTCCACTTTCTCGATGCCTAGCGCGAGCGCCATATTGAAGGCTTCCCGCGTGAGCAGTCGGCCGAGCCCGAGACCGCGCGCGCGATGCGCACTGGCCACCCGCAAATCGGCCACGTGCTGCGACCAATCCAGTTCGGTGAGATGTAAGGAGGAATAGCCGGCGATGCCGTGCGCGTCTTCACACAGGATGGTGTACATCGCGCCGCGCCGCACCGCGTCGACCCAACGGTTAATGCCTTCCGGTTTGGTGATATCGCGGCGCATGAAGAGCAGATCATGGGGGGGCAGCTCGAGGGCAAACGCGCGCAGCGCTTCGCCGTCGTCCACGGTCATAGGACGCAGGGTGAACGGCTTGCCCTGCAGCTTGGTGTGCAAGGGATAGTGTTTCCAGGCCTCAGCAACACGGGCGTTGGACATCAGCGGGATTCTCCTCGGGCTCTGAAAATTAAAACTGAAAGGCGCCGGACACGGACTTGTGTTGCGCCTTAAACCGAACGGATTGACAGCCAACGGTCGAGCTGCGGCCACAAGCGATACACCGCGTTGCCGCCCGCGACCAGACTCACATGCCCACCCTTGACCACGATTTCCTGCTTGTCCTTGCTGCCTATCAGACCGATAAGGTCGCTGGAGGCGGCGGTGGGGACAATGTGATCGTATTCCGCTGCGACGTGCAAAAAGGGCAACCGGATTTTACCCAGATCAATCCCTTTGTCACCCACATGGAAATCACCCGTGATGAGCTGATTAGCGCGCAAAAAGTCGCGCACAAACTCCCGCATGAGTTCGCCGGGCAAGGGCAGTTGGTCGGCGGCCCAACGGTCGAAGCGTAAATTGGCTTTGACGAAGGCGTCGTTATCGACGTTGTTCAGCAGCTGCAGCTGGTTGGCGCTGCGCTGAAACGGGCGCAAGGCCTGAATCGACGCGTTGATCATTTCGCCGGGGATAACCCCCAGCTCACTCACCAGCCGATCGATATCGAACGCGCGCGAATTCACCCACTGCTTGTAGAGCGTCATGCCGTCGGCGTTGATGGGCGTGGTGAAGCACACCAGATTTTTGAGCCTGCGCGGATAGAGCGCCGTGTACAGACAGGCCAGCATGCCGCCCATGCAATAGCCGACCATGGTGAGGTCGGTTTCGCCGGAATCTTCGGCGACCCGCGCCACGGCTTCGCCGATCATCCCCGCCACATAGGCTTCGATGCCCAGCGCCGCATGCTCACGGCGGGGCGCGATCCAGTCGATCATGTAGACGTCGTAGCCTTGCAGCACCAGATATTCAATCAGGCTTTGCCCGGGCGCGAGGTCCAGAATGTAGCCTTTGGCGACCGGCGACATGATCACCAGCAAGGGCACGCGATAGATCTCGTCCAGCATCGGCTTGTAGTGATATAGCCGCATGGTCTCGTGGGCGTAGACCAGTTCCTTCGGGGTTTGCCCCACGTCCAGATCGAGGTCCGGCGTGGGCATGCGCAGACCGGGGATGTTGCGCGCCAGCGTGCGCTCAACGGCCCGTTCTACCTGACGGTCAATTTCTTCCTGCGGGATCGCAGGCGCGGCGGTAGGTCGCGCCGCCGGCGCGCGTCTACTGGCCATCTCAGGCTTGCTCCGGCGGACGCTTGGTCCGGGCCGGTTTCGGACGTTCGGCGCTGGCGGCGGGCAGCGCGGTCACGCCCTGGGCCAGTCGCGTGCGCAATTCACGCAACTCCACTTGCACCGAGGCCAAGGCGTCTTCCACCTGCCCCATGCGGTCGCTCAGGTCCAGGATGTCCTGACGCGAAGGCAGGTTCAGATTGGCCAGATATTGCGCCATGGATTCGCTGAACATGCGGTGCGTGTGCAGGGCTTCCTGCATGTAGCGCCCCATGCCCTTGGAGAAGCGCTCATCCCCCATGACGTCGGTCATGGCCTGACTCCAGGCTTTTTCGGACTTCACAAACCATTCGCGCCACAGGCGAACGGGATTCATCTGGTCGTCATCGCTCATCGGGTTCCTCCTTGGAACGCTTGGGCGTTCCGTCTGTCACCGGGCGAGATGCGATCAGCGGCTGGGCCAGCCGCTGCGCGATCGCCCGAAATACTTCGGGATGAAAAACCATACCGATGTGCGTGCTTTGCACTTCGGTGTTGTTGCGCTCGTCTTCTTCGATGCAGCTCGTCCATTCGGCAACGCCGTCGTGGCGCGAGTACACCGCAAATTGCGCCACCTGCGCGCGCGGCTTGGGGTCCAGCATATTGCGAACAAAAGCACACATGCAGTGGCCGGTGCCACAGGAGGCATGGAGATTGCGCCCAATCAGCCCGCCCTGCGCCCGCTTGAGCTGGTCCCAGATTCCCACCACCGCCGGATGGGCTTTCACCATCGAGCGAAACGGCGAGCCCAGGGTGATGATGCGGTCGAATAGTGCGGGATGATCTTGCACCAGGCTCTTGGCCAGCATCCCGCCCAAGCTATGGCCGATAAGGCGCAAAGGCATGCCGGTTTCCTGCTTGATGCGCAACGCGCGCTGGGCCAGCATTTTCGCGGTGCGGTCAGGACAGTCGTTGTTCCAGGTGATGTTGGACAGATAGGAGCGGTAGCCCATCCGTTTTAACCAGCGATGCAGTTCAAGCATCAGGGCGTCACCCGCCATGAAGCCCGGGATCAGGAGCACGGGTTCCTGATGACCGCGGGGTAAGCCGGCGCCGTAAAACACCGTGGACCAGCGCAGTTTGACCCAATCAAGGCCCCAGCCCGCTTCGCGCCAGAGCGGGGTGGTGGTGAGTTCTACGGAAGGGTCATGGGCAAACGGGTTGTCATAGTCCGCCTCGGGCGGCAGGGCTTCGTCGTCCTCGAATTGCCGTGAAGTCATAGGATCTCGCCGCTTGCACTCATAAGGATCCGCAAACCCCGGCACGGGGTTCACGGATGCCAGCAGGATCTAACAGGGTTTACTGGAACTTGGGGAACCAGTTCGGCATCGCCGGCATGCTGGGCATAAAGCTCGGCTGGCTGGCGAGAGAGGTTTCCCAGAACTTGCGCACTTCGGCACCCACCTGCGCCTGTTCGGTGTACACGAACTTGCCGAGCGACAGCGAGCGCTCTTGGGCGGCGGTGGCGAGTTCCATCATGGCCTTGGTGTTGGCGCCCATGTCGGTGGGATTGCCCACGATCTGGCGCGCGATGCCGAGCATGTCGCGCTGCCCGGCGAGCAGGGCTTCGCTCATCTCTTCGGCGAAGCGATGGGCGCGGGCGCGGCTTTCTTTCATGGATTCGGCAAATTTTTCGTGCTGGGCGCTCAAGGTTTCCAGGTAGCTGGAGATCGCGGCGGCCGGCGCGGTGTCATCTTTGGGCGTCTTGCGGGTCTGGGCTGTGGTCATGATTAACTCCTGTAAGTGTTTGGATTGTGCCATAGCATGTTGCAGTGCACACTAACGAAACGTTGTATATGCGATGCGCACCTAGGTGTCAACGCAAAATTGCTGCAATGCAGATCCGAAGGACCAGAGAATGCAGAGAACCGACGCCTTCGCCGGGTTCAAGCCCAGCGGCGACATGCTGACCGCCCACCTCCTCGCCCTGCTTCAGGGCTGGACCGCTTATGGCTACGACCTGGTGCAGCGACTCGAGGACGCCGGCTATGGCGATTACAACAAGGGCTCGATTTATCGCACGCTCCGCCAGATGGAGCGCATGGGGCTGGTGTCATCCGACTGGGACACCAGCACCGATGGGCCCGCTCGCCGCATGTATACCGTTACCCAAGGCGGCCTGCTGTTTCTCAAAGACTGGCTGACGCTGGTTGATGCGCACCGCAAAGACATGGAGACGCTGCTCGGCATGAGCACGCGCCCCATCGAGCCACCCGATACCCACAGGAGCCCCTCTTCATGAGCATCATTGTTGAGAAAAGCGTTGCCGTTCCGATGCGCGATGGCGTCGTCCTGCGAGCCGACGTCTACCGCCCCCAGGCGCCGGGCCCGCACCCCGTGCTCCTGCAAAGAACGCCCTACAACCGTGAACTGTGGCCCATCACCGCGATGACGCTCGATCCGGTCCGTGCGGCGGCGGCAGGCTATGCGGTGGTGATTCAGGACGTTCGCGGGCGCTGGGCCTCTGAAGGCGACACCTTCTTTCCTTACCGGGATGAACTGAACGATGGCCATGACAGCGTCGCCTGGGCGGCGGCTCAAGGCTGGTCGAGCGGCGCGGTAGGTTGCTACGGGCTCTCCTACATGGGCGGCACCTCCTGGCTCGCCGCCGCCAGCGGACATCCCGCGCTCAAGGCGCTGTCGCCCACCACCGCGCCCTGCGATTTCTGGCACAACCACTTCTGGCGCGGGGGCGCGCTCAACATCGGCCTGCTGGCGATGTGGAGCATGCGCGCGATTGGACCGACCGCGCTCATCAGGGGACGCCCCGATCCGGCCGAGTTCTTCCCGCTGCTGCGCCAGCTGGTGGACGACATGGACGACTTTGAAACCGTCCTTCGTCAGTTGCCGCTGGAACAGTTCGCCCCCACCCGACCGGGCGACGAGCGCTTTGTGCCGTTTTTCTTCGAGATGCTGCGCCACGCCGAGCCCGATGCGTGGACGAAAAATCTGCTGGTGAGTGGACGGCATGCCTCGGTCACCGCACCGAGTCTGTCGATTGCGGGCTGGCACGATCTATTGCTCGCGGGCGACCTCCAGCACTTCAAGTCCATGCGCGAACACGCTGGCAGTGATATTGCCCGCAAGGAAAGCCGGCTCATCATCGGCCCCTGGGCGCACGCGATGTTCCATAACGTCGTGGGCGAGGTCGATTTTGGCTTCCGCGCCAACGGGCTCTTCCTCGACATGAAAGAGGACCTCACCAGGTTGCAGTTGCGCTGGTTCGACCGCTGGCTGAAAGAAGACGGCGCAGGCGAACCGGAAGCGCCGGTAAAAATATTCGTGCAGGGCAAAAATCGCTGGCGCGATGAGCAGGAATGGCCGCCGGCCCGTGCGCAAACCCGCGCTTGGTTCCTCAACGGCGACGGCAGTCTGGCGCGCGAGCGGGTGGCCAGCGGCACCCCGGCGCGCAGCTATGTTTACGATCCGAACGACCCCTGCCCCACCTGCGGCGGCACGCTGCTGCTACCGACGCAGTACACGCCAGGCCCGGTCGATCAGGCGCGCATTCTGGGCCGGCGCGATGTGTTGGAGTACACCTCCGCGGTGCTCGAGGAGGATCTCGAAATCACCGGCGCACTGCGCGCCGTGCTGTATGTGGCGACCAGCGGGCGCGACACCGATTTCATGCTGAAACTCTGCGATGTGCATCCGGACGGGCGCACGTTTAACGTCTGCGATGGCGTGCTGCGCCTGTCGCTGCGCGACGGCGAACGGCGTGAGCCAGTAGAGCCGAACGCGCGCCTGCGCGTCGAAATCGATCTGTGGGGAACGTCCATGCTGTTCAAGGCCGGGCATCGATTGCGCGTGCTGGTCACATCCAGTGATTTTCCGCGCTATGACCGCAATCCCAACACCGGCGAACTCGCACACGTCGCCACCGTGCTGGAACCCGCGCTACAGAAAGTGTTCCACGGCGAGGATTGCGCGTCGCACCTGCTACTGCCGGAGATGCCGCTGGCCGTGTAGTCTGCGGGCAAACAACACCGTCGGAGTCGGGAATGCTGTTGCCATTTGTTCTGGGTTTAATCGCCTGCGGCGTCGGCGCTTACTTCGCCTTCCCGCAGGCCGTGAGCCAATTCCTGATCAATCTGCAGCGCAAAGCCGCAGGCCTCACCACCAAAACCGTCACGGTAGACGACCACAGCATCGTCTACCTCGAAGGGGGGCAGGGCGATCCACTCCTGCTCATTCACGGTTTTGGCGCCGACTGCGACGCCTGGCCACGCCTGGCCACCCATCTGAACTCGCGCTTTCATCTTGTCATCCCCGACCTGCCGGGCTTTGGCGCGAGCAGCCGCATCCCGACCGCGCGCTATGGGCTCGACGAACAACTCGCCCGCCTGGCGGCTTTCTGCAAAGCCGTAGGTCTGAAGAAATTTCATATCGCAGGGAATTCGATGGGCGGCTATTTGGCCGCGCATTACGCCGTGCGCTATCCCGAACAAATCTCGAGCCTGTGGCTGCTGGCCCCGGCCGGCGTCGCCGGCGCCGACAAAAGCGACCTGCAGGCCATGCTGGAAAATGGCGATAACCCGCTGTTGATTCGATCGGTAGCCGACTTCCAGCGCATTCTGCGCATGTGCGTCGCCAAGCCCAGTTACATCCCGGGCGCGGTGGTGAAAACGCTGGCCAAGCGGGCCATCGTCGACTGCGACTTCCACAGCAAACTGTTTGATGAGCTATTTGCCTCGGCCAAGCCGCTGGAGGATGCGTTAATTGGCAACCCGGTGCCTACGCTCATTCAGTGGGGCGATAAAGACCGCCTGCTGCATTATTCGGGCGCGGAGATCCTGCATCGAATGCTGCCCAACAGCCGCGTCTTCCTGATGCCAGACACCGGACACGTGCCGATGCAGGAAGCGCCCGAAGACTCAGCCAAGGCTTACCTCGACTTTCAGCTTAATCAGTAAGGCCGCTACCCAAACGGGTCGCCACCGCCTCGCCGACCTGACGCAAATGCGTGGCGATGGCGGCCTCCGCGGCCTGCGGGTCGCCGTCGACGATAGCCCGCCGAATGGCGAGATGGGCTTGGCGGACGCGGCGATTGAAGTACAGCGAGCCAAACGCCACCTTGATGAAGAAATCGCTGCGGTCCCACATGCCGGCAGCCACCGCGCAAGCCAGCGGCGCGCGCGCCAGACGATGGATGGCGGAATGAAACTCAAGGTTCAAGCGACGATAGCGCGGGTCGCGCGCCTCAGGCCCGCCGGCCTCTTTCAATTCGCGGTCGATCTGCGCGCACAGCGTCTTGAATTCGCGCACCTCATCATCATCCCGCCGACCTGCAGCCAGCCGCGCCACGCAACCCTCAACGGCCGCAAATAGCTCGAAAAAATCCCGCACCTCCGCCGCATCCGGCTGCGCCACCCGACAGCCCACCTGCGGAATAATTTCCACAAAACCCTCGGCGTCCAGCCGTTTCAGCGCCTCCATCACCGGCACGCGGCTGCAGGCCAATTGCGCAGAAAGATCGATGACGGACAGCCGATCGCCCGGTGCGAGTTCGCCTTCGAGCAAACGTTGCATGAGATGTTCATAGGCGCCCTGCGCCAAAGGCTGTGTGCCGGAAGACGCGGCACGCCGACTGGGTCGCACGGGAAATCGGCTGGAAGATTGACTGGCCATCAAAGGTGCTCGTCTTGCGAGGGTAAGAGGCGAGATGCTCTAATTGCCATACTAATATATTAGTTTCACCGCGCGACAGCGACGCCAGCGACTGACTCGCGCGGGGATGAGTGTTGAGACCACTACAGGGTGATGGAAGTCGTCACCCACAACAGGAGCAAACGTCATGGCGGTCCGTACCGGAGCACAATTTATCGCAGGCCTGCGCGACGGGCGCGAGGTCTACTACAACGGCGAACGGGTCGAAGACGTGACCGCCTTCCCGCAATTCCAGGCCTCGGTGGCGTCGCTCGCCAGGCTCTACGACCTGCAACACGAGGAGCGCTATCGGGACACTCTCACGGTGGACTGCCCGGACCTCGGCGAACGCATCGGCCGCGCCTACGAGTTTCCCCGCACCCAGGAGCAATTGCGACACAAGCGCGAGGCCTATCGAATCTGGGCCGAATCCACCTGCGGCATGATGGGCCGCAGCCCGGATTTTCTGAACGTGATGCTGACGGCATTGGCGGCCAAGCGCAGCTTTTTTGCCGAGTTTTCGACCGAGCGTGCGGACGCGATGGTGAACTACTATCAACACTGCGCGCGCCACGATTTGTTTCTCACCCACGCCCTGCTCGACCCCCAGCTCGACAAGGGCAAGCTGCGCCATGAGCAAAGCGATCCGGCGATTTGCCTGCGCGTAGTCGATCGCAACAGCGACGGCCTCATCGTGCACGGCATCAAGCGCATCGCGACCGCCGCGCCCTACGCGGACGAAATTCTGGTCTGGCCGTTCCCGCCCACATTCCAGCCGGGCGAGGAACCGCATGCGAATGTGTTCGCGATTCCGATGAACACCAAAGGACTCAAGACCTTCTGCCGCCCGTCGTTCGCGCACCCCGGTCAGCGTCACGACTATCCGCTGTCCTCGCAGTTCGATGAAATGGACGCCACGGTCGTGTTCGACCACGTGCTGGTGCCCTGGGATCGTGTGTTCCTGCACGAAGACATCACGCTGCTCAACCGCATGTACCGCGAAACCCGCATGCGGGAACTCACCGCCCATCAAACCAACACGCGACTGGAAGTGAAGCTCGGCTTCGTCTACGCGGTGCTGGTGAAGATGGCGGAAGCTGCCGGGATCGCTGCGCGCGCCGACATCATGGAAGTGCTGGGCGAGGCGGTAGCCTGTCTGGAAGTGGTCCGGAGCACCACGCGCTCGGCCGAAGAACAGGCCACGCGCGACGCCGACAACGGTCTGATGTATCCCGATCTCTTCGCGCTGCAGGCCGGTCGCGCGCTCGGTCCCGTGTTCTATCCCAAACTGGTGGGCATGCTGCGTAAACTCGGCGGCGGCGGGCTCATTCAAATGCCGGTGAGTCTGTCCGAGTTCGATACGTCAATCAGCGATGACCTTGAACGCTCGCTCCGGGGCTCCGGCATCAACGGGCAAGACAAGGCGCAATTGTTCAAACTGGCGTGGGATCTCTGCGGCACCGAATTCGGCGCGCGTCACGAACTCTACGAAATGAACTACGCCGGCGAGCGCGGCGCGCTGCTAGCCGGCATCCAGCGTGAGTACGGTCGCAAGCAGTACTACCTGGACCACTTACAACAATTCATGGGGCGCTTATGAGCGAGCATCAGCATTTGAGTTTCTGGGGCGATCTGCGCACGGGCAGTTTCGAGCAGGGCTATCTGAGCGCCGAAGGCGTGCGCACCCGCTATCTGCATTCGGGCACCAAGGGCAAGCCGGTGTTGATTCTGCTCCACGGCACCGGCGGCCACGCCGAAGCCTATACGCGCAATCTCATCGCGCACGGCGAGCACTTCGACACCTACGCCATCGACATGGTCGGGCACGGTTACTCCGACAAGCCCAGGCAGGCCTATGAAATCGATCTCTATGTGGAGCATCTCCGCGCGGTGCTGGATACGCTGGGCTGCGCGAAAGCGCACATCTCGGGCGAATCCCTTGGTGGCTGGGTGGCGGCACGCTTCGCGCTCAAATACCCGGCGCGGGTCGATCGCCTGGTGCTGAACACCACCGGCGGCGCCACCATGAATCCGGAAGTGATGCACAAGATCAAAACGCTCACCATGGCGGCGGTCGAGAATCCCGCGTGGGCCACCGTGCGCACGCGTCTGGAATGGCTGATGGCCGATCCGGCGAGCGTGACCGACGACCTCGTGGCCTGCCGCCAGGCGGTCTACCAAGCGCCCGGCATGCTCGAAGCCATGCCGCACATTCTGTGTCTGCAGGAGCCGGAGATTCGTCAGCGCAATAATCTGACCGACGCCGAGTGGGCGGCGATTCAAGCGCCGACGCTGGTGCTGTGGACCGACAAGGACCCCACCGCCGCCGTGGATGTGGGTGAGAAAATCGCGCGCCTGATCCCGCATGCCCAGTTCATCTGCATGAGCCGCTGCGGGCATTGGCCGCAGTTTGAAGATGCCCCCACCTTCAACCGCATTCATCTCGAGTTTCTGGGCGCCCAAGCATGAGCGTGCTCGCGATCTCCGCCTCGCATACGCCGCTGAAAGACCACAATCCCCCCGCACCCGAGGTGCAGGCCGAGGTTGATGCGTGTTTCGGCCGTCTACGTGAGGAGGTCGCGCGCTTCGCGCCGGAACTGGTGCTGGCCTTTGGCCCGGACCACTTCAACGCGTTTTTCTATCGCCTCATGCCGTCGTTTTGCATCGGTGCCGAGAGCGCTTCTATCGGCGACTGGCATACCCCGGCCGGCCCCCTGCCCGGGGACCCTGCCTTGGCCGAGGCTGCCGCTGCCTACGCGCAAGCGCAGGGCGTAGACCTCGCCATCTCGCATCGGATGGAAGTCGACCACGGCCACACGCAGCTGCTGCAACTGCTGTTCAACTGGTCCGAGTTGCCGCCCGTGCTACCGGTGTTCATCAACTGCGTGGCCACGCCGCGACCGCCGCTTACGCGCGTGGCGGCGCTGGGCCGCGCACTGGGTGCGTTTGTGGGCACGCTGAACAAACGCGTGCTGATTCTCGGCTCGGGCGGCATTTCCCACGACCCGCCGGTGCCCGCGCTGAACGGCGCGCCGCCGGAAGTTCGGGAGCGGCTGATTGCCGGCGGCACGGTGTCGCCGGAGGCCCGCGCCGCGCGGCAGGCGCGGGTGCTGGAGGAAGCCAAACTGCAGGTGGCCGGCACCAGTCGCGGCGTGCCGCTGAATCCGGTATGGGACAGGGCGTTTCTGGCGGCGCTTGAAGCGCAGGATTTCGCCGCCCTGACCCACTACACCGACGCCGACATCTCCCGCGACGGCGGCCGTGGCGGGCACGAAATTCGCGCCTGGATTGCGACCGCCGCCGCGATGCAGGCGCTGGGGGCACCCGCGCCACAGGTGGCGCTCTACCACGCCATCCCGGAATGGGTCGCCGGTTTCGCAGTCGCCACGCAGGGCCCGGTGGCGGGCGCGCGCTAAGCCGTGGAGTTTCTCGACGGCTGGCACGGTGAAACCACCGACCAGCTCCTCGCGCTGCGCGATCATTACGACCCCGAGTCCCTGATGCTGGCCTTTGAGCTGGCTTTGCAAACGGCTTCACTCAATCGCCCGCTGAGTCGCACCGAACAACAGGTGCTCGCCATCGCGGCGTTTGCGCGCGAGATGCACGATGGCGGTTACGCCGAATGCTTCACCAATGCCTCGCGGGTCTACGCCGAACTGTGGGTAGAGATGCTGTTTGTACTCGGTTGTGAACAGGCTGCCCGCATTACGCGCGGCACGCTGGGCGTGTTGCGGGTGCCCTTAACGCCAGAGGCGCTGGCCGAGCGGATGGCCACCGCAGACGCGGCGCTGCTGGCTTTGTTGGAACGCTCTGACGAGCGCTACGCGGGGCTGGATGTCGAACTGGCGGCGCCGCTGCTGGGC
The DNA here is from genome assembly GCA_945876945.1 of Klebsiella pneumoniae. Lineage (GTDB taxonomy): Bacteria > Pseudomonadota > Gammaproteobacteria. The sequence goes on from CAMCQE010000025.1 coordinate 27,549, forward strand.
TGGATCGCCGCTCGGCGCGCTGAAGTGAACTGCTGATCGCAGGCCACAACCGGCGGTCAACCCGCCGGTCGCGCCTGAAGACGCCTAACGATAATGCGGCATGACTTCCTTGCCGAAACGCTCCAGCACGCGCTTGCAGTCGTCGAGCGGCAAATAACCCTGATCGCCCTGCCAGATGAAGTACTCGGGATTGCAGGTTTCCACCAGCAAATCCATTTCCTTGCGCACGTCGCTCGGGCTACCGACCAGACAGAAGTGCGCCTGTTCAAAGCGCTCCATGCGCACTTCCGACACCGGCAGGCGCTGGCCCGGATATTTGATGTCGTCCTCAGGTAGACGGAAGGCGTCGGTAAATCCAAACGCGTGCGCCCAGCCCGGCCAGCCCGTGCCCATCAGGCCTTTGATGGCCAGATCGCGCGCTGTCTGCTTATCGTCGGCCACGTACACGCCGCGGAACACGCCGATGTTCTCGCCGAGTTTGAGGTCGCGACCCACTTTCTTCGCTTCGTCGACGTGCGCTTCGGCAAACGCGCGCAGCGCCGGCGGATCGGCCGTCAGCATGGTGGGCACGAGCCCTTCGCGCGCCGCCCAGCGAATGGTGCTTTCGCTCTGCGAGAACGCCTGAAACAGCTGCGGATGCGGGCGCTGATATGGCTTCGGCACCACGTTGATCTGCTGGATGAAGCCGTTGTCGTCGATTTCGCCCGGCGCGCCGTACTTGCGCGTCCAGTCGGCGGCCGCCCACGGCGTGCCGGTTTCATAGGGGAACGGATACTGGTAGTGCTTGCCCTTGTAGCGAAAGCCCTCGTCCTTCCACGCCAGCTTCAAGATCTCGAAAATTTCCTGGAAGGCTTCACGGTTGATCGCGTCGGTGTCCGGCGCGGCGTCTTTGTCGTGCATGTTTGAGGCCGCCACATGGAGCTTCTGCGCCATCTGGTTCAGCCAGCGCGTTTGATAGCCGCGCGCAAAGCCGGCAATGGTGCGGCCTTTACAGATTTGGTCGAGCCAGGCGATTTCGAGCGCAAGGCGGAGCGGATCCCAGCCGGCCAACACGTACCCAATCGGGCCGGCCTTGATGGTCTTGGTGTTGTTGATCACGTGCTGGGTGAGCAAGGGCAGGCTGCCCATTTCGCCGCCTTCGGTGTGGAAGTGATGCTCGGGATAGCACACCGCCTCGAAACCGAGGTCCTCGGCCATCTGCGAGAGTTCGACGATTTCCTCCAGCATTTGCTGGAAGCGATCGGTGCGGGCAGCGATGGGGCGCAGGCGCTCGCGGTCTTCCAGCGTGCCCGGGATCGCAGGATAGAAAAAGAACATGAATTTCATGAGGACCTCCGCCGTTTTTATGTGGCCGCCGGGCGTTCGCGCGCCACGGTCGTTGTTGTTAAGGGCATCAAGTCTCCGCAACGCCCGGTCGACCGGGAATGACGGAATGTGTAAATTTCTTTGCATTTGGTGCCAGCCGCAAAGGAATCTCGTTTGGCCAACACATCCCCCCCACGTCGCCGCCGCGCGACGCCGCCGCGCTATCTGTTCGGGAGTGCCATGTTGCGCCCGCTGCGGCTGGCCTATGGACTCGCGCCCGTGATCGAAGTGCTGGAAGCGCACGGCCACGACATCATGCCCCTGCTGCTCGCTACGGATATCCCGCGCTTCGCGCTGGAAGAACCCAGCTACCGCATACGCTTCGATCAGGAACTCAAATTCATTCGCCTCGCGCTGGACGCGCTGGCGCTGCCAGCCGCCGGCCTCGAGGTCGGTATGCGCTACAACCTCGCCATCTTCGGCGTGCTTGGCCTGGCCGCGGCCTGCGCGCCAACGATGCGGGAGCTGTTGCATGCGGTGCCCACCTGGCCCGAACTCAGCTGGGGCGCGATCGAACTCACGGTCTGGCGCACTGGCGACGAGGAATACGTGGCCTTTCACGAAAACGCCGACGTGGGCGATCTGGGACGCTTCTTTGTGGAGCGCGACACCGCCGCCACGCTGGCGCTGTTTCGACAGAATCTGGGCGCGACGCTGAATCCGCTACGGGTCAATTTTCGCCACGCGCCGCCGCCGGATCGCGCGCCCTATGAGCGCTACTACCGCTGCCCGGTGACGTTCGAGGCCGATGCCAACCAGATTCATTTCCCCCGTGCCGTGTGGGATACGCCGCCGCCGCAGGCGAACGCGATGTCCTATCGTTTCTATGCCAACCAATGCCAACGGCTGAGCGCGGTGATGCAGGAACCGCTCTCCTATGCCGACGTCGTGCGCAGTCGCCTGCGCGCCAGCACGCCCATTCCGGCGCTGCCGGCAGTGGTGAGCGCGCTGCATCTCACCCAGCGCACGCTGCAACGGCGGCTTGATGAAGAGGGCAGCAGCTACTCCGCGCTGCTGACGGAAGTGCGGCTCGAACGCGCGCAGGAACTGATGCGCCGCAGTGGACTGCAGAACGAAGAAATCGCGCGCGCGCTGGGATTTGACGACGCCAGCGCGTTTTCGCGCGCTTTCAAAACCTGGACGGGTTTCTCCCCCCGCCACTATCGCGAACGGCAACGCGCGAAATAAGCGCGCCGACTCAAAAATCGTAACGCAGGCTCGCAATCACGTTGTGACTGCCGTAATCGCTCTGCAAGCGACCCGCGCCGGCCTGCAGGTCAAACTCAGCGTCCTCGCTCGCGAAGTAGCGATAATCCACCGCCATCGTCCAGCGGGTGCTGAGCGGCAGCGCCACACCGGCGCCGGCCTGATAGGCCAGCACTGTGGTGTTGTCGTCGGCCAACGCGACGGGCGAGGTAAAACGCTGATTCCCCACCCCCGTCAGCCGGCTTTTTCTGAGATTGAGATCCGCCAGCCCCACGCCTGCGCCGAAATAGGGCCGTAACAGGCCGTAATCGACTTCGTAAAACGCATTGACCATAAACGCGATGGCCTCGAGATCTCCACCAGTGCGCAAGCGCTGGCCGGTCAGAGGCGGCTTGGTCAAAGTCGCGCCCAGACCACCGTCCCGGCGCACGCCGAGGTAATCGAGCGCGTTGCTGCTCCATTGCATTTCCACTTCGGTGCGCAGGTTCTGCTGCAGGTACTTGCCAAAGGTGACCCCCACTGCGGAACCCGCATCGAACCCGCCTTCCAAACGGGCCGCTGGCAAGGGCGCGCCGGCGCCGGTCTCGCGCACGCTCGCGTGCTCGAGAAAGCGTCCGCCACCTTCGATCGCCGCGTAATACCCATCGGCCTGCACAGACGATGCGAACAGCAGAGCGAGACCCCAGACGGCGGTGAGACAAGCAGCTTTGATGAGCATTCGGCGCACTCCTCGTTCGATCGCAAGGCATGACGAGCACGCGCGAAACTGCAACGCACTCCATGTCGTGGCAGTGAACGATAGGGAAGCGGGCGCGGATGGCGCCTGATCGAGGTCAGGCGCAGACGTGAGACCGGAAGTAAGCGCGAAACTTACAGGGAGGGCGGTATCGCCAGGCGCGCCCTAAGCGCCGGCGTCGAGCTCGAACTGACGTGCAGCGGCCAGCGTCTCCGGTTGCTCGAACAGCGCGGCGAGCAAAGCCGGTGACAGCGTGAAGGTATGCAGGCCAGCCGCGGCCAGCCGGCTCAAATCGCGGGTCTCCCGCACGCTCGCCACCAATACGCGAGTGGTCGATCCCAGCCCCTCGATGGCGCGCTGCATGGCCACGACTTCCGCGTGGCCATCCCGCCCGGCATCCCCGATGCGCCCCAGATAGGGCGCGGCGTAGTCAGCCCCCAGTGCGCTCGCGATCAGCATTTGGCTCACGTCGTAGCACGCGGTAAACGTCACCCGCGTGCCCTCTGCGAGCAGGCGCGCTGCGGCCTCGGTGCCGGCGCGGGTGATCGGCAGTTTCACGGCCACCTGCGTCGGCGCAATCGCGGCCAGCGCCGTGCCGCACTCGTAAAACGCGGCGGCAGTGCCACCCCAGGCCTGGAGATGGATTTCCTGCGCGCCCAGGCTCAGCGCCTGCTCGGTGAGCGCGCTCAGTGCGGGCAGCGAGCAGGCCACGCCCGCGCGCTGAAGCAAGGTGGGATTGGTCGTCACGCCAAACAGAAGTCCGCCCGGCAACCATTCTCGCCACTGCGCGCCATCGGCTGAATCCAGAAACAGGCGCAGGCTCATGGCCTCAGGCGGCGACCGGGTGATGCGAACGAAGCAGGTAGTCGGGGGCGGCGAAGGTCTCGGCGCGCGCGACTTCCCAGAACATCTTGAACACCGGATGGTCAGGCGTCGCCCGCAAGAGCTCGCCCGGCGTGAGCCACAGATGCAGCGCGGCCAGCGAGCGCACTTCGGTGGACGATACTCGCCGGATGATGTGCTCCGGCCCCAGTTGATTGGGATGCGAGAGCCCCGCGGCCGCCACCAGCTCCTGCAAAGCATGCAGGGTGTTGTGATGGAACTGATACACGCGCTCGGCCTTGTCCGGCACCACCAGCGCCCGCATGCGCTGCGGGTCTTGCGTGGTGACCCCGGTCGGGCAATGTCCGGTATGGCAGGTTTGGGCTTGCAGGCAGCCCAGGGCAAACATGAAGCCTCGCGCCGAGTTGCACCAGTCGGCGCCCATCGCCATACAGCGGGCGATATCGAAAGCGGTGACAATTTTGGCCGACGCGGCAATCTTCACCTGATGCCGCAGATTGATGCCGACCAGCGTGTTGTGCACCAGCATCAGCGCTTCGCGCAGCGGCGCGCCCACGTGATTGCTGAATTCGAGCGGTGCCGCACCGGTGCCGCCTTCGCCGCCATCTACCACGATGAAGTCGGGCGCAATCCCGGTCTGCAGCATGGCCTTGGCCACGCCAAACCATTCCCAGGGATGACCAATGGCGAGCTTGATGCCCACCGGCTTGCCACCGGACAGCTCCCGCAACTGGCCCACGAAGGCCATCATTTCGAGCGGCGTGGAAAACGCCGAGTGGGCGGCCGGCGAAATGCAGTCCTCACCAATCTGCACGCCCCGCGCTGACGCAATTTCCGCGGTGACCTTGGCCCCCGGCAACACGCCGCCGTGCCCCGGCTTGGCGCCCTGCGAGAGCTTGAGCTCGATCATCTTTACCTGCTCGGAGGCCGCGTTCTGCCGGAATTTCTCCGGATCGAACCTGCCGTCCGGCGTGCGGCAGCCGAAGTAGCCCGAACCGATCTCCCACACCAGATCGCCGCCCGGCTCGCGGTGATAGCGCGACACCGAGCCTTCGCCGGTGTCGTGATAAAAGCCGCCGCGGCGCGCACCTTCGTTCAGCGCCAGAATGGCGTTAGCCGACAGTGCGCCGTAGCTCATCGCAGAAATGTTCATCACGCTGGTCGAATACGGGCGGGTGCACGCGGCGCCCCCGACCTGCACGCGAAAATCCTGACTGGCGATGGTGGTCGGCATCAGCGAGTGGTTAATCCACTCGTACTGCGGTTCGTAGACATTCAGCTGGGTGCCGAAAGGGCGCTTGTCGGACTCCCCCTTGGCGCGCTGGTAGATGATGGAGCGCTGGGCGCGCGAGTACGGCAGCTCCTCGGTATCAGACTCGATGAAGTACTGACGGATTTCCGGCCGGATAAATTCGAAGAAAAACCGGAGGTGCGCGAGCACCGGATAGTTCCGGCGCACAGACTGGCGCGCTTGCAGATAATCCCACGCGCCCACCAGCGTCAGCGCGCCGAAAGCCAGCGCGGGCCACGCCCACAACACGGAATGGCCCAGTAAGGTCAGGCTCACCAGCGCGAGGATTCCGCAGCAAGTCCAGGCCCAGAAGCGTTGCGGCAGCATTTTGTCGAGAACATCCAGCACCGCGACCTCCGGGGGGTTTCTAAAGTGCCGTGATGATAACAACCGGAAGCGGCGTAAAGATCGCGGCGTGAGCGCTGCCGCCTCGGCAAGGCCGGGGCCGTGGAGGCAACCGACCGCGCCAAAAATGGATCGAGCGCAACAGGCGAGCTTGCGCGTTGGCCGACCATAGCCCTGTCGGCCACGTTCAGGCCGGCGGGGTCCGGCTTCAGGCCATCAGCTGAGCCGGCGTTAAGCAGCAGGTCTGGCCTGCAGTAATCGGACACCCAGCATGACCATCCTCAAGGACGAGGCAACGCCTACCCGCAGCGTCGCCGTGCCATTGCCGCCGGACGTGATCGCCATCGTGCCGGTGCGCAATCTGGTGCTGTTTCCAGGCGTGCTGTCGCCGCTCTCGATGGGGCGGGTCAAATCGATCGCGGCGGTGGAAGACGCCGTGCAGGCGCGACGCCAAATCGGCCTGATCCTCCAACGCGACCCCACCGAGAACACGCCCGGCGGGAAAGATCTCTTTGCGATCGGCACCATTGCCAACATCGCGCGGCGACGGGCCAGCGGCGATGGCACGCTGCAAGTGGTGTGTCAGGGCGAGGCGCGCTTTCGCGTCATCGAATACGTCGAGGACTTGCCATTTCTCGCCGCGCGCATCGAGCGCCTGCAGGAAGACGACACCCATACCTCGGAGATTGACGCCCGCCTCTTGCAGCTGCGGCAACAGGCGCAGGCCGTTCTGCAGCATCTGCCGGAAGCGCCGGCAGGGATCACGAACGCCCTCGACAACATTGCCTCGCCCACCGCGCTGGCCGACCTCATCGCGAGCATTCTGGATTTGCCGCCGGTAGAACTTCAGCATTTGCTGGAGACCATCGACCTGAGCGCCCGCCTCGACAAGCTGTTGACGCTGGTCGCGCATCAACTGGAAGTGCTCAAAATCTCGGCTGAAATTGGCAAGCAAACGCGCGAAGCCTTTGATGAACGTCAGCGCGAGGCGGTGTTGCGGGAACAGATGCGCGCGATCCGCAAGGAGCTCGGTGAAGGCGAGGACCGCGAAGAAGATCTCTCGGAACTCCGACGCGCGATCGAAGACGCCCATCTGCCCGAAGACGTGCAGCGGCAGGCCCAGAAAGAACTCCGACGACTCGACCGCATGGGTGAAAGCTCGGCCGAAAGTGCGCAAATCAGAACCTGGCTGGAGTGGATTTCCGAGCTGCCGTGGGACAAGGAAAGCGCCGACCGGATCGACATCGAAGCCGCGCGTGCGGTGCTGGAAGAAGACCACTACGGTCTCGACAAAGTGAAGCGCCGGATTCTCGAATACCTCGCCGTGCGCAAACTCAATCCCGGCGGCAAAAGCCCCATCCTGTGTTTTGTTGGCGCGCCTGGCGTGGGCAAAACCTCGCTCGGCAGCAGCATCGCCCGCGCGCTGGGCCGCGTGTTCGGTCGCGTGAGTCTGGGCGGCGTACACGACGAAGCTGAGATTCGCGGCCACCGCCGCACCTACATCGGCGCGCTGCCCGGCACCATCGTGCAAGCGCTGCGCAAAGCCGGCACGCGCAATCCGGTGCTGATGCTGGATGAAATCGACAAACTCGGCGCCGGTGGTTTTCACGGCGACCCGTCCTCTGCGCTGCTGGAGGTGCTGGACCCGGAACAAAACAGCAGCTTTCGCGACAACTACCTCGGCGTGACGTTCGACCTCTCCAAGGTGATGTTTCTGGGCACTGCCAACCAGCTCGACGGCATTCCCAACGCGCTGCGCGACCGGATGGAAATCATTTCCCTGCCCGGCTATAGCCAGGAAGAAAAACTGGAAATCGCGCGGCGCTATCTCATCCCACGCCAACGCCTCGCGAACGGCGTCGACAGCAGCCACGGCGAACTGACCGACGCCCTCATTGCGGCCTTGATTGCCGGCTACACGCGGGAAGCCGGCGTGCGCCAACTCGCGCGCGAGATTGGCGCCGTGCTGCGCCATCTGGCGGTGCGTCTGGCTGAAGGCAAAAGCGCCGGGCCCGCGCTCACCGTTGCCGATCTCGACAGCATTCTTGGGCCCCCGCTGCACGAAAACGAAACGGCGATGCGCACCAGCGTGCCAGGGGTCGCGACCGGCCTG
>CAMCQE010000026.1 GCA_945876945.1 Klebsiella pneumoniae
GGTCCAGGCCAATCTCGCCAAATTCGTTGATCAGCACCGCGGTGCCAGCCAGCGCCGGATCGTGCAGCCAGCGGTTAAGGAGCGTGGTTTTACCGCTGCCGAGAAAGCCGGTGAGGACTATTAGCGGACGACCGGCGGGCGCGCTCACGGGGCCTTGATGGCCTTTAAGGCGGCGAGCAGCGCGGGCGACAGTGGGTCGATGGCTTCGCCGGCGATGGCTTCTACCAGCGTCCAGACTTCGGGCAGGGCGCTCACGATTTCGCTGCGACCGCGCAGGCTGCGCACGATGTATTGCCCGCCGTGCCAGTCTTCCACCGTGCAGCCGTAGGCCTGCACCACTGCGTTCAGCAAGCGCAGGCGCTGGCGGCGCACGGCCTGACGCGTGAGCTCGTCGGGCGCGTCCCCCGTGGGGAGCTCGCTCCAGTGCGGGCTGCCGGCAAACACGGCGCAAAAGCCGCACATCTAGAGAGTGCTCAATTCAGTCATGGGTGAAGGCTAACGGCTTTCCGGGCGCCACCGCAAAACGGGCATAAAAAAAGGGGCGTTGCCGCCCCTTCTTCGTGGTCGTCTACGGCTGGCTTCAGGCCTTGGCGCGCATCCGGGTCACGTTGCCGCTGCCACCGATTTTGTCAGTGAAGTTGGGCCACACTTTTTCGGTCAACAATTCCAGGCTCTTCATGCACTGGGCATGCGGCATGTGGTTGTAGATAAACATCCAGAAGTAGTCGACCGGCAGGTCCTTCAGGAGTTTTTCCAGCTTGCGGTTGATGGTGTCCGGGCTGCCGTAGATCACCAGACCGCGATCGGCCAGGGTTTCAAACGTGGCCGGCATATCGAACGGGCCTTCGCCGGGACCGGCGATGGCGGCGTTGAAGCCGAAGGGCACGAAGAAGTTGTTCCAGATGAAGGCACCGGCTTCGCGCGCAATGGCTTCGGCTTCTTCATCGGTGTCGGCCACGATCAGCTCGCGGCTCATCGCCATGCCCTGACCAAATTTAAGATCGCGACCGGCCTTCTGCGCGGCCTTCATGCCGGCGTCGAAATGGCCTTTGATGACTTCCGGATGGGTCATGATGGTCACCGGCACGATGCCGCGTTCCATGCCCCAGGCGATCGAACGCTCGGAGGTGGCGAAGGGCATGAACATGTCGGGAATTTGCTTGTTGTAGGTCGGCGGGGCGATGCCGATTTCGACGATGTCGTTGTTCTCATCCAGACCCTGACCGTACTTGGCGGCCACTTCGTGGGCCAGCCACTTGATGGGCTTGCCCGGGATCTGCCAGTGCTTGCCTTCGTGACGGAAGGTGTCCTTGGTCCACGCCTTGTGCATGATTTCGAAGTGCTCTTCGAACAGCGAGCGCTTGAGTTCTTCGTAGTCCGCGCCTTCACCGGGCTCCTGCAGGCCCACCTGCTGACCCAGCACGTTCACCCAGCGCGGCTGATAGCCACGGGCGAAACCGGCAAAGGTACGGCCCTGCAGCATCTGCGAAATCATCGCGATGTTTTCGGCGAGGTTGATCGGGTTCTGGGAGGGCAGCACGTTGCCGAGCTGGCCGAACTTCATGTTCTTCGTCTGCATCCCGAAGTAGAGGTCGAGAATGACCGGGTTGGTCGAGACTTCCTCGCCTTCAATGTGGAAGTGGTGCTCGGTGAAACCGGCGCCGTAGTAACCGTATTGGTCCATGTAGCCCACCTGCTCGCTGATCTCTTTCAACATGCGCTGATAGAGATCCGTCCGCTTGCCGGCCATGCCCTGCAAAATTTCTTCTTTCGTGCCGACTGACGGCAGATAGAACGCACCTACTTCCATCTTCTCTCTCCTCTACGGTTCTGGTGAGCCCTGGCGCCTTTTGAATGGGCGGCGCTCCGGGCCTTATTGAAGGTTTGACCCCTACATCATTCACGCCCACGCCCTAAAAGGCGAGCCTGCCCGCGCATTTCAGCCATAAAAAGATGGCAAAACCGGCTTCCGCGCAGGCTTGTCGCAAATTGCGACACTGCCGGCTTGTGTCTGGCGCAAAGGCAGCCCGACAATCCGGGGATGGACATCCAGAGTTTTGGCCGCACTCCCCGCGAGGCTGATCGTCTCTACCGCAAGCAGGTGGAGCGCGCGTGGCTGACGCTGGTCGAGCGTGGCGGCGTGGTGGATCCGAATCTGCGCGAGGTGGTGCGGGAGTCCTGGCTGCGCTGTCTGGCGATGGGGGTCGCGCCGGTCGCGCAGCGCCCAAGCCAACGGGCGGGCACCACGCTCGAGCAACTGCGCGACCACAACAGCGAGCTTTTGCGCGCCTTCCAGCACACCTGGCGGGTGCTGGGCGACATTCTCTCCGACACCCAAAGTTGCCTCATCATCGCCGACGCCAGCGGCACGATGCTGGATATTTGCGGCAGCCCCACGGTGGTCGACCGTGGCGCGCGCGATTGCGTCTCGCCGGGTTACGAATGGAGCGAGCAGAGCGGCGGCACCAACGCTATTGGCACGGCGATCGCGCGCAACGCACCGGCCGAAGTTCACAGCGCCGAGCACCTGCTGGCGGTGGCTAAAATCTGGAGCTGTTCGGCGGCGCCGGTGCGCGACGCGGTGGACGGCCATCTGGTGGGCGTGGTGGATGTGACCAGCTTCGGCGACAGCCACCAGCAGCACTGCCTCGCGCTCGCCGTGACGGCAGCCCATCAAATTGAAGAAACCCTGAACTCCCGCGAACTCGCCCGCTCGGTGCAGCTACTGCACTGGTATCAGCAACAGACCTCCCGGCGGGGGCTGCAGGCGCTGGTGTTGCTCGACCGGAAAGGCCGGGTGCTGGCGGCCAATGAGCTGGCGCGGGCCTTGTTCGCCGGCGCGCCGGAGGCCACCCCGCTGGCGCGCGGCCGGCAGTTCCTGCAGGTCAGTCGCGAGCCCGAACTCAAACATCTCATCGCCGCCCTCCCCCCGCGCACGCGGGCGCTGGCGCTGGAGCCTTATGGCCCGCGCGGCCAAGGCTGGGAGGGCGGCTTGCTGGTCCTCGAGCCTCGGCGCGAGGTCGGCCAGTTGCGGTCCAGACCCGCCCCGGCCCCGGCGCCGAATGCCTTCTCCGGCATCATCGGTGTTCATCCGCAACTGCTGGACGCCAAACGCCGCGCGGCGCGGATGGCGCGCGCGTCTGCGCCGGTCCTGTTGCTGGGCGAGCCAGGGGTCGGCAAGCAGCGTTTCGCTCGCGCCATTCACGAGAGTTCCGCCGTTGCGGCCGGGCCGTGGCACAGCCTGCGCTGTCGCACTTTCACCCCCGAGCAGCTCGCCATCGAGCTGTTCGGCGACGAGGTCAGCGGTCGGCTTGGCCGCTTGCAGGAAGCCGACGGCGGCACTTTGTTTCTCGACGACATCGACGCCCTGCCCCTGTCCGCCCAGCTCGGACTGGTGCGCGCGCTGCAAGACAACGTGGTGTTGCGAGTGGGGGGACAGCGCGAGTACCCGGTGCGGGTCCGCCTCGTTGCGGGCACCCAAAGCAAGTTAAACGAGGCCGTGGCGGCCGGCCGCTTTCGGCTCGACCTCTTTTATCGCCTGAAGGTGTTTGGGCTGCGCTTGCCAGCCTTGCGCGACCGCCTGAGTGATCTGCCGCTGCTGGCCCATCGTCGCCTGCTAGCACTCGAGGCCCGCTACGGGCTCGGCCCGCGCCAGCTCTCGCTCGCCTTGCAGGCAACGCTGACCCACTTCCGCTGGCCCGGGAATGTGTATGAGCTGCACAACCTGCTTGAGGCGATGTATCTGCAAAGCGAGAGCAGCACCCTGACCGAGGCTGATTTGCCGGAAGAGTACCGGCCGCAGTTGGGGCTGTTGGCGTCTGCGACGGATCAACATGAGCACAGCATCAGCGGGCTTGAGCGCAGCGCGATCGAAGCCGAACTGCTGCGGCAGGGCGACAACCTGTCTGCCGTCGCCCGCCGTCTGGGGATCTCCAGAAGCACGCTCTATCGCAAGATGAAGCGCTACGGCTTGGCGGGCGCGCCTTCGGCAGACTGACCCAGCGCGCCTGCTCGCATCAAGCCGCCAGAATCTTCGTGCGCAGTCGCGACGACACATAGTCCGCCGTCATCACCATCGCCAGAATCACCAGCACGCAGGTCGCGGTGTCGCGATATTGGAAGAGCTTCATCGAGCCGTAGAGCTCAAAGCCTATGCCGCCGGCGCCAATCATGCCGAGGATGGTGGCGGCGCGCAGATTCACTTCGAAGCGATAGAGCGTGGAGGCGATCCACGCGGGAATGACCTGCGGCAGCACGCCAAACACAAACACCTGCAGGGGCCGCGCACCGGTGGCGCGCAGGGCTTCCACCGGGCCGGCATCGATTTCTTCAATCGCGTCCGCGTAGAACTTGCCCAGCAGGCCCGCGCCGTGAATGGCCAGCGACAGCACGCCGGCAAACGGGCCGAGCCCCACGGCGGCGACAAAAATCAGCGCGAACACAAACTCGTTGATCCCGCGGAGCAGATTGAGCGCTTGGCGCGTCAGGTGATAGAGCGCGAGATTGGGGCTTAGGTTACGCGCGGCCAGCAAGCCGAGCGGCAGGGCGAGGGCCATCGACAGCAGCGTGCCCCATAGCGCGATTTGAATCGTCTCCAACACCGGGCGGCCGAGACGCGGCAGAAATTCCCAGTTGGGCGGCACCATGCGCGAGACCAGATCCACCACCCAGGGCAGGCCGCGAATGAATTCACGCAGGTTGAGATTCACCCCCTGCGCGCTCCACACCAGGATGGCGGCCGCGGCCAGCCCGCCGATGGCCCAGCGCAACAGGCGGCCGCGGCCCCAGCGCCCGCCCAGCAACAGGCGCGAGCCGCTCATGCCGCGTGGGTCTCGAGTTCGGGGTAGATGCGGGCCAAGGCCGCGTCGTCAAGGTCTGCTGGCGGCCCGTCAAACACGATTTGGCCAGCCGCGATGCCGACGATGCGGTCGGCAAACTGTCGCGCCAGCGCCACCTGATGCAGATTGCACAGCACGGCGATCTGGAGCTCGTGGGCGGCGGCCCGCAGGTCGTTCAACACCACCTGCGCGGTTTTGGGATCGAGGCTCGCCACCGGCTCGTCGGCCAGAATCACCTGTGGCCGCTGGGCCAGCGCACGCGCGATCCCCACCCGCTGCTGCTGGCCGCCGGAGAGCCGATCCGCGCGGTCTTCGGCGCGGTCGGCCAGGCCTACGCGGGCGAGGGCTTCCATTGCAATGGCGATGTCCTCGCGTGGGAAAATCTGCAGCACCGAAGACCATAGCGGCAAGCGCGCCAGTCGTCCGCTCAGCACGTTTTTGAGCACCGACAGGCGCGGCACCAGATTGTGATGCTGGAAAATCATGCCGATGCCGGCGCGTAGTTCGCGCAGCTCTGCGCGGGTGGTCGGCGCGGGGCGTCCGTTTACCCGGATCTCGCCGCCGCCGGGCTCTATGAGCCGGTTCACACAGCGCAGCAGCGTGGATTTCCCCGCGCCCGAAGGCCCCAGAATCACGCACATTTCCCCGGCCGGCACCGTCATCGAAATGCCGTTCAGCGCGGGCAGCGCGCCGTAGGCTTTGGTGAGGCGGAGGATTTCGATCATTTCATTTTGCTTAAATCGAGATTGAGCAGCGTGGCCATGCCCCGCACCGCCTCGAAGTGCTGGTCGGTTATCGGCACCCAGCTTTTGATGACCGTGCCCTTGCTCCAGGGCACGTCGTGCATGGCGGCGAAGGCCGTGCGCAGCCGGAGTTTGAGGTCTTCCGGCAGGTCGCGCCGCATCACCGCCGGCGCGCCGGGAATGGGCTCGGACTGCCACACCACCACCAGATCTTCGCGCTTTGCCAGCCCGCGCCCGACCACGGCATCCAGCAGCCGGTCGGCAACGGCGGCGGCGTCGACTTTGCCGTTCAGCAGCGCCAGCACGCTGGCATCGTGGCTGCCGGCGAAAATCGCCCGCATGTCGCGGTCGGGATTAAGGCCCGCCTGCAGCATGCCGGTTTTGGGAAACAGATGACCCGCGGTGGAACTGGGGTCGACGAACGAAAACGTGCGGCCTTTCAAATCCGCCAGCGTGTGAATGCCGGTGTCTTTGCGAGTGATGATGAGCGAGTGATAGAAGGGCCCCTGATTGGCTATATCGGGAATGGCGATGGGGTCAACCTCGGCCACGGTGGCGGCCAGCACATAGGCAAACGGCCCCATCATGGCGATATCCAGGCGCTTCGCGCGCAGCGCCTCAATCACGCCGTTGTAGTCGGTGGCAATGAAAGGTTTGACCTTCATCCCCAGCGAGGCTTCGAGCGCTGCGATGATGGCCTGATTGTCGGTCACCAGCGCGCTGGGGTCTTCCGCGGGCACCAGGCCCAGCAGGATCTCGCCATCGGCCAGCGCGGGCGCTGAATTGCCGAACAGGCTCAGCAGCGTTAGCCAGCACACGCCAAGGGCGCGCGGAAGTGTGCTCGAAAGTAGGCGCAAGGGAGTTCTCCGAAAGGACGCTGGCGCGGAAGGTAACAGACTCGGGTTGCCGCTTCATGCCCGGCACGCGCGCTAGCGGCGATTGACCATCCAGGCCGAGAAGCCGTGCAGAAAAGCGCGAAACGCGTCGAGATGCTCCGCCGGAAAGTGATAGCGAGACGGCGCATGGTCGAGCACGCGTTCAAAACATTCCAGCCATTCACGCCGGCGGTCTTCGTTGATGGCAAACGGCAGATGGCGGGCGCGCATCATGGGATTGCCGTGACGCTCGTGATAGCGCGGCGGGCCGCCCAGCAGCCCGACGAAAAACGCCGCCGACCGGCGCGACGCGGCCACCATATCTGCCGGAAACAGCGCGCGGAGTTCGGGCGAGCCCCGGTCGAGCTCCAGATAAAAATCTTCCAGCATGCGTTCGATATTCGCTTCGCCCATCACCGCAAACACTTCTTTGGGCGGCGGCGGCACCGCGCCGGGATTCATCTGCGGGACGTAAATCTCGTTATCCATGACCGGTTACCAGCTACCGCCCAGCGCGCGAATCAAGGCCACCGTAGTTTGCAGCCGGGCGCCTCGCAGTTGCTGCTGCTGACGCGCGGTGGCCAGCGTCTGGCGGCGGGCGTCAATCACATCCAGATAGCCCACCGCGCCGGCGTCATAGCGCTGGCTGGCGATGCCGAGCGCGCGCTCGGCCGCGTCGTGGGTGGCGGCCACCGTATCGGTTTGCTCGGCCAGCGTGCGCAAGCCCACCAATGCGTCTTCCACTTCGCCGAACGCGCGGAGCACGCTTTGGCGGTACAGGGCAGTTTCTTCCATGAGCGCCGCTTCAGCCCGTTTGAGATTGGCGCGATTGCGTCCGCCGTCAAACAGCGGCGCGGTTAGCAGCGCGCCGGCCAGCGGGCCGAGCGACCAGGTGCGGGCCGACCATGAAAACAGCTCACCAATATCGCCCGAGGCAAAGCCGGCGTCGGCGGTCAGATTGAGCACCGGGTAGAAGGCGGTCTTGGCCACCCCGATGCGGGCGTTGGCAGCAGCCAGCCGATTTTCGGCGGCGGCAATATCCGGACGGCGTTCCAGCAGGGTCGATGGCAAACCTGCGGGCACGCTCGGCGGCCGGGCGGCCAGCGCCGCCGGTGCCAATTTGAAACTGGCCGGCGCCTTGCCGAGCAAAATCGCGAGCGCGTGGCTGAGTTCGGCGCGGGTGCGGGTGAGCCCAATCTGCTCGGTGCGGGTGGCTTGAAGTTCGGCTTCGGCCCGCGCCAGATCGAGATCGCTGATGTCGCCCGCATTGGCCTGCGTGCTCAACAGGCGCACCGCGTCACGTCGCAGCTGCACCGCTTCTGTCAGCACGCCGAGTTCGGCATCCGTCTGGCGGAGCAGGAAGTAGGTGCGGGCGACCTCGGCTTGCAGCGCCAGCTGCAGGGATTGGTAGAGCGCTGCGGCCGCTGCGCTGTCGGCCCGCGCGGCCTGCACGCTGTCGCGCACGCGGCCAAAGAGGTCGATTTCATAACTGGCAGCCACGCCGAAGCGGTAGCGCTCGAAGGAAGGGAAATCGCCATCGGCCCGTGCCAGCGGGCCCACGTTCTCGGCCTTGCCGCCGGCCGCGCCGGCGCCGAAATTGAGCCGGGGCAGGCGTTCGGCGGCGGCGGTGTTGACCAGCGTGCGCGCCTGCTCCAGGCGGGCCGCAGCGGCCATGAGATCCTGATTGGCCGCGCCGGCGTCCGTCACCAGTGCGTTCAGCGTGCTGTCGTCAAATACCGTCCACCACGCGCCGCGCGCGCTGGCCTCGGCGGGCGCCGCTTCCTGCCACTGCCCGTCGACGCTCGGCGGCGCTTCCTGCCACTCGGCGGGCAGGTCGACCTTGGGTGGGGTGAGCGGTGGTGCCATCGAGCACGCGTTGAGCGTGGCGATCAGGCCCAGGCTGATAACGCGCCAGTTCATACGCCGGGCTCGGAAGTGGGCGGGACGATGGCGGCGGGCTTGGGGCGTTTGGCCAGCAACACGTAGAACACCGGGGTGAGGAAGAGGCCAAATAACGTCACCCCGACCATGCCCGAGAACACTGCGATGCCCATCGCACGCCGCATTTCCGCTCCCGCGCCGTGCGAAAGCACCAGCGGCAGCACGCCCATGATGAACGCGATGGAGGTCATGAGAATCGGCCGCAGGCGCATGCGGCAGGCTTCGAGCGCCGCCTTGACCGGCCCGATGGAGGGGTCGTGCAGTTCGCGCTCGCGGGCGAACTCCACAATAAGAATCGCGTTTTTACACGCCAGCCCCATCAGCACAAACAGCGCAATCTGCGTGAAGATGTTTTTGTCGCCGCCGGTATACATCACCCCGCCAATCGCAAACAGCAGGCACAGCGGCACGATAAGAATAATGGCGAGCGGCAGGCGGAAACTCTCGTACAACGCGGCCAGCACCAGCATCACCAGCAGCGCGCACAGCGGATACACCAGCACCGCCGAATTGCCGGCGAGAATTTCCTGATAGGTCAGTTCGGTCCACTCGTAGGCGATGCCGCGCGGCAGGGTCTCGCGCAGGATCTCTTCCATTTTTGCCCGCGCCTCGCCCGAGCTCACGCCGGGTGCCGCCGCGCCGTTGATGTCGGCTGAAGGGAACGCGTTGTAGCGCAGCGCGCGGTCGGGTCCGAAGGACGGCTGCATTTTCACCAGCGCACCGAGCGGCACCATTTCGCCCTGTGCGTTGCGGGTTTTGAGCTGGGCCACGTCTTCCGCCTGATGGCGATATTGGCCATCGGCCTGCACCACCACGCGATAGGTTTTGCCAAAGCGGTTGAAGTCGTTGACGTAGAGCGAGCCGAGATAAATCTGCATGGTCGCAAAGAGCTCGTTCAGATTGACGCCCATCTGCTTGGCTTTTTCGCGGTCGATGGCGGCGTTCAATTGCGGCACGTTGATCTGGTAGCTGGAGAACACGCCGGCCAGCTGCGGCGTTTGCCAGGCTTTCATGAGCGCCGCCTGCAAGGACTGATACAGCACCTCGTCGCCGAGCCCGGCCTGATCTTCCAGCTGCAGCTTGAAGCCACCAATCGCGCCCAGGCCGTCTACCGGCGGCGGCGTGAAGAAAGCAATAAAAGCGCCCTGGATGCCGAAGTACTGCTGGTTCAGATTCTGCGCGATCGCGGCCGCCGAGAGTGCCGGCGTGGTGCGATTCTCGAAGTCGTCGAGATTGATGAACAGCAGCCCCGCGTTGGACGAATTCATGAAGCCGTTAATCGACAGGCCCGGGAAGCTCACCACGTTTTTCACGCCCGGCGTCTTGAACGCGATCTCGGTCATGCGCTTGAGAATTTTGTCCGTGCGCTCGAGTGAGGCGGCGTCTGGTAGCTGCGCGAAGCCAATCAGGTACTGCTTGTCCGGCGGCGGAATGAAGCCGCCGGGGACTTTCATGAAGGCCTGCCAGGTGGCGAACAGCAGGCCCAGATACACCAGCACCAGCAGAAATTTCACCCGCATGAAGCGCGCGACCACCCACGCATAGCCGCCGGCGCTGCGGTGGAAAACCGCATCGAACCCCCGGAAAAACCAGCCGAACAGCCTATCCATCACGCGCGTTAGCCAGTCTTTGGGGGCGTCGTGTCCGCGTAGCAGCAGCGCCGCCAGCGCGGGTGACAGCGTGAGCGAGTTAATCGCGGAGATCACCGTGGAGATGGCAATCGTCAGCGAGAACTGGCGGAAGAACTGCCCGGTCAGGCCGCTGATGAAGGCAATGGGCACAAACACCGCGCAGAGCGTGAGCGCGATGGCGATGATGGGCCCGGAGACCTCCTGCATCGCCCGGTAGGACGCGGCCTTGGGTGTCAGCCCCATTTCGATATTCCGCTCAACGTTCTCCACCACCACGATGGCGTCGTCCACCACGATGCCAATCGCCAGCACCAGCCCGAACAGCGTCAGCGTGTTGATGGAAAAGCCGCAGAGCGCCATCACGGCGAAGGTGCCGATGATCGACACCGGCACGGCGGCCAGCGGGATGATCGACGCGCGCCAGGTTTTGAGAAACACGATCACCACGGCCACCACCAGCAGCACCGCCTCGATCAGGGTCTCAATCACGGCGCGGATGGATTGACGGACGAACTGCGTGGGGTCGTAGACGATTTCGTATTTCACGCCCTGCGGGAAGTCCTTTTTCATGTCTTCCATCATGTCGCGGACCTGATTCGACAGGTCGATGGCGTTCGACAGCGGCGCCTGAAACACGCCGAGCGCGACGGCCGGTTTGTTGTCGAGCAGGCTGTGGGTCGAATAATCGCTGGCCGCGAGTTCGATCCGCGCCACATCGCGCAGGCGTAGCACGCCGCCTTGCGCGGAAGTCCGCAGGATGATGTCGCCAAATTCGGACTCGGTCGTGAGCCGGCCCTGCGTGTTGACCGAGAGCTGGAATTCGGTGCCGGCCGGCGCCGGCGGGGCGCCGATCACCCCGGCCGCCACCTGCTGGTTTTGCTCCTGAATGGCGGCCACCACATCGGTGGCGGTCAGGTCGCGCGCGGCGAGTTTGGTGGGATCTAGCCACATGCGCATCGCGTAATCGCCGCCGCCAAACACCTGCACATCCCCCATGCCCTGAATGCGCCGCAGCTTGTCGCGCACGTTCAGCACCGCGTAGTTGCGCAAGTAAAGTTCGTCGTAACGGGAATCGCTGGAGAGCAGGTGCACCACCATCGTGAGGTTGGGCGACTGCTTCTGGGTAATCACGCCAATCTGGCGCACTTCGGCCGGTAGGCGCGGCAAGGCGCGTTGCACGCGGTTCTGGACCTGGGTTTCGGCCAAGTCCGGATCGGTGCCAATTTTGAAGGTGACCGTCACGTTCAGCACGCCGTCGGTCGTCGCCTGCGACGAGAGATACAGCATGTTCTCCACGCCGTTGATCTGTTCTTCGATAGGCGCAGCGACGGTTTCGGCAATGACTTTGGGATTGGCGCCCGGATAGGTCGCGGTGACGACCACCGCCGGCGGCACCACGTCCGGGTATTCGGAGACCGGCAAAAACGGCAGCGCCATGAGGCCGGCGACAAAAATGCCGATCGACAGCACGGCCGCGAATACCGGCCGGTCAATGAACGTCCGGGACAGGCTCATCGGGTGCTCAATGCGTCAAGGCGGCCAGCGCCTTCACCGAGCGCGGCCAGGCCTGCACTGCCTTGCGAAGTTCCGGACTTAACTCGGCAACGGCGGCCTGCGCCTGGGCGGCATCCGGGTAGTGGCCGGTCACCACGACGAACCAGGGTTTGTCGGCGCGGCGGGTTTCCAGAATGGCGGCTTTATCGGTCAGCGCATGGTGTTTCAGAAAGCGCTCGCTGCCCTCACGGTCAGCACCCGCGAGCAATTGCAGCGCATAGCTCTCGGGGGCTTGCTGACGCAGCCAGTCGGCGGAGTAGGGATTCGGCGCGGCGCTCGTCGGCGCGGCGTCGGCGGCGTTGGCGTCCGCCGCCTTGGTGCTCGCCGCAGGCTTCGGTGCGCTGGTAGCTGGCGGCGCTTCAACGGCTGGTTTGGGGGCTTCAACAGGGGCTTTCGGTGCCTCGGCGGTGGGCTCGGGCGTTTCCGCCGCCGCCTTGGGTGCCGCGGCCGTTGCCGACAGCGCTTCGGCGCTGGCGGGTGCGGCGTTGGCCTTGGCCGCAGGCGTCTCAGCGGTGGCCGCCGGGGCGTCTTTGCTCGGGGCAACCGGGGCGGCGGAGAGGTCCGCAGGCGCCATGTCGACCACGGATGGCGTCACCGGCGAGCCTGGCCGCACGCGCTGCAGGCCGTCGATCACAATTTGCTCGCCGGCCTTGAGCCCGCTTTCCACAACGCGTAATCCAGCGGTCGCGCGGCCGGGTTTGATCTCGCGGTACTGGGCGTTTTTATCGGCGTCCAGCACCAGCACAAAACGCTTGCTTTGGTCGGTGCCGATCGCGCTGTCCTGCACCATCACCACCCGCCGCGTGCCACTGCCCCCGGCCAGGCGCACGCGGGCATACAGCCCCGGCGTGAAGCGCCGGTCGGGATTGGGCAATTCGGCCCGCAGGCGAACGGTGCCGCTCGCCATGTTGATCTGGTTATCCACGAACTGGAGGGTGGCGTTGTGGGGCGTGCCCTCCTCGTTCGCCAGACCCACCTGAACTTTCAGGCCGCGGCTGCGGTCCTTGCCGATGTACTTCAGGTAGGCGGCTTCATCGGCTTCGAAGCTGACGTAAATGGGATCGAGCGCCACCAGCGTGCTCAGGCGGGGCGAATCCGGCGCGTCGCCGCGGATGAGGTTGCCGATGGTGAGTTCGTCTTTGCCCATGCGACCCGCCACCGGCGCGGTGATGCGGGTGTAGCCAAGGTCGACACGGGCGGCGTCAATGCGCGCGGCATCGGCCTTCCGCGCCGCCTCGAGCGTGGCAACCGCCGCGTTCGCGGCCTCGAACTCGCGCCGCGAGGTGGCGCGCGAGGGCAGCATTTTGCGTTGGCGGGCGAGTTCCAGTTCGGCCAGCGCGAGCTGCGCGCGGGTATTGCCTGCGGCGGCTTCTGCTTCGGCCAAACGGGCCGCGAAGGGGGCGGGGTCGATCTCGAACAACAGCGTGCCGGCGGCGACTTCATCCCCCGGCGTGAAATGAATGGCCTGCAGATAGCCGTTCACCCGCGCGCGCAGGTCAACGTGCTGGGTGGCCTCGAAGCGGCCCGCAAATTCGTCGGTCTCGGCGACTTCGCGTTCAATCGCCGCGGCTACGGTGACAGGCGGTGGGGCGGACGGCATCATGCCGGGGTCACCGGCGGGCGGGGCTTTGCCGCAGGCGACCAGCGCCATCGTGAGGACCCACGGCAGGGCGCGAGCGCCGGCCAACACGGAGCGCGGGATCGCGCGGGTTGCGGTCATGAGCACAAACCTTAAAGCCCGGAAAGCGGGGGAGGCGGCATGATAGTCGTTAAGCCCGGTGACAGAAACCAAGCCCGCGTGCGCCCGACACGAGCGTCCGGCCCCAAACTTCAGGAACTGCCCCGATGACCCCGATAACGCCTTTCGGTATCCCGCTGGAATTTGTGCTCTTTGCCGCGACCTTGCTGGGCGTGGCGCTGTTCCATCATCACACCCTCGCTGTGGCGCTCACCGGGCTGGCGACATTGATGGGCTACAAGCTGCTTTTCACCGGCTTTCACGCCGGCCCCGGCGTGCCGGGACTCATCGCCCACCTACAGCACGAGTGGGTGACGCTGGCCAATCTGTTTGGCCTGCTCATGGGTTTTGCGCTGCTGGCGCGCCATTTCGAGAAAAGCCATGTGCCGGTAATCCTGCCCAAATATCTGCCCGACGACTGGAAGGGCGCCTTTGTGATGCTGGTGATGGTGTTTGTGATGTCGAGTTTTCTCGACAACATCGCCGCCGCCCTGATTGGCGGCGCGATGGCGCATCAGTTGTTTCGCGCACGGGTGCACATTGGTTATCTGGCAGCGATTGTTGCGGCCTCGAATGCCGGCGGTTCGGGCAGCGTGGTGGGCGATACCACCACCACCATGATGTGGATCGACGGCGTGGCGCCGACCGATGTCCTTACTGCCTACACGGCCGCTGTGGTGGCGTTGGTGGTGTGCGGCATTCCGGCGTCCATCCAGCAGCAGCGCTACTCGCCCATTCTTAAAGATGCCCATGCCCACACCCATGTGGACTGGACGCGATTATTCATCGTGGCCTTCATGCTGGTGGCCGCCATGCTCACCAATATCGTGGTGAATACCCACTACACCGAGCAGGCGGGCGATTTCCCCTGGCTCGGCGCGGCGGTGTGTGTCGCGCTATTGCTTACCGTGAAGTTACGCCGTCCGGACTGGGAGCTGCTGCCCGAAACCGCCATGGGCACCGTGTTTCTGCTGTCGCTGGTCACTGCTGCCTCGCTGATGCCGGTGGAAGAACTACCCACGGCCTCCTGGCACACGGCGCTTGGCCTGGGCTTTGTGTCGGCGGTGTTCGACAACATTCCGCTTACCGCACTCGCGCTGAAGCAGGGCGGCTACGACTGGGGCGTGCTCGCTTACGCGGTGGGCTTCGGCGGGTCAATGTTGTGGTTCGGCTCCAGCGCCGGCGTCGCCCTGACCAACCTCTATCCGGAGGCGCGCTCGGCCGGTCTTTGGCTGCGCCATGGCTGGCACGTGGCGCTCGCTTACGTGCTGGGCTTCGCCGTGATGATGGCCGTCGTCGGCTGGGAGCCGCACGAGCGGCATAAGGCGCCGGCGGCAACGCCAGCCAGCCTCGCGCGCTAAAAATGAGGCGCCGCTGAGCGGCGCAAATCCTGCGGACGCCATTAGGTGTTGGCTCATTTTCAACCTATAGTCGCCGCAGGCTCGCACCGTGACGGGCTTTCCAGCAGGAACCACAGCATGTCCGAGCGCTCTCTGGACCTCCATCGTCATGTCGCCGCCGCGCGTCCGGGGGAGCGGCGGGCGTGAGCGAGAGTTCGCCGGGAGACGCGCCGCCCGACCTCGCCTGGCGCAACGCGCCGCGCTATCAGCCGGATGCGCCGGTGCTGGCGGCGCTGGATCAAAAGCTGGATATCCTGCGCAATCTCGACACCCCCGTGTGGGTGTTTGACGTTGAACGTTGCCAGTGCCTGTGGGCCAATGCGCCGGGGCTCGAGGTATGGGGCGCCGACAGCGTCACCGCGCTTCAGCAGCGCGACATCGCCTCGACGCAGTCCGAGGCCACCTACGCGCTGGTCAACGACTACCTTCGCCGCGTGCTCGCTGGCGAGAAAATCACGCAATGGCTGACGCTCGACATCCAGGGCAAAACGCGTCGTTTTCGCCACAGCTATCACGCCCTCGCGCTAGCCGATGCGCGGCAGGTGCTGTTTGTCGAAGCCA
The DNA here is from genome assembly GCA_945876945.1 of Klebsiella pneumoniae. GTDB lineage: Bacteria > Pseudomonadota > Gammaproteobacteria. Next base: position 15,282 of record CAMCQE010000026.1, read on the forward strand.
AGCCCGAGCCCTCGGCCGAAGAAATGCTGGCGTTTGCTTCGGACTACACGCTGACCATTGGGCTCTATGCGCTGGATGGTCAGTTGATCAGCAGCAATCCCGCGTTTCGCCAGCTCGCCGCCCACAACGCGATGGACAATCTCAACGCGTTATTGCCGCCGGACAGCGGTCTCGCCGACTGGCCACGCCAACTGGGCGAGCAAACCCAGTTGCGCTTCGAAACCAATTTCGAGACCGGCCACGGACTGGGTCACTTCCGGGGCGAGTTGCGCCGGGTAGTCACCCAGAGCGGCGAGGTCCGCGCGCTGCTCACGCTCGATAACCTCACCGAGCAGCGCATCAAGCAGACCGAGCAGGCGCTGCAGGAAAATCGCGCCCGCACGGAGCGCCTGCTGGACAGCGCTGAGGTCGCCACCGTGGTGCAGGATTTCCAGGCCCAAGTGGTGAAAGCCGACCGCCGGTGGTGGGCGATGCTGGGTTACGGACCGGACGCTCTCGCGCTCACGCCGGCCAGTTTGCTGGCGCTGATTCATCCGGATGACAGGCCCTTGCTGTTACAGGAAACGGCGCGGCTGATGGGCGGCGAAATCGTCCACTGGGCGCTCGAATACCGGCTGCGCACGGCCGACGAGAGCTGGCGCTGGGTGCTGGACCGCAGCCTTGTGACCCGCCGGGGCCGGGACGGCGCGCCGCTAGAAATCGGCGGCATCCATCTGGATGTGCACGCTCGAAAAGTGGCCGAGTTGGCACTGGCCGGCAGCGAGTTGCGGCATCGGGCGATGCTCAACGCGCTGCCCGATTTGATGGCCGCCTTCGACTTGGAAGGGCGGATAGTCGACCTCCATATGTCGTCCCCCGAAGACTGGGGGTTTCCGACCGAGCGGGCCATCGGCCGCAATCTCCACGACATTCTGCCGCCGGAAGTTGCGGCCAGACTGGGTCCGCTACAGGTCCAGGTGCTGTCCTCCGGGCGGATGGTGCAGGGTGACTACGTTATCGAGCATCCCCGCCTTGGCGCGCGCCATCGCGAGTTCCGCATGGTGCCCTACGGCCCCGACCGAACCCTCGCGCTGGTGCGCGACGTCACCGATCGCCATCTCGCCGAGCAGCAGCACCAGCAAACCCTCAAGCAACTCCAGCAATCGCAAAAAATGGAAGCGCTCGGCCAGCTGACCGGCGGTATCGCGCACGATTTCAACAACATTCTGGCCAGCGTCATCGGCTACACCTGGCTGGCCCAGCAGCACCCCTTGGTGGCGACCGATCCGAAGTTGAACGAGTACCTGAAAGTGATCGCGAGCGGCAGCGAACGCGGCCGCGATCTGGTGCAGAAGATGCTCACCTTCAGCCGGCGCTCTGAACCCGCGGCAGTGTCTGCGATCGATCCCCTGCCGGTGGTAAAAGAAGCTTTCCTGATGCTGAAGTCGGTGATCCCCGCGACGCTCGACCTCCAGCTGGCACTGCCCCCCGCCACGCCGGCGGTCGCGGTCGAGGCAGTGGAGCTTCATCAGGTGCTGGTGAATCTGGTTATCAACAGCCGGGACGCCATGCCGGAACACGGCACGATCACGCTCAGCATTGTGTCTGGTGCCCGGCCCGGCCACTTTTGCGCCAGCTGCTCGCAGGCGGTGCCCGCCGATGCCCTCGTCTTTGCCGTGCGCGACACCGGCAGCGGCATCCCGGCGGCGGCGCGTGACCGCATCTTCGACCCCTTTTTCACCACCAAGGCGGTGGGCGCCGGCACCGGCATTGGCCTGTCGGTGGTCGATGGCATTGTTCACCGCTACGGCGGCCACATTCTCGTCACCAGCGAACCCGGCGCCGGCACGCTGATCGAAATCGTCTTGCCGATCGCAGAGCCGCTCGCGACCACAAGCGCGGGCAGCGCGCCGAGTCTCGCGCGGCGGAGTGCCGGTGGCACCTTGATGGTGGTGGACGACGAACTCTGGGTGGGCGCTTTCCTGCGCGAGTTGCTGGAGGAAGACGGTTACACGGTGGAAGTTTTCACGCAGGGCAAAGCGGCGGTCGCAGCACTGCGGGAAGCGCCGACGCGCTACGCGGCGGTGGTGACCGACCTCACCATGCATGAGATGACCGGGCTCGAGCTCGCGACCGCCGTCCATCGCAGCCTTCCGAGGCTACCCGTGTTGCTGTGTACCGGCGCGGGCGACATGCCGAACCCCGCAGCCCTCGCGGCGGCCGGCGTGCAGCACGTGTTTCCCAAGCCCATTCCCGTCGACCAGCTCCGTACCGTGTTGGCCGAACTGTTACTGCCGTCCGAGCCCGTCGTATGACCGAAGCGACCGCTCACCTGCCACCGTCGCCGGCCGCCAGCGGCGGGCATGGCCGCATCTTGCTCGGGCTCGCGCTGGGCGCTGTCGCGGGCCTCATTGCCCACAGCATGGAGAGCGCCCAGAGCCTCGTTCACGCCCTTGTGACTCAAGTGACGGCGCCGCTCGGTCAGCTGTTTCTCAACCTGCTGCTGATGCTGGTGGTGCCGCTCGTGTTTTCCTCGCTGATCACCGGGGTGGCCGGCATTGGTGACCTGCGCCGTCTGGGGCGCGTGGGGCTGCGCTCCTTTGTGCTCTCGTTGGTGCTGTCGGCGATATCGGTGCTGATTGGATTGGGGCTGTCGAACACGATTGAGCCCGGGCGACATCTGGATCCGGCGGCCGCCGCCGCCCTGCAGAGCGCCTACGGCAAAGATGCCGGCAGCCAGATCGCCAAGGCGGCGCCGGCGGCCAGCGCGGCGGCGCCGCTGGCGCAGGTCATCGAGACCATCGTGCCGCGCAATCCGCTGGCCTCCATTGCCCAGCCGGTCCCCAACATGCTGCACCTGATGTTTTTCGCCCTCGCGCTCGGCGTGGGCGCCACGCTGCTGCCGAACACCCGCAGCGCAGCCTTGCTGGCGCCGCTCGAGACCCTTTACGAGATCACCGCCGGCCTCATCGGGCTGGTGATGCAACTCGCGCCCTATGCGGTGTTTTGTCTGGTGTTCAACAACGTGGCGCAGTTTGGCGGCAGCCTGCTAGCCTCCCTCGGCTGGTTTGTGGGCACGGTGCTGCTGGGGCTTAGCCTGCAACTCTTCGGGGTGTACAGCGTGCTGGTGCGCTGGGGCGCGGGGATTAGTCCGGCATTTTTCTTTCGCGCTATTCGCACCGCCATGTTGACCGCGTTTTCCACCTCGTCTTCCAGTGCCACGCTGCCGACCGCGCTGGCGGTGGGCGAGCAGGCGCTCGGCGTGCCAAAGGAGATCAACAGCTTTGTGCTGACGGTGGGCGCCACCGCCAACCAGAACGGCACCGCACTGTATGAAGGCGCGACGGTACTGTTTCTGGCGCAAATTGCGGGCATCGACCTCACGCTGGCCCAGCAACTGGGCGTGGTGTATCTGGCCATCCTCGGTGGCATCGGCACCGCAGGGGTGCCGGCGGGCTCGATTCCGTTTGTCATCGGGATACTGGCGGGCCTTGGCATCGACCCGGCGCTGATTGCGGTGGTGATGGGGGTCGATCGCCTGCTCGATATGTGTCGGACCACGCTGAATGTCAGCGGTGATCTCGCCATTGCGGCCTGCGTGGCGCGCGGCGAGGGCTATCGGTTGGGTGAGCATCGCACCGCCGCGCCAGCGGCCTGAACGCGCATAACAGCGCCAGAATCGCGCCGTTTGCCGGCTGGGTAGCCTGCGCTTTCCGTCCTATAGTCCGGTTACTGAACGCCAATTCCGCGCGCTCAAACCCGCTGTCCTGACCACTCATAACGCAAGGAACTCCGATGCGATTGGTCTACTTTGATTTCCCCGGCCGCGGTGAAGCCATTCGAGATGCGTTACGCATGGGCGGTGTGGCGTTTGAAGATGTGCGGCTCAGCTATCCAGAGTTCCGCGCGCGCCGCGAGGCCGGGGACTTGCCCTGGGATACTTTGCCGGTGCTGGAATTCGATGACGGTCGCAAGCTCGGACAAAGCAACGCGCTTTTGCGCTGGGCCGGGAGCGCCGCCGGCTTAACGCCTGCCGATCCGTTAGACGCGCTCCGGGTCGACGCCTTGCTCGACAACATCGAAGACTACGGCACGCGGCTTAGCGTCAGCATTCGGGTGACCGACGAGGCCGTGCGCGACGCGCTCCGCGCCGAACTGGCGGCGCGCTGGCTGCCCGAGTGGTTTGCGCTCCTCACCCGACGGCTGAACGAAGCAGGTGCCGGCTGGCTGGTGGGCGGTGCGCTCAGCGTGGCCGATCTGAAGGCCGTGCACCTGATCGACAAACTCATCAACGGCTCGCTGGCCGGCTTGCGCACCGATGCGCTGGATGATTTTCCGGCGCTGGCCGCCTGGCGTGAGCGGGTGCATGCCGAACGTCTGCGGCGCCTGCCTGCATGAAGAATTTGCCGGCAAGGGATGCTGCCGGAACCGACGATTGGCGTAGCGCGCGCCGTTACCAGCAGAACGATCCGGCCGACCGACTCGTGCTCGACGACCTCGAGCGGCAGTTCAGCGGTCTGAAATTTATCGATACCCCGGTGTGGGTGTTCGACCCCGAGCGCTGCCAGTGTCTGTGGGCCAATCCCTCCGGGCTTGAGATCTGGCGGGCGCCGAGCGTGGTGGAGCTGCAAGGTCGCGATGTCGCCGCCACCCAGTCCGAAGCCGTCTACACCTTGCTCAACGACTACCTCCGGCGGGTGGAAGAGGGCGAGCACATTGCGGTGTGGGTAACGCTCGATCCGCGCGGCACCACCCGGCGCTTCTACCAAAGCCATCATCTGGTGACGCTGGCCGATGGCCGCAAGGCGCTGCTGATTGAAGCGCAGGCCGAGCCGCCCGCCGAGGAAATGCTGGCCTTTGCCTCCGACTACACGCTGACCATTGGCCTCTACGAGCTGGACGGCACGCTGGTCAGCGGCAATCCCGCCTTTCGCCGCTTGGGCGAGCGCCACGAACTCGATAATCTGAACCTGCTGATGCCGACCGACGGCAGCCTGCTCGCCTGGCCGCGCTTGCTGGGCGAGCAGAGCCAGCTGGTCTTTGAGCGGGAAATCGATACCGCCCGCGGGCGCGGCCTGTATCGCTGTGAACTACGACGGGTTTTTACCAAGGACCGCCATCCCCGCGCGATCCTCACGCTGTACGACCTCACTGAGCAGCGGATCCGGCAATCCGAGCAGGCCTTGCGCGACAACCAGCTGCGTACCGAGCACCTCCTCGACAGCGCCGAAGTCGCGACCTACGTTTGGGACGTTGCCCGCAACGTGTTCGCGCTGGACCATCGCTAGTGGTCAATGCTGGGTTATTCGCTGAACGCTTTTGAATTCACGCTCGATGTCTGGGCCGATCTCCTGCACCCGGAAGATTCGGCCGCGCTACAGGAAGCCGCTGCCCGGCTGCTGTCGGGTGAACTCACTCACTGGAACAACGAATACCGCCTGCGCACCGCCGACGGCAGCTATCGCTGGATCCTCGACCGGGGTCTGGTGACGCGGAAGACCCCCGACGGCAAGCCCCTGGAAGTCGGCGGCATTCATCTCGACGTGCACCCGCAAAAGCTGGTGGAAAGCGCACTCGGCGCCAGCGAAATGCGCCAGCGCGCCTTGCTTGGCGCGGTCCCGGACCTGCTGTGCATTCACGAGCGCGATGGCCGCCTGATGGACTTCCACGCCGCGCGCCCCGAAGACTGGCTGCTCCCTACGGGCGCGATCGGCATGACCATGGCTGAAATGTTGCCGCCTGATGCGGTGGCCGAGCTGAAATCGGCGCAGGCCGAGGTGTTGGGACGGCGGCGGAGCGTACAGGGGGAGTATCGGGTTGAGCACCCGCAGAAAGGCCAGCAGTTTCGCGAGTACCGGATGGTGCCCTATGGCGAGCACCAGACCCTGACCCTGGTGCGCAACGTCACCGACCGCCATGTCGCCGAGGGACAGCGCCTGCATGCGCTCAAGCAACTCCAGCAGGCGCAGAAGATGGACGCCCTCGGCCAACTGACCGGCGGCATCGCGCACGATTTCAATAATATTCTGGCCAGCATGATGGGCTATGCCTGGCTGGCGCGGCAGTTAAAGCCGGTGAAAGAGGACGAGAAAGCCGCCGAGTATCTGAGCATCATCAGCGCCGCCGGCGAACGCGGGCGAGAACTGGTCCAGAAGATGACGAGCTTTAGCCGGCGCGCTCCCGCGACACCGGGGGTGCAGGCGGTGGAGCCGCTGCCGGTGCTGGAAGATGCCTTCCGGATGCTGAAATCCATTATTCCCTCGCGGCTCAATCTCACCCTGGCACTCGACCCGGCGCTGCCGAGGATCTCGGTTGAGCCCATCGACCTCCATCAGGTCTTGGTGAATCTGGTGGTCAATAGCCGCGACGCCACGCCCGGTCATGGCGAGATTGCGGTGTCGATGACACAGCGACGCTACGCCGATCGTTTTTGCGCCAGCTGTCACGAGAGCCTCAACGACGAGTATGTGACGCTCGCCGTGGTCGACTCCGGCAGCGGCATTCCGGCGGCCACGCTGGAGCGCATTTTCGACCCGTTTTTCACCACCAAAGAGGTGGGCGCGGGCACTGGCATTGGCTTGTCGATGGTGGACGGGATCGTCCATCGCCACGGCGGACATCTGCTGGTGTCCAGTGAGCCTGGCGTGGGGACGCAGTTCGAAATTCTGCTGCCGGGTGTAGCGGTTCCCGCCCCTCCGGAAGCGCCAGGCGGCGCGCCGGTGGCTGATCCGGCCGGCGAGCGGCTGGCCCGCGGCAAGCTGCTGGTGGTGGACGATGAACCCTGGGTGGCCGCTTTCCTGAGTGAGATGCTGCGGCTCGAGGGGTACACGGTGGAAGTCTTCGATAACGGACGCGATGCCCTCGCCGCGCTGGCCTCAGCCGCCCCGCCGTTTGACGCCGTCGTGTCGGATTTCATGATGCCGCACATGACCGGGCTGGAACTGGCGAGCGCGATTCAGTCCCGCTATCCGGGTTTGCCCGTGGTGTTGTGCACCGGAGCCGGCGAGCCGCCCGACGAGCAGGCGCTGCAGCTGGCCGGGGTTCGTCGTCTTTTCCCGAAACCGGTGCCGGTCGAAGAACTCCAGCAGTTGTTGATGACGATGCTGGCGCTCCAAGGCACGAGCGCCTGAGGTCTGCCCGCTAGCCGGCGTCTGCTTGGCCGGCGCCAGCCGCCGCTCGATTAAGGCGGTCGTGGATGCCGGCCCAATCCGGGCCCGGCGGCGGTTGTTCCACCAGAATTTCCACGCAGCCGAGTGCGTCCAGCGTCCGCAAATTGGCATATAAGGTCTGCGCGTAAGCGGCGGGCGCGTCCGCCGCCGGCAGTGTTTTGCAATCCTTGCCGAGTCCCGCCAGCACGTGCGCGCTGGCGAGTACCGCGACCCTGTGGCCGAGCCTGATGAGTGCGGCGGCGCGCGCAGCGCAGCCGGCAGCATCGAGCAGCTGTAAGGGCGTGCGCGGGGCATAGTGTGCCGCGAGGCCGCCCGAAACCCGCGGTGCGGCGGCATCGGCGGCGGCCAGCGGCGTCGTCAGCAGGCTCGCGATCCGATCCGCGCTCAACATGCCGGGACGCAGCACGCGTGGCGTGGCGCCCGACACATCGACGATGGTCGACTCAATGCCGACCGCACAGGGGCCGCCGTCGAGGACCTGGGCCAGCGTGGCGCCAAATTCCGCCGTCACATGCGCGGCGGTGGTGGGGCTGATGCGGCCAAAGCGATTGGCCGAGGGCGCCACCAGACCCCACACCCCGCGCGCCGCGCAGGCCTCCAGCAACGCGATGGCGGTCGGATGCGACGGGCAGCGCACCGCGACCGTGTCCTGCCCGCCGGTGATGCTGTCCAGCACGTGCGGCGCGCGCGGCAACACCAAGGTCAGCGGTCCCGGCCAGCATGCCGCCGCGAGCACGCCGGCGGCCGGCGGGATCTCGCGCACCCAGTGCTGGAGGTGTTCAAAGCGCGCGATATGCACGATGACCGGATGGTTCGTCGGCCGGCCTTTGGCCGCGTAAAGGCGGGCGATGGCGGCCTCGTCGGCCGCATTGGCGCCGAGGCCGTAGACGGTTTCGGTAGGGAAGGCCACCAGTTCGCCACGGCAGAGGGCCTCGGCGGCGGCGCTGATCAAGAGGTCGCGCAGAGTCATCAAGCGTTACTGCCGCGGGGGCGTCTCGTCCCCGGCGCTCTGGGCCTCGATCGCCGCGTCCAGCGTTTTGGTGTTGGCGTCGATCGCGCTTTCCACCTTGGCCTGCGTTTTTTGTTCGATATTGGGCGCGGGGGCCGGGTTGGGCGGACTGCTCGGACTGCAGGCGCTCAAGCTCAGCATCAGGAGCGCGAAACACGGTGCTTTATCGCCGATGCGCGGCATGAGGGTCTCCTTCAGGGAATGACGGGGCTGCCGTCCCAGGCCAGCACTTGCCCGCTGTGGTGAGCCTCGAGCCCGGCACAAACGGTGAGCAGGGCCTGCGCCGAACGGGCCGGGGTAAACAGCTGCGCCGGCGGCACCCGGGTCTGGAAGGGCCGCGACAGCGGCGTATCCACCGTGCCCGGATGCAGGCCCACACAAATCGCCCTCGGGTTACGCCGGGCCAGCTCCAGCGCCAGCGTGCGTAACAGCATATTGAGCGCGGCCTTCGAGGCTCGATAGCCGTACCAGCCGCCGCTGCGATTATCCCCGATGCTGCCCACCCGCGCCGACAGCGCGGCGAACACGCTGGGCGTGTCCTGCCGCAGGCGGGGCAGAAAGTGCTTGGCGCATAGCGCAGGCCCGATGCTGTTGCTGAGAAAAAGTTGACTGAGCACCGCCGCGTCGAGCGACTCCCAGCGTTTCTCCGGCGCGACGCCCGTCGCGTGCAGCAGGCCGGTGGCCAGCAGCACTAAATCGAGCGGGCCGTCGGCGGCGGCGAGGTTCGCGGCCGCGCTGATGCTCGATTCGTCGGCCAGCTCCAGCACCCCGCCGCAGATCTTCGGATGGTCGACGCGCGGCAGCTGGCGGGAGAAGGCGTAGATCTGCGCGACCTGCGGGCTCTCGGCCAGCGCCTCGCAGAGCGCATGGCCAATGCCGCCGTTCGCGCCCACCACGACGGCGCGCAGCGGCTGATGCAGCCGGGGGAAGTCCATCACCGGGCTTCGCAAGTGGTTTTGATTTCAGCCAGTGCGCGTTCGCGCTCATCGTCGCTGGCCCGGGCATCCGCGCGCGTGAGGTCGTGCCAGTGCGCCAGCGCCGCTTCGCAGTGCTCGGCGCGAATCAGGTCCTGCTCTGCAAGGGCCGGATCCTGCAGTTCCGGATAGGCGGCGCATGCGGTCTCCCGCGCCGCCTGCTGGCGGGTGATTTCGGCGCTGCGCTCGGCGTCCGAGAGATAGGTCCGCGGCCCGGCATAGACATCCCGTTGCCGCGGCGGGCGCTTTACGCGGTAAATCCCGCTGCCGTCGCGATAGACCGGTCGCTGCGTCTGCAGCGCCGCGAGCGCCCAGCGCGCGCGGTCGCAGGCGACACGCAGATCGGCCGCCGGCGCCGGGCTTACGGGCGGGACCTCCGGCGGCGTCAGCGTTGGTAGCGTGCGGGCCCGAAGCACGGCGGGAACGGCGGGCAGCACGACCTTGCTGGCCGCGACCCCTACGGGCGGTCGATCGCCAAAATGCGCCACGCCGTTGCGGTCCTGCCAGCGGAACACATCGCCCGCCTGCGCCTGCGGGCCGGCAAGCCAGATGAGGGCAAAAAGCCACGGGCGAAGGAGCAGATTCATGCCGGCACTTGAACCCAGCCCGGGGGATTTGTCCACCCGTTACACGCGGGCGGAATGCTTTTGGGCGCGGCCCGCGTAGAATTGAGGCCTCCCCCCTGAAGGACGCGGCTATGTCTACCTTTGCTCGACTGCTGGTGCTGCTGTGTGGCCTGCTGGTACTGCCGGCGGTGCACGCGTTTGCTGACGACTACGACGACAATGACGACGAAGAGGATTACAAAACCAAGCAGACGCGCGTGACGCGGCTCGAAACGCCGCGCGACCGCTACAACGCCAAACTCGAAATTCTCAACGCCAAAGTGGAGCGGCGGCGCCAGATCTGCAAAAACCAGCGCTCGAGCGGTGCGGATTACTGCATGAAGGAGGCGGATCAGGTGGAGTACGAAGGTCGCCGCGAACTGAAAGACGAGCTGGAAGCCGCGCTGGAAAAATCAGCCACTACCGAGCGCAAATAAACGTCGGGCGTCAGGCCTCGCGCAGCACTTCCGCGAAGACCGCCGCATCCACGTTCCCACCGCTTAACACCACGCCAACGCGCCCACCGGGGCGCGTGCCGCTTTCCACCAACAAGGCCGCCAGCGCGGCCGCGCCCGCACCCTCGGCAAGATTGTGGGTGTCGGTGTAATAGGCCCGCATCGCGGCCTTAATTTGCGGTTCCGACACCTGCACGATCCGCGCAAGGCCCGATTCAAGAATTTCCAGTGCGGCGGGTGAGGGCGAGCGGCAGGCAAGTCCATCGGCGATGGTCAGCGCCTGCGCGGTGGCGACCGGCGCACCGGCGGCTAGCGAGAGGGCGTAGCACGGCGCACCTTCGGCCACCACGCCGACTATCTCCGTGTTGAGGCCGAGCGCGTCGCGCGCGGCAATCAGGCCGCTGGCGCCCGAGCCCAGTCCAATGCCCACATAAACCCGTTCCAGCGGCGGGCAGTGGCGGAAAAATTCCAGCGCGTAGGTGGCCACACCGCAGACCAGCGTGAGATTAAACGAACTCACCATCTCCAGACCGCGCTCCGCCGCCAGCGCTTCGGCGCCGAGGCGCGCGTCTTCATAGTCGTCGCCGATTTCCAGCAGCGTTGCGCCCAGCGCGCGCATCGCGGCGTTTTTCTCAACGGAATTGCCGTGCGGGACCACGATATGCACCGGCACGCCGAAGGCCCTGCCGGCCAGCGCGAGGCTTTGACCGTGGTTGCCGCGGGTGGCGCTAATCAGGCCATTGCAGCGCCGGCCGCTCGCGCGCAGACGGTGCAGGTAGTACAGCCCCCCGCGCAGCTTGAAAGCGCCGATGGGCGTTTGGTTTTCATGTTTCACCCACACCTCGCTGCCGGCGCGGGCGGCCAGCAGCGGCCAGGCGTACTGCGGCGTGGGTGGACACCAGGGGCGGATGATCGCGGCTGCCGCTTCGATTTCGCGCAGGGTGGGTAAGCTCATCTGGTCTGGCCTCGTGACGCTCAGAGGAGTGATTCGTAAAGGGCGAGATAGGCTCGCGCGCTGCGCGCCCAGGAGAAGTCGGTCGCCATGCCGCGCGCCTGGCGCGCCTGCCAGCGCGCGGGATCCCGGTAGCTCTCGTGCATCCGCTGTAAGGCGGCGAGCAACGCGGGCGTGCTGGCGTCATCGAACACGAAACCGTTGCCGTCCTCGCTTTCAAACACGCTATCTGCCAGCCCGCCGGTGCGGCGAACCACGGGCACCGCGCCGTAGCGCAGGCTGTAGAACTGCGACAGCCCGCAGGGTTCGAAGCGCGAGGGCATCACAAACGCGTCTGCGCTGGCGAAGACCTGATGCGACAGCGCGGTGTCGTAGCCGAAGTGCGCGGCAATGCGTCGCGGGAATTCCTGCGCCAGGGCGCGGATCGCGGCTTCGAGCCACGGGTCGCCGCTGCCCAGCAGCACGCACTGCAGCTCGGCGGTGGCCGGATCGCGCAGCGCTTCCAGCAGCAGGTCGATGCCTTTCTGATCGGTGAGCCGGCTCACCACCCCCAGCAGGCAGCGGTGCGGGTCCACGCTGAGTTCGAAGCGATGCTGGAGAAAAGCCTTGTTGGCCGCGCGGGTCGCCCACTGCTCGGCGACAAATGGCGCGTGCAGATAGCCGTCCTGGGCGGGGTTCCAGACCGCGTCGTCGATGCCGTTCAAAATGCCGTGCAGGTCGGTCGCCCGGTGCCGCAGCAGGCCATCGAGCCCCTGACCAAACGCCGGCGTGAGGATCTCCTGTGCGTAGGTAGGGCTAACGGTGGTGAGGCGGTCGGCGTACACCAGCCCGCCTTTGATAAACGCGCAGCTGTCGTGAAATTCGAGGCGCTGCCAGTCCCACCACTCCGAAGGCAGGCCCAGTTGCTCGAAGGTGCTGCGGTCGCAACGACCGGGATAGGCGAGATTGTGAATCGTGAACACGCTGGCCGGCGGCGCGGGTTCGCGCTTGAGCCAGGCCGGGACGAGGCCGGTTTGCCAGTCGTGGCAGTGCACCACATCGGCCCGCCACTCGGGGCTTACGGCCAACTGCGCGGCGGCGCGCGAGAAGCAGGCAAAGCGGTGCGGGTTATCGTGCCAGTCGCGACCCGTTTCGTCGGTGTAAGGGCCGCCGGGTCGATCAAAAAAACGCGGCGCATCGAGCAGCCACAGTTCGAGGCCGGGCTCGAGGGTGAGCGTGAGCAGGGTGCAGGGTTCGGGGTGGCCGGGCACCTGCAAGGTTCTTGCGTGAAGCAGGTTCGGCAAGCGCGCTTTAAGCGCACCATAGGCCGGCAGGAGCAGCCGCACCTCGCAGCCCAGCTGCGCGAGCTGCTTCGGCAGACTGCCGCAGACTTCGCCCAGACCGCCGGTTTGCGCGTAGGGTGAGGCTTCGGCAGAAACAAAGAGCACGCGGGTCATGTCGCGATGATAACGGCAAACGCCGCGCCTTCGGCGCTTTCCCTGCGCCCGGTTTCCAGTGCCTTCAAATCCAGATCGGAGTAGCCCATGCAGGACACCGCACCGACCCATTTCCAGTTTGAAATCCAGCCGGTGATGCCGCCCGCGCTGGCCCGACTGCACGAATTGGCGAACGACCTCTCCTACACCTGGGACCGGCGCATTCAGGATCTTTTCAGCAATCTTGACCGCGAGCTGTGGACTGCCTGCGGCCACAATCCCAAGATGTTTCTGCGCCGCGTAGGGCAAGACCGGCTGGCGGCGGCGGCAGCCAACGCGGTCTTCCTGCAGGAATACCAGTCGGTGCTCTCCGGCCACGCCAGCTATCTGCAAAAGCCGCGCGATATGCGGGTGCGCCAGCTGTTTGATGCCGAATCCGACCTCATCGCCTATTTCTGTGCCGAATACGGTTTGCACGAAAGCCTGCCGCTCTACGCCGGCGGTTTGGGTGTGCTGGCGGGGGATCACTGCAAGGCGGCGGGCGACCTGCGCCTGCCGTTTGTCGCGGTGGGGCTGTTCTATCGCGCCGGCTATCTCAAGCAGGAAATCGACGCCGACGGCCAGCAGCAGGTGCACTACCTGCCGGTGCACGGCGCCGACCTCGCATTCAACGAGGCGCTGGACGAGGCCGGTGCGCCGCTGCGCTTACACGTGGATTTACTGGGCCGCGATGTGGCCATTCGGGCGTGGATCGGTTTGCTGGGCGACATCCGGATCATCCTGCTTGATACCGATCTGGAATCGAATACGCCGGACGACCGCCTGATCACCAAAGAGCTGTATGGCGGCGGGCTCGAAACCCGCATCGCGCAGGAAATCGTGCTGGGCATGGGCGGCGCGCGGGCGCTCCGGGCGCTCAAGCTTGTGCCCGGCGTGTGGCATGTGAACGAAGGCCACGCCGCGTTCATGGTGCTGGAGCGGCTGCGCGAGTTGGTGCGCGACGGACTCGATTTTCACAGCGCGCTGGAGCAGGTGGCGGCAGCGACGGTGTTCACTACCCACACGCCGGTGCCGGCCGGCCACGATGTCTTTCCGCACGACCTCATGCGGCACTATTTCCCCCGGCTACTGGCGGATTTGGGCGTGCCCGAGCAAACGGTGTTTGCCTTGGGCGAGAGCCCGCAAAATGCGCTGGGGTTCAATCAAACCTCGCTGGCCATTCGTGGCTCGCGTTTTCACAACGGCGTGAGCGCGGTGCACGAAGGCGTGGCCGCCAGCAACGAGCGCTTCATCTGGCCGGAGATCGCGCCGCACGAAAATCCGATGTCGCACGTCACCAACGGGGTGCATACACACACCTATCTGGCCACCGCCTGGGTCAATTTATTCGACCTGCGCTTTGGCCGTCAGTGGCGCAACGAACTGTGCAACGAGAAGTTCTGGGCGTGCATCGACGAACTGCCGGACCACACCTGGTGGAGTGTGCGTCAGCTACTGAAACTCGACCTTCTGCAGGATTTGCGCGAACGCCTCACGCGGCAGTACGCCCGCAACGGGCTCGCGCCCGCCGACATCGCGCGGCGCTTGCAGACACTCTCCGCCGAGCGCGATCCCTTGATCGTCGGTTTCGCGCGGCGCTTCGCCACCTACAAGCGCGCCACGCTGCTGCTGACCGATCCCGAGCGCCTCGCGCGCTTGCTGAACGACGACGAGCGGCCGGTCATTCTGATCTTCGCCGGCAAAGCCCACGTGCGCGATGTGGGCGGGCAGGCGCTGATTCGCCAGCTGCACGAATTCTCCATGCAGCCGGCGTTTGCCGGGCGGCTATTTTTGGTGGAGAACTACGATATTGCGCTCGCGCGGCGGCTGGTGACGGGCGTCGATATCTGGCTGAACAACCCTGAATACCCGCTGGAAGCCAGCGGCACGTCGGGCATGAAGGCGGCGATGAACGGCGCCGTGCATTTATCGATTCTGGACGGCTGGTGGGCGGAAGGGTTTACCGGCGACAACGGCTATGGCGTCGCCCCGATGGGCGCGCAGTTACCCGAGCACGAACGCAATCGGCTGGAGGCGGATGAAATCTGTCGGCTGCTCTTTGAAGTGGCAAAGCCGTGCTATTTCGAGCGCGGCGGTCGCGGCTATGCGCCGGCCTGGGTGAAGCTCGCCAAAACCTCGCAGCGCACCGTGCTGCCGCGTTTTAACGCCGAGCGGCAGGTGATCGAATACGCCGAAAAGTTCTACGCCCCGGCACTGCGCCATGCCCGCACGCTGGCCGCCAACGGCTACGCTGGCGCGCGTGAACTCGCGGCCTGGAAAGCGCGGGTCGCAGTGCTGTGGCCCGCGCTCATGCTGCGCCTTGACGAGGGTCCGCCCGCGACGCTCGAAGCCGGCGCAAGTTTCACGCTGTCTGTGGCGGTGACGCTGGGCGAACTGGGGGCGGCCGACGTGCACGTGGAATGTCAGCTCGGTGTGGTGAACGCACAGGGCAAGTTTGAAGTGCGTGACACGCTGCGCCTGCTGTCCGCTGCAGCGCGCGCGGGCGAGACGCTTTATTCCGCTGTCGTCACGCCCGCGCTGTCGGGTCTCGCGGCCATGCGCATCCGCGCCTGGCCCACGCATCCGCTGCTCGCGCACCGGTTTGAAGTGGGCCGCATGCGCTGGCTGTAAGCGCTACTTCGGCGGTTGCCAGCCCTTCAGCCAGAACTTTTGTTGGGGCTCTAACGCGCCCAGTTGCACGCCGACATCGCGGAAATTCCAGTGCGTGAACTCGCGCACGATTTTGCGATTTTTGTAGGCGTGAAACGTGATGCCCCGGCAGAAGGTGGTTTTGCCTTTGGCCGGCAGCCCGAGAAAGTCCATGTTGTGCTGGGCTTTCCACACCCAGTTCATCACCGCCCATTCGTCGTAATCGTAGGCCGCGCCTTTGAGGGTGTCACCGCTCCACTGCGCCCACAGCGCCGGCGTGTAATGCTCGGGCGGCGCGTCCCGTGTCACCCCGCGCCGGTCGCCGGCCAGGCCCCCGTCGTAGCGAATGACATCAAACTGATGCACACCGGCGGGCGAGTCTGGGCCCGCATTGCCGAACGGCAGGAAGGCGCGATAGAGGTCTTCCTTGTTGTCGATAGTCTGAAACAGCGTGACGTCTTCAAACACAAACTCATCCGCGTAGAAGTGAATGATGGCGTCCGCGCCGCCGTTGAAGAAGGTATCGATCCAGTCTTCGCCGGTGCTCATGCCCATGCGGCCTTCGCCTTTGAAGCCACCTGTCGCCCCCGGCGCGGCGAGCGCGCTGGCGCTACCCAATAGTGCGGCGGCGCCGGTCTGCCGCAGAAAACGCCGCCGAGCGGTGTTGATGTCGACGTCTTTCATATCATCGAAGTAGCCGAGATGCATGGAACCTCCTTTGCGTCATTAAGCCTTAAGGCGCCAGATAGCCGAGCACCAGCGACTGCACCGTATGGGCAATCTGGGCGCGCGTGCTGCCAGCGAATTTCATCTGCACAATCATGTGCGCCAGACTAACGATCACGCGCGACGCGTCTTTGCCGTCTACGCTGCGCGCGATGGCCCCCTGGCGTTTGCCGCGCGTAATCAACTGCCCCACGCCGCGGAGCGCGCTGGCGTAGAACTCGAGATAAGGCGGCCACAGTTCGCCGCGCACGGCGACGCTCCACTCCAGCCAAATTCGCACGTGGTGCGGGTGGGTTTCGATGGCGTCGTCAAAGCCCAGCAGCACGGCGGCGATCGCGTCGGTCGCCGCGCGATGTTGTTTGGCCTGCGTGGCGAGAATGTCTTCCAGCAGGAAACGGGAGACTTCCGCTAACACCAGATTGACCAGCACTTCGCGGCTCGGGAAGTAATGCAGCGTGGTGGGCAGCGACACGCCGGCCGCGCTCGCCAGATCGGTGTGCCGCGCCACCGACAGGCCCTTGCTCGCAAACACTTTGATCGCGTGGCCGAGCAGCTGCTGGCGGCGCGCATCCGGGCTGAGCCGCGCCGCGCGGGGGGCTTTGCTCATGCCGCGCGCACGCGCACCGGCAGCGTCTTCGGCCCGCGCAAATAGAACGCATCGCACCAGTCGATCCCCGGGGTGGCGACCTCCACGCGGGCGTAGCGGTCGAACAGCGCGTTCATGGCGAGCTCGCCTTCCAGATTGGCCAAGGCCTTGCCCACACACAAATGAATGCCCCAGCTAAAGGCCAGTTGATTGCGCAGATCGCTGCGTTCGATGTTCACCCGCTCCGGTGCCTCGAAGGCGCGTTCGTCGCGGTTGGCGCTGGCAAAAATCGGCATGACGATCGAGTCCTTCGGCAAACGCACGCCGGCAATTTCGGTGTCCGCCGTGGCGCGTCGAAACAGCAGTTGCACCGGCGATTGAAACCGTAAGCTCTCGTCGATAAGCGCAGGCACCAGCGCGCGCTCCCGCCGCGCCAGTGCGTCCTGATCTGGGAATTGGTTCAAGGTCACCACCGCGTTCGAGAGCAGGTTGGTGGTGGTTTCGTTGCCGGCGATGAGCAACAACACCGACATCGCCAGCACCTCGTCGGCCGACAGTTGCTGGCCCTGCTCTTCAGCGTGCACAAGTGCCGAGATGAGGTTGTCTTCCGGCTGGCGCCGCACGGCCGCAATGCGCTCGAGAAAATAGGCGCGGAAGTCGCTGGCGTCGCTGCGGATGGCCTCACGCTGCGCGTCGCTTAGCGCTTCCGCATTACCGCCGGCCGTCACGTTGTTCGACCAGCGCCGAAACGCGGCGTGCATGGAAGGTTCAACGCCCAGGATATTGCCCACCACCGTCACCGGCAGCGGCGCGGCAAACTCGGCAATGAAGTCAAATTCCTCTCGGTCGCCGAGCGCGTTCAGCAACTGCTGGATGGTGGCGTCGATCTCGCCGCGGAGTTCCTGCACGTAACGACGCGAAAACGCTTTGTTGACCAGCGTGCGAAGCCGGGTGTGGTCCGGCGGATCGCTGGCGATGAGATATCGCGCATCCGGCGCGGGATTAAATTCGCCGAAGGCGATGCGGATTAAGGGGTCGGACGAAAACTGTCCGTGTTCCAGCAGCAGCTTGCGTACGTCCTCGTGACGTGCCACCGCCCAGGCCCCCACGCTCTCAATGAATTTCACCGGCGCGTGATCGCGCAGATGGGCGTAGTAGGGATAGGGGTTTTCGCGTACCGCAGGGTGCAGCGGATCGTAGTGGGCGTAGGCGGTATCAGACATGAGCGCTCCCCGCGGCGACCGAGAGAAAAGCCCGGTCGAATCTTTTTATTGAAGCCCGCTTCAACAGCGGATTGGGCGGAGCATTCTCGATATTGAATCGGGCGTCAATAAGTCGGGTCGCGCTCATTCCTCAGAGAGTTCGCCGGCAAGCTCAAGTGGCGCGTCGTCGATTGCCGCAGTCCATTGCGAGCCGAGCGCTTTGGTCGGCTTCACGCCCAGTTCTTTCAGGACCTCCGCTTGACGGATCGCGCTGCCGCGACCGGTGCGCAGCTTCTTGCGCGCCTCGTCGTGAATGCGGCGGGCGTTGTCGAGGGCGACGCCGACCTTGTCGAGGTCTTCCACAAAGCCCACGAGCTTGTCGTAAAGGTCGGCGCCTCTCTTGGAGATCTCGCGGGCGTTCCGGCTCAGCGCATCTTGCCGCCACAGGTGCGCAATCGTGCGCACCACAAACAGCAGCGTGCTGGGGCTCACCAGCAGCACGTTCTTGCTCCAGGCGTGGGAGAACAGTTCGGCGTCGTTGGTGACCGCGAGCATGAAGGCGGGCTCGAGCGGAATAAACATCACCACGAAGTCGAGCGTCTGCAGCTCGTAGAGCGTTTGGTATTTTTTCTCCGAGAGTCCGTTGATGTGATTGCGAATGGCGGTGAGGTGACGCTTCAGCGCGGCCGCGCGCGTGTCTTCGGCATCGGCCTCAGCAAAGGCGCGATAGTCGGGCAGCGTGAATTTGGAGTCGACCACAATCTGGCGCTCGCCGGGCAGGCGAATGACCACGTCGGGAATCACGATCGAAGCGCCGTCTTCAGCGCGCATGGCGTTCTGCCGCGTGTAGTGATCGCCCTCTTTCAGGCCCGCTTTTTCCAGCACGTCGTCGAGGATGATTTCACCCCAGTTGCCCTGCGCCTTGCGGTCGCCCTTGAGTGCAAGCGTCAAGTTTTGCGCGTCCTGATGCAGCGTGGTGTTAAGCAGCTTCAACTGCGTGACCTGTTCGGCCAGCGCCGAGCGGTCTTTGCTTTCGTTGACGTAGACCTCTTCCACCTTTTTGCGGAAGTCGGTGATTTGTTCGCGCAGCGGATTAAGCAGATGCCCGAGATTGGTTTGGTTCTGCTCGGTGAACTTGCGGCTTTTATCGTCGAGGATTTCGTTGGCGATAGTTTTGAATTCGTGGGTGAGGGTTTCGCGCGCCTGCGTGAGCACGGCGAGTTTTTCGGTGCTCTGCGCGCGCTCGCTGTCCAGCGCCTGGGTGGTGGCGGCGAATTGCGCGCCGAGTGTTTTGAGTTCTTCCTGCTGGCTGGCAAGGGTGGTGATGAGCGCCTGATGCTCACGCTGCAGGGCTTCCAGTTGCGTGAGTTGGGCGCGCTGCAGGCTGCTCAAGCCGCTGTTTTTCTCGCGCTGCTCGGCCAGCGCCTGTTCTTTTTCGTGCAGCGTGGCTTCAAGGTCGGCCAGCTTTTGTTCCAGCGCGGGGATGCGCTCGGCCCGTTCACCCAGGCGGGTGCGGGCTTCGCTGGCCTCGCGTAAGGCGGCCTGTAGCTGGGTGTTTTGTTGCTCGCTTGTCGCCAGTTGCGCGGTGGCTTGGGCCAGCGCTGAACGCGCGCTCGCCATCGGCCCGCGGGCGAGTAGCCACAGCAGCGCGGCGCCAAGCACAAGCCCGGCGCCGAGGAACAGGAGATCGAGCGGGGTAATAGCCATAGTGACTCCCAAGGGGCTAGCGGTAAGACCGCCGGCAGAGCGGCCGGCTGGCGGCATTGTGCCGCATGTGCCGGCTCAGCCGGTGCGCCAGCCGCAGCGCGATCAGGGAGCGGCGCGAAGAAGGGATTAAGGTGACGCCGGACGCGCGGCTTATCGCGTGGCTGGAGGGCTGGGCAGATGCTGACGATCGTGGAGGCATGGCGCGGTGGACTGTTCGCGCAGCGGCATTGGGCGCGCAACATCTTTGCCGGCTTGGTCGTTGGCGTGGTGGCGCTGCCACTCGCGATGGCGTTTGCGATAGCCTCCGGCGCGCGGCCCGAGCAGGGCATCTACACCGCGATCGTCGCCGGACTGGTGGTGTCGACCTGCGGCGGTAGCCGGCTGCAGATCGCAGGCCCCACCGGGGCCTTCATCGTCATCCTTGCTGGCATCACCGCCCGCTACGGCGTGGACGGCTTGCAGCTCGCTACGCTGATGGCCG
>CAMCQE010000027.1 GCA_945876945.1 Klebsiella pneumoniae
TGTGTCTGGGTCAGGAACATTCCATGGACCTGCGCGCCGTGCTCCGCGAGCACCCCGGCGACATGACCGCACTGAAGACGGCAATCCGGGCCTCGATGGAGTTGAAGCCGCTCGGCCATGAGTTCAATCTCGCCGCCAAACCCCTCATCTTCCGCCACATGAACGCCACTGGCGGTTAAGCCGCAACCGTTCTCTCAGGCTGCTCATGAGTTCACGCATTACCGGGCTAATCCTCGCCGGCGGTCAGGGCAGCCGGCTCGGCGGCCGCGATAAGGGGCTGGTCATGTTGGGGCAGGAGTCGCTGGCGCGCAGGGTGGTGGCCCGGTTCGGCCCTCAGGTCGATCAACTGCTCATCAACGCCAATCGTCATGAAGACGCCTACGCGACGCTTGGCTTTCCGGTCATCGGTGACCTGCGCAAAGATTTCCCGGGCCCCTTGGCCGGAATCGCCGCCGGCCTCGCCGCCACCGCCGACGGACTGCTGGCGATCGCGCCCTGCGATAGCCCTTTTCTACCCTTGGACCTGATCCCTCGCCTGCACGCAGCCTTGCTCGCCGAACAGGCCGAAATCGCCGTGGCCCGTGCTGGTGGTGAGATGCAGCCGGTTTTCGCGCTAATCCGCACCGACCTGCACGCCGCCCTCACCCGCTTTATGGCCGGTGACGATCGGCGGATTGCGGCATGGTTCCGCCAACATCGCCTGGCCGTGGTCGACTTTGACGACGAGCGAGCATTCGCCAATTTGAATACTGAAAGCGATTTCGAGGCTGCCAATGCGCGACTGGCACTCGAACGGTTTGACGGTGTGCTGGGGATCGCCGGCTATAGCGGCAGTGGTAAAACCACGCTGCTCACGCGCCTGCTGCCGGATCTCAATGCGGCCGGTCTGCGGGTCGCGGTGCTGAAACACGCGCATCACCAGTTTGATATCGATTATCCGGGCAAGGACAGTTACGAAATCCGCCACGCCGGCGCCCAACGGGTGCTGGTGGCCTCCGCGCAGCGCTGGGCGCTGATCGCAGAACGCCGGGAGCAAGGCGACCCGCCGTTGCTCGATCTATTGCAGCGCCTGCGCGCACCCGACATCGATCTGATCCTGGTGGAAGGCTTTCGCCACGAACGCTTTCCCAAGCTCGAAGTGCATCGGCCGTCGCTGGGTCGTGAGCTGCTTTGTCTACAAGATGACTCGGTCATCGCGCTGGCCAGCGATGCGCCCCTCACGCTCCCGCGCGCGATGCCGCATTTCGCGCTGGACGACCTCTCCGCCATCACCCAATTCGTGCTGCAACGCGCGCGTCATGGAGACCCCACATGACTGAATCCGCCATCACTGCGATCCCCAGTTGCGAAGACGACTACGACCTCCAGTCCTTAAGCTGCGAAGAAGCGCTGGCCCGACTTTTAGCGGCCGTCGTGCCGCTGGCAGACGCCGAGCGCCTCGCGCTGCGCGCAGCCCTTGGCAGGATCCTCGCCGCGCCCATCAGCGCGCCGTTTGCCGTCCCGGCGCACACCAATTCGGCGATGGATGGCTACGCCGTGAACGCGCGGGATTTGCCGTCCGAGGGCCTGCGAGAACTGAAGGTGGTGGGCAGTTCGTTCGCGGGCAAACCCTTTAGCGGGGAGATGCACGACGGCGAAGCGGTGCGCATCATGACCGGCGCAGTCATGCCGGAAACCGCCGACCTGGTCATCCTCCAGGAACAGGTATTGGTGGAGGGAGACCGCATCTCCATCGACGCCCGCCACAAGCGCGGTCAGCACGTTCGCGCGGCAGGTGAAGACATTCCGCTGGGCACCACGGTGTTACCCGCGGGGCGCCGGCTGACGCCGTCGGACCTCGGCCTGATTGCCTCGCTGGGTTTCGGCGAAGTGACCGTGGTGCGGCGGCCGCGGGTGGCCTTCTTCTCGACCGGTGACGAGCTTCGCTCCATCGGTGAGCCGCTGGGACGTGGCGACATCTACGACAGCAATCGCTACACGCTCTACGGCATGTTGACCCGGCTAGGCGTGGACGCCATCGATCTGGGCGTGGTGCGCGACGACCCAGAGGCGCTCGGCGCAGCCTTCGACAGCGCGGCCGCGATGGCCGATGTGATCATCACCAGCGGCGGGGTGTCGGTGGGCGAAGCCGATTACACCAAAGAGGTGCTGGGTCGCCTCGGCGAAGTGAGATTCTGGAAAGTCGCGATGAAGCCGGGCCGACCGCTCGCCTTCGGGCGCGTGGGCAAAGCCGCTTTTTTCGGTTTGCCGGGCAACCCGGTCTCGGTGATGGTGACCTTCTATCAGTTCGTCCAGCCCGCGCTGGAGAAACTTATGGGCACCACGCCGCGCCTGCCATGGACGCTGAGCGCCAAAACCACCACGACTCTCAAAAAGCGTCCGGGGCGGGTTGAGTTTCAGCGCGGCTGCCTGTCGCGCGATGCGCAGGGGCAGCTGCTCGTCACCGCCACCGGCGATCAGGGCTCCGGCATTTTGAGTTCCATGTCGAGCGCTAACTGCTTCATCGTGCTCGGCATGGAAGTCGCGAAGCTGGAGGCCGGCAGCGAGGTGCAGGTTCAGCTCTTCGAGTTATTGATGTAGCCGGCTCACACTTCGAGCTGCATGCCGTCGTAGGCGACTTCCCAGCCGCCGGCGGTGACCTCGGCGCGCTCGGGGCTGTCCTCGAGCAACACGGGATTGGTGGTGTTGATGTGAATGAACACCTTGCGCGCGATTTCGAGCTCGCGCAGTAGCGCGATGCTGCCGCCCTCACCCGAAATGCTCAGATGTCCCATGCGCTGACCGGTTTTGGCCCCCACGCCATCGCGAATCATCTCGTCATCTACCCACAGGGTGCCGTCGAATAACACCAGCGCCGCGCCGCGGATGCGGGCTGCCAACTCGGGCGTCATGCGGGCGCAGGCCGGCAGATAAAAGAAGCAACGGCCGCTTTCGGTATCCCGCACTTCAAGCGCAATGGTGTCTTCGGTCACGGCGCCGATGTCGACGCCTTTGGCCGCGTCTTCCAGCCAGAGCGCCACTTTGCCGGGCACCGCGAACGGCGTGATGGAGAGCCCAAGCGGGCTGCCGTCGGCCGCCAGGGGCGCAAAGGCCTCGCCCAGCGTCATCGGCCGCCGCGTGACGAAGGCGGGATTGAGCACGTTAAAAATGGAATTGGCGGCGAGCACCTCGAGTACCCGCCCCGTCGCATAGAGATTGAAGGCCTGCGACTCGCGCAGATTGAGCAAACCGGTGACGTGGTCAACGTCGGCATTGGTCAGCATCACCGCCTGAATCGGACTCGCCCGCAGCGGGCAGTCTGCGGCCGGTTGCAGCGCCGGGTTGTCGTTGATTTGCTGGCGAAGGTCGGGCGATGCGTTGCAGATCAGCCAGCGCTCACCGTCGGCGCTGACGGCGATCGAAGACTGCGTGCGCGATTTCGCCTGCGCGTCGCCGGCGCGGGCCCGGCGGCTATTCGGATGATTGCAGTTCCACTGCGGATAACCGCCGCCGGCGGCGGAACCCAGAACGCGAATGTGCATGGTGTGGGACTTCCAGAGTCAGGATTCTTGGCCGGTATAGCCGGCGGTATTGCCATTCACCCAGCGAGTGCCCTCGACGAGGCGCTCTTTTTTCCAGAACGGCGCGCGTGACTTGAGGTCTTCCATCAGCGCGCGGCAGGCTTCGAAGGCTTCGGCGCGATGCGCCGACCACACCGCCACCAGCACGATGGGTTCGCCCGGTTCGATATCGCCGACGCGGTGAATCACCAGTGTCTCCAGCAGGGTCCAGCGCGCAGCGGTCTCGGCGCAAATGGCCTCTAAATGCTGCTCGGTCATGCCGGGATAGTGTTCCAGGGTCATGCCGCGTACGGCGTCGCCGTCATTGAAATCGCGCATGGTGCCGACAAACACGGCGGTGGCACCGAAGGCGCCCGCGCTCGCGAAATGCGCTGCCTGGTGCGCCAGCACTTCCGCGTAAGGGTCGAACGGCGCGGCGCGCACACTAACCGGCATGAGCACCCCCGGTAACGGGCGGGAAAAACGCGATTTCATCGCCGGCGGCGACCGGCGTCCCGGCATCGCAATACGCCATGTTGCGGGCGCACAGCACACGCGGCGGCAAGGTCTCAAGGCCAGTGGCGGCGGCCCAGCAATCGATCACGCGCATCTCGCCGTTGAATGCCAGATTTCGCTCGCGCCAGCCGTGGGTTTCCGCAAGGCTCGCGAACAGTTTGAGAGTGACTGAGGATGAAAGGCTCACGCGTTGTAGCAACCTGCGGTAGAGTGCGGCCGATTCTAGCCCACGCCTGCCACGGAGACATCGCCAATGTCAGATCGCTTGACGCACTTCAACGCCCGGGGCGAAGCCCATATGGTGGATGTTGGCGATAAACCCGCGACCAAACGACGCGCTCGCGCCGAAGGTCGCATTCTCATGCAAGCCTCCACGCTCGTCATGATCGAAGCCGGCAATCATAAAAAAGGCGACGTGCTGGGCGTGGCCAGACTGGCCGGCATCATGGGCGCCAAGCGCACCTCAGACTTGGTCCCGCTGTGTCACCCGCTGGCCTTAACGGCAGTGGACGTAGCGTTCTCGATTGAGCCTTCCCCGCCCGCCGTGCGCTGCGAAGCACGCGCCGAGACCACCGGTCCCACCGGGGTGGAAATGGAAGCGCTGTGCGCGGTCCAGATCGCCCTGCTCACCGTCTACGACATGTGCAAAGCGGTCGACCGCGGCATGATCATCAGCGACGTGGGCCTGCTGGAGAAGGAAGGCGGCCGCTCAGGTCATTGGCAGCGCGACTGACACGCCACGCGCTTAGTCGTATTTGAGATATTTGAAGCGAGGATCTTCAGGCGTACCTTCCAGCGCGCTGTGTTCATCCGCCGCCGGCTGCCACATCAAGACCTCTTCGATCTTCTGCGCAAGCTCGAAGTCTTTATCCGTAATGCCCTTGGCGGCGTGGTTCTGCAATTTCACCGTGACAAACGCATAGGACACATTGAGGTCCGGGTGATGCCACGCGGCTTCGGCCAGATGCGCGATCGTGTTGACCGCCATCAGCGTGCCTTTCCAGCCGGACGTCTTGTAGGTGCGCCGAATCCAGCCGTCCTTCAAAGACCATTTGGGCAGCAGCGCCGCGAGCTTGGCGGTGGTTTCCGCCTCGTCGTATACCTTCTCCGAAATTTTTTCACGCCAGGCCATGGGCTACTCCTGTTTAAACTGCGGTTACGAGCGGCGAGGTGACGGGCGCCACCTCGCGATTGAATTCCTGCATGAGCGCGCGGACTGCGGTCTGCTCTACCGCGGCGGTCCGCGCCTGTGCCGCGCACAGCGCGCTGCGAAAGCCGAGATAATCGGCGCCAAGCGCACGCAAGGGCATGACATCCGCGAGCGCGAGCTTACCCGCCAAGCCACAGAGCAAGCCGTGAGCTTTAACGCTAGCGACAAAAGCCGCGAGCGCGACCGCGCTCATCAGGCCACCCAAACTTGGCCCCGCTTTCTCGGCGGTATCCAGCATCAAGCCCGCCACGCCCGACTCTGCGAGACGCGCAATGTCGTCCGCGCCGGGCGGCGCTTCGGCGAAGCACACGCCGATCACGCGGACACCCCCGGCGCAAGCTTCGCGCAGTACTTCAATCATCTCGGGCGACACCGCGCTGGCATACAGACCGACCTTGGCGTAATGGGCGCCGGCATCAGTCACCGCCCGCGCCCGCGCCGGAATAACCGCAGGGCTTAGCCAATGGTCACCGATGGTGGCGCTAACGGTATGGCTGCTGCCAAACGTCGCCGCCACCTCGGTAATGGTGGCCAGCGCTACTGCGCCCAGCGCGCCGGCGTCGGGTTCCTTCAAATCAATCCAGGGCACGCTGCAAGCGGCAACAATCTGCGCCTCGTCCAGATTGCGCACGCTGGCGAGGACTGCGGTCATGCGCCGGCGACAGGCGCGTGGGCGCCATGTCGAGGATGTTGGGCTACGGCCTCCCGCAGCCAAGCCCAGGCCACACGCTCGTGTTCACCCGCGGTCTTGTCGATCGCAATCTGCAGGTAACGCATCTCGCTCGCAACCTGCGCGGGTTCGAGCCAGTCCAGACGAGAAATAAGAATGGCCCCTTCAAGCACCGCCGCCTGAGCGCGATTGAAGCCGGTAAACGCGGCATGGTTCACCCGCGCCAGCACGCGGCAAAGGAATTGGGGACGCTCGGGATGTTCAATCGTGCGCTCGACTGCCAGTTCCCAATGCGCCAGCGCCCCGGCCAGCCTCGGCACGGGGCTGAGGGTCGAGGGCAGCACCGGCCAGTCACGACGGCCGGTCAGACAACCGGCAAAGACGCGGGCATCCTCGGTGAAATTGAGTACGGCCACCGGGCGCGCGCGCAGGTTCTCCAGCGTCGTCGACGGCACAAACGGCGCCAGCACAACGCGCTCGTCCTGCTCGCGATAGCCCAGCGGGGTAATGTGCGCGCCGCCATCGGCCGCCAGCGTGGTGATGATCGCTTCGCGGATCATGGCCAGACACTCATCAGGATTGGCGGAAGCATTTGGCTCATATCAACCACCTTGCTGGTCTTATAAAACCAGATTGAATCCCTAAACATGCCGTCAATTGCCGGCGCGCAGACGGCGACAGGAGAAACCGCGATTTAATCGCGGAATAACGGGACAGACCGGCAGTCCGCGAGTGGCACGCATGGTGCTTTAGCTTCTTGAACACCGCGGCCTCATTTTCGCAGTGTGGGTGGCGCGCCTCAACCGGCGCGCGGTCAATCTCAAACGAGGAGATATCAAATGGCTTGGCAGACCCCGTCTTTCAGCGACGTGCGTTTCGGCTTCGAAGTCACGATGTACATCAACAACCGTTGATTTCGTGAAGCACGTGCCCGGGGGCTGTTCGCAGCCCCTCGGGTTTCCCCTACTTTCCTGATAAAGCCCACCACTGTGCCAGAGTACTCAATCCGCCGCCGCGCTACCGATGCTCCCGTCTGGTCGCGAGAGGAATTCGAGCGGCAGCTGCGCGGCAAAGAGCGCTACTACCATATCCATCACCCCTTCCACATTCAGATGAACGAAGGGGGTCTCAGCCGTGAAGCCGTGCAGGGCTGGGTGACTAATCGTTTCTATTACCAGCAGTGCATTCCTATCAAAGATGCCGCCGTGCTGGCCAACTGCGAGGACCGCGACAGCCGCCGTCTCTGGATCCAGCGCATTCTCGACCACGACGGCCTGGCGGGGGATGAAGGCGGCATCGAAGCCTGGCTGCAGCTTGGCGAAGCGGTGGGTCTGGACCGCGCCTATCTTGAGAGCGGTGACGGTGTGCTTCCCGGCGTGCGCTTCGCCGTTGATGCCTACGTCAACTTCGCCCGCCGCGCCACGTTTGAAGAAGCCGCGTGCTCCTCGCTCACCGAACTCTTCGCGCCCACCATTCACCAGCGTCGGCTGGATAACTGGCCACAGATTTATCCCTGGATCGATGAGCGCGGTTATCGCTACTTCCGCAGACGTCTGAGCGAAGCGCGGCGTGACGTCGAACACGGGCTGACGGTCTCGCTGGAGTACTTCAAAACGCGCAGCGATCAGGACTACGCGCTCAGCATCCTGCAGTTCAAACTGAACGTGCTGTGGACGATGCTGGATGCCATGTGGATGGCGTACATTGAGCACAAGCCCCCTTTCTTCAGTTGCCCCCATGAGTGATTTCAGTCTCAGCCTCGACACCGTCCCCCGCATCTCGCCGATGTTCCGCTTCCAGTGGGAAGAGGCGCAGGAAAGCCATGTGCTGCTCTACCCCGAGGGCATGGTCAAGCTGTCGGGCAGCGCCGGGGAAATTCTCGGTCTCGTCGATGGCAAAACCTCGGTGGGCGGCATCATCGACGCGCTGAAGCTCAAATTCCCGGGCGCCCCCCTGGACAACGACGTCATCAACTTTCTGGAAACCGCATATGGACAGGGCTGGCTCCGCACCGTTAACGCCTAGCAAGCCGCTGTGGCTGCTGGCGGAACTGACCTATCGCTGTCCGCTGCAGTGTCCCTACTGTTCCAACCCGCTCGATATCGCCAAATACAAGGACGAACTCAGCACCGAACAGTGGATTAGCGTGCTGCAGCAGGCGCGCAAGATGGGCGCGGCGCAGCTGGGCTTCTCAGGCGGGGAGCCGCTGGTGCGGCAAGATTTAGAGATCTTGATCGCCGAGGCGCGCCGGCTGGGCTACTACAGCAATCTCATCACCTCCGGCGTCGGCATGAACGAAGATCGGGTCGCCGCTTTCAAGGAGGCGGGGCTCGATCACATTCAAATCAGCTTTCAGGCCAGCGACGAGGAACTGAACAACTATCTCGGCGGCTCGGATTCCTTCCGCCATAAATACGAGATGGCACGGGTGGTCAAAAAACACGACTACCCGATGGTCCTCAACATCGTGATCCACCGCCAGAACATCGACCAGATCGAAGACATCATCAAAATGACGATCGATCTGCAGGCGGATTACGTCGAGCTTGCCAGCACCCAGTATTACGGCTGGTCGAAACTGAACGAGGCTGGGCTTTTGCCCACCCGCGAGCAACTCGCCCGCGCCGAACGCATCGCCCACGACTACCAGGACCGCATGAAGGGGAAAATGAAAATCCTCTACGTGGTGCCGGACTACTACGAAACGCGCCCCAAGGCCTGCATGAACGGCTGGGGCTCGATCTTCCTCACCATCGCGCCGGACGGCTCGGCGCTGCCCTGCCATGCCGCACGCCAGCTGCCCGGCATGAGCTTTCCCAACGTCAAAGACACTTCCATCGCAAGCATCTGGAACGAGTCGAACGCGTTTATGCGCTTTCGCGGCGATGACTGGATGCAGGAGCCCTGCAGGAGTTGCCCGGAGAAGGGCAAGGATTTCGGCGGCTGTCGGTGCCAGGCCTTCATGCTGACCGGAGACGCCACGAACGCCGATCCGGTGTGCGGCAAGTCAGACCATCACGCGGCGCTGGTGGCCGAAGTTAACCGCCTGACGGCGCTGTCGCTCGCAGAGGTGAAAGCCAAACCTCTCGTCTTCCGCAATCTCAAAAATTCGCGCGAACTGGTCCCCTAAGCAAGGGGTTTATCGGGCGCTTCACGCCTGACGCGCCGCGTACCATTCCTTGAGCCCGGGCACGCTCATCGGGCGCGCAAAGTAGTATCCCTGCGCGTAGACACAGCCCATTTCCGCCAACAGTTCTGCGGTCTGCTCGTCTTCAATTCCCTCGGCCACGGTACTCATCCCGAGTCGCGCCGAGAGTTCAATCGTTGACTGAATAATCTGCTTGCTGCGCTCCGCTTGATGCATCTTGTCCACGAAGGACTTGTCTATCTTCAGACAGGAAAACGGCAGGCTCTGCAGATAATCCAGACCGCCGTAGCCCTTCCCGAAATCGTCCAGCGCAATCCCGACGCCGAGCCCCCGCAGGCGGTGGATCACTTCAGACACCACATCAACGTTACTGATAATGACGGTTTCCGTGAGCTCGATCCGGAACTCCTGCGGTGCCGTGTGGTGGGTGTTCAAACTCTGGGCAATACGCTCGAAAGCGTCTGTTTTGCAAAATTCCGGGGCTGACAGATTGATGCTCATAAAGGGCGTCGCGCCATCGACGGCGCCATCGCATAAGGGCTTCAGCATTGGCCAATCGGTCAGCGCCTGCTGCACCACAAATTCGCCAATGCGGTGAATCAGATCGGTTTTCTCGGCCAGCGGAATAAATTCGTCCGGGCGCACCATGCCCAGCGTCGGGTGGCGCCAGCGAATCAGGGCTTCGAACCCCGCAAGGCGCCGATTCTTCAAACTGACGATGGGCTGATAGTGGAGTTCGAGCTGGCCCTCGGCAATCGCGTTGACCAGATTGGTGGCCAAGGTCAGCATGCGGGTCGCTTCGTGTTTCAGTTTGTCCGCAAGATCCGGCGTTTCCCCGGTCTTTACGGCCAAGGCCAGGAGTTCGCTCAAGGTCCGCGCCTCTCCGGGCGCGCCGCTGGCAGCGCGCCGCACATGCTCCAGGAGGATGCGCACAATGTATTGAACCACCGGCTCGGCCTTGGCGAGCAGGCTCTCCAGCTGTGAGCGCTGGATCGCGACCAGGCGGGTGGCGGCCAATGTGCGGACCGTCGCGGTCCGCGTGCCACCATCCAACAACGCGACTTCACCAAACAAGGCGCCCGGCCCCAGCATATTGATGCGCTCGAATTCGCCGTCCTTCTCGATCAGGATTTCAACCGCACCTCTCTCGATGACGTAGGCAGCGGTCGCCTCGTCCCCTCTGTGGAACACAATCTCACCGGCCTCAAACCCTCTGAAATCAAGCGACATCGAAAACAACTCCTGATCTGAAATGGGCATGGATCAAGCGGCACCTGCCCGGGAGTAACACACTGACTGCGTGCCTTCGCATCACGCCGGTTCAGCCCGCTATCGCACCAATCGCCCAGGCGACCTCAGCGGCCTGTCGGTTGGGGCGAACATCGTGCACGCGAAAGACCCTCACACCCGCGGCAACCCCCAGCGCGGTGGTCGCGCAGGTTGCGCCCATCAAATCCGTTGGCGAGGTCTCGCGGCAAATGGCCCCCATAAAGCGCTTGCGGCTCGTGCCCAGCAAGACCGGGTAACCGGTAGCGACGAATTGCGGCAAGCCGGCCAGCAGCAGGAGATTGTGTTCGCGCGTTTTGCCAAAGCCAATGCCCGGGTCAATTAAAATGCTGTGGCGGGCGACGCCGGCCGCTTCAGCCGCGCGGGCAGCGGCCAGTAATCCCGCCAGCACCTCAGCCACCACGTCTTGATACGTTGGCGCCACCTGCATGCTCTCAGGCTCGCCTTGCATATGCATTAAAACGAGCGCGGCGCTTTCACGGGCGGCGAGTTGCAGCAAACGCGGGTCGCGTCCGCCCGACACGTCGTTGATGAGCTGCGCACCGGCCGACAGGGCGGCGGCCGCCACGGTGGAGGAACGCGTATCAATCGACAGCACCACGTGGGCGGGGAGTTGCTTGCGCAAGACCTCCAGCACCGGCAACACCCTGCGGCACTGTTCCTCGTCACTTACCGCCTGCGCGCCCGGCCGGGTGGACTCGCCCCCGATATCGATGATGCTGGCGCCCTCTTCCACCATCTCCGCCGCACGGCCAAGCGCCGCGTCCACCGCGAGATGGCGACCGCCGTCAGAGAAGCTGTCGGGCGTGACGTTGAGAACGCCCATCACAGACGGCGGGCAATGCGGATCGCGCAGTTGGTCCAGCCAGGATTCAAGCATGGCCAAGTAACTCCCCGGCGACCCAGTCTGCCGCCCGTAGCAAAGCGTCCGTCATCAAGGGCTCGCCCGAGAGATGGCCGGCGGTGCGCAATATTTCGAGGCGTGATCCGGGTATGGCCCGGTGCACGGCGAACGAGGCCTCGGGCGCGCACGTGAGGTCGCGCTGCCCATGCACAATGTAGGTGGGCACCTGCGGCAAGCGATGCGCCTCCGCCAACAATTGGTTTTCCTGCAGAAAATAGCGATTCACGGCGTAATGCAGTTCGATGCGTGCCTTGCCGAGGAGAATGTCTGAGGGGCCTTCCGGCTCGCTCTCCATCTGGTTGAAGGAATACATGACCACCTCTCCCGACCATGCCATCCAGGCGCGGGCGGCCGCCAGTGCACGCGCCTCATCCGGTCCAAACAGGCATTCATGCAGATAGCCCGCGATGTCCGCCGGATGGCCCAATTCATCGTTAAGCCGCGCCCAGGCCACCGGCAACATGCGGGCGGCGCCGGCATGAAGAAACCATTCCCAATCCACGGGTCGGGCCAGAAAACAGCCGCGCAATACGATTCCCCGCACGCGCTCGGGATGCTGTTCGGCGTAGGCGAGCGCCAAGGCGACTCCCCAGGATCCGGCAAACAAGACCCAGGCGTCGATTCCGAGATGTTCCCGCAGGCGCTCCAGATCGGCGACCAGCGCTTGCGTCGTGTTGTGCGCCGTGGCGCCGAAAGGCCGCGAGCGACCGGCGCCGCGCTGGTCAAAGATCACCGAACGGTAGCGCGCCGGATCAAAAAACTGTCGATGACTGGGCTTACACCCGCCGCCCGGCCCACCGTGGAGAAACACCACCGGCAAGCCGTCTGCGGGCCCGGCATCTTCAAAGTAAATTTCGTGGCCATCCCCAACAGGCAACCACTCGGCAAGGCGTGGTTCGGTCGCGGGGTATAGTTTTCGGAGTGCGGTGTCGGCCATAAATCACAGTTCTCCCGGAGCGGTGCGCGTGCATGATTGTATTCCGCTTCGGTGATGCGTTTTCTGGTTTTAATCGCGCCCAAGGACGCGAGGTGCGCTGCTGGTGATCATTGGGTCGCCGAGTGAGCGGACCAACGCAAGGCCCCATCGGGGTCGCAACGTTTGACCCTAGCCGCCGCCCTGCTGCAGCGAGCGCTCGTAGTGGGTGATGAAGGCCGCCAAGGTCTCTGGCGGCCATTGCAGGAAGATGAAGGTGAGCGGCGTGGAAATGATCCGCAGTGAGCCCAACTGTCGCACCGACTCCTCACCCAGTGAGATTTGAAGCGAGCGCCCGTCCGGGTATGCCGCGTGATACACAAGACCGGACCACTCAAGGCTGACCTCACCGCTGAAGAGTCGTGGCAGCAAGCGTCGGAGATCACTATGGCTGAGCGATTGCAGGCGCTCGATGCGGGTTTCAGTCATCCGCCAGCCGGGTTATCGCTAGCCGCCCGCAACGGGTGGCCAGGCGGCAATCACATCCCCTTCAGAGAGGGCCAGCGTGCCGCGCTGGTCGGGCGCCACATACACGCCGTTCACCAATAGCAGATGGGCCCGCGCATGCGGCACATGGCAGGTATCGAGCAGTTGGTGGGGCGTTGGCGCGAGAGGAAACTCCAGCGCAATCTGATTGTCGCGCGCGCTCGCGGGGAGATACTCCGCGAGCGACGCGTACAGCTTTAGCGTGAGGCGCATGCGCCTCCGTTACTTCAGCAGCGCGGCATTGAAGCCGACGGCCTGAGTGCTCGCGAGATAGGCTTCCATCACGCGGGTAGGGTCTTCGAGCAGATGGTCCTTCCACTTCCCGAGGCGGGTCTTGGTCTGGATCAGGCCGCGCAGCACGCCCACGTGTTGCGTCATGCCAAGGCTCGTCGCGCCCACCAGCACATCACCGTCGAACTGGAGATTCAAATAGCGATAACGCTCGCGGTTGAGCAACTCGGCGCTGTCGCCGCCTTCCTTGCCCATCCACAGGCCGAACGAACTGGAGATAAGCCCCAGCGTGTCCAGCACGTTCATGTTCACGCTGCCCCGATGCACCGCGCCCTTCTGACCCACCATATTGCGGGCGGCCAGTTGCGCGTGCTCGGTAGCCGTCGGCTGAATAGCCTGCACCGCAGACTCTCCGGTAGAGAAGTCCCGGCCTTCGGCGACGTCGCCGGCGGCAAAGATATCGGGGTCATTGGTCTGCATGTGGCGATTGATCAGAATCCCCTGCTTGATCTCGATGCCGGTGCCTTCAAGAAAGCCGATGTTCGGTCGCACGCCGGTCGCCGAGACGATGAGGTCGACTTCCAGCGTTTGCCCGGTGCTTAAGGCCGCTTGCAGCGCGTGCTGCGTGCCCTTGGTGATGCCGGTGACGCGGGTCGAGGTATGCACCGTCACGCCGCGCGACTGGCACCAGTCTTTAATCATGTTGCCGGCGGTGTCGTTCATCATGCGCGGCACCATCCGGTCTTCCATTTCGACGACCGTCAGTTCGGCGCCGCTCTGGGCCAGGGCTTCCAGAATGATGCAACCGATAAAGCCGGCCCCCATCAACAGCACCTTGGCGCCCGGCACCGCACGAGAGGCGATATTGCGCGCATCGGCCAGGGTCCAGCAGGAGAAGATCCCCGGCAGGTCCATGCCAGGAATCGGCGGCGCCACCGGGCGCGAACCCGTGGCCAGCAGGAGTTTGTCGTAAGCCAGCGTTTCACCGCCGGCGAGGCTCACCTGTTTCTTGCTACGGTCAATCGCGGTCACCCGGTCCTGCCGAACGGTGATGTTCTGCTTGGCGAAATGATCGGCGGTTTTGCGCAGATGCGTGCCCTCTTCCGCAATTTGCTTGATCAGAAAATAGGGCAAGGCCATGCGCGAATAAGGGGCTTCGGGTTCTTCGCCCACCAGCACGATTTCGGCATCGGGCTGAAGTTTACGGAGGGTTTCAACCGCGACCACGCCGGCTGGGCCGGCGCCTACAACGATGTGCTTCATAGAGGCTTCTCCTGCCGGTCGCGGCTGGCGACCGGTTGGCATTGAGTGTCTGACTACAACGAATGAACGATCACAGGCCGAGGCGCGAGAGCGTTTCTGCGGTAGGGACGCCATCGGTCGTCCAACCGCGAATTTCGTAGTAGTGGGGCAACATCTTGTGCAACTCGTTGACCTTGCCTTTGGCGGGGCCGGTCTTGGCGGCGTCCTTCAGCAGGCGCTTGGGCAGCGTGTCGTCCGCCGCCGTCAGGCCAGCGTCCAGATTGAACTGACGTTCGAGATTCCAGATGCGCTCGCCCGCTTCCAGCATTTTCTCGGTCGTCCAGTTCCCTTCGCAGGCGGCGTCCACCTGCGGGGCGATGTCTTCCAGCGTCCAGGCGAAAGTGGTGAACACGCACAGGCCGGAAGAGTCGACCGCCGCGGTCGCGTCCTGGAAGGCCTTCACCAGCTCGGGCTTGCCTTCGGTCTCCAACGGGTCGGTCTTCACCGGCACGCCAAGAATTTCGGAAGACACCGTATAGCTACGGAGATGGCAGGCGCCACGGTTAGAGGTGGCATAGGTCAGGCCCATGCCCTGAATGCCGCGCGGGTCGTAGGCCGGAAACTCCTGCCCCTTCACCGTCATGGACAGATCCGGATGACCGTATTTCTCGGTCAGGCGCTTCGAGCCCAGCGCGAGTTCGCGGCCAAAGCCTTCGCCTTTCGCGACCAGTTCCGCCGCCTTGGTCAAGGCCTCGGCAGAACCAAACTTCATTTCGATGCCGCCGGTGGTCTCGGTCGTGATCGCGCCGATTTCGTACAACTCCATCGCCGCCGCAACGGTCGCCCCGAAGGAAATGGGGTCGAAGCCGTCTTCGTTGCAGAGGAAGTTGGCGTAGGTCAGCGCGTCGAGATCGTCCACACCCGTGTCTGAACCCAGCGCCCAGGCCGCTTCGTACTCCAGGCCGCCATTGGCGCCCATGTATTCCGGCTTGTTGACGATGGTGTAGTGCTTGGGGTCGATGGTGGAGATGCGGCCGCAGGCGATAGTGCAGCTGAAGCACGCGGCATTGGTGGTGAGATTGGCTTTGCCGTCGCTCTCGCGCGGCACCAGCATCGCCTCCGCCCCGATGCGATTGGCCCCTTCAAACTGGACTTCTCGCATGTTGCGGGTGGGCATCGCGCCCACTTCGTTAATGACGTTCATCAGCACCTGGGTGCCGAGCTTGGGCAGGCCTTCGCCGGTGACCGGGTTGCCCGCCAGCACGGCCTTGCCGGCCTGCGTCGCCTTGAAGAAGGCCTTGATGTCGCGCACGTTGCCAACACCCTTGGTGCCGCGAATGGCCACCGCCTTCAGATTCTTGGACGCCATCACGGTGCCCACGCCGGACCGGCCAGCGGCACGGTGCAGGTCGTTCATCACGCCCGAGTACAAGCAGCCCTGCTCGGCCGAACGGCCGACGCAGGCGATGCGCAGCTGCGGATCCTGATAGGTGGCGTGCAAAGCATGGTCAGTCGCCCAGGCCGAGGTGCCCCAGAGGTGGTCGGCGGGGCAGAGTTCGGC
This sequence comes from Klebsiella pneumoniae, assembly GCA_945876945.1. Lineage (GTDB taxonomy): Bacteria > Pseudomonadota > Gammaproteobacteria. The sequence goes on from CAMCQE010000027.1 coordinate 15,768, forward strand.
GTGTTCGTTTTCGATGTATAGGTAGACCGGCGTGGGCGACCGACCTTCAAAAATCACCATATCCCAGCCGGCCATTTTCATTTCATTACCGATGAACCCGCCCGAGTTGGAGCAGGCAATCGCGCCGGTCAGCGGGCTTTTGGTAATGACGGAGTAGCGACCGCCGGTGGAAGCCATCGTGCCCGTCAGCGGGCCGGTGGCCATGATGAGTTTATTGCCGGGCGAGAGCGCGTCCACTTTGGGATCGATCTCGGCGGCGAGGTATTTGGTGGCCAGACCGCGCTGACCGAGATACAGATTGGCCCACTCCATATTGAGTGGCTCCGGGGTGCAGGTGCCGTTCGTGAGGTCGACCCGCAGGATTTTTCTGGTCCATGCCATGCGTGCTGCCTCCGCTTAGCTCTTGGGGATCGACTGGCTGGCGTGCGCCTTCATGCGGGCGAGGCCGGTGTGGTCGGCATCGACGTAGGTGATGGCGCCGGTCGGGCAAGCCGTGGCACAGGCCGGGTCGCCGCCGCACAAATCGCACTTGGCGACCTTGCCGGTATCGGAGTTGTAATTCACGGTGCCGAAGGGGCAGGCAATCGTGCAGACCTTGCAGCCGACGCAAACGTCTTCGATGACTTCTTTGGCACCGGTTTGCGGGTTGATGACGATGGCCTCAACCGGGCAAGCATGGAGACACCAGGCTTCCGAACACTGCGAGCAGGTGTACGGTGCGAAGCGCCCTTCATCGTGGAAGGTAAACACTTTGATACGGGACTTGCTGGGATTGAACACGGCTTCGTTCTCGTAAGAACAGGCCATTTCACATTGAAGGCAGCCGGTGCAAAGCTCGGCCTCTAGCTGTAACGCTTTGAGCATGATTGAAACTCCCGGGATCGTTGATGAGAAAAGTCAGCCTCCGTGCGCGGTCCGTACGCTGGCGGGTGACCGAAGTCCCCGGGCGCCAGACGGCGTCATCATGAGTGCTGTGGCCGCGCCATCATCAAGGCTTGCGGCGAGTCGAACACTAGCGAGATTCAGCACAAAAGGCGAGACTCCCGGCCGCCTTTCGTAGCGAGGCTTGCCCGCCTGCCGCCGCAGTCTGTTGGACTGGGCTCGTCGTCGGAACTTGCTCGCTAGCCTTGGGTCCTGAAACCACTGACTTCACACGCGGAGAACTTCCCGATGCGGCTCCCCCATCTGACACGCACGCTGGCCCTGGGCGCCGCGCTGGCTTGCGCGGCCCACCCGGCGCCCGCGGCGCTGAACGTGCCGCTGGGTTTCGCCGGCGATCCCGCCAGCACGGCCTGGTCAGGAGCCAAACAAGGTCTCGCCGAGGCGCAGATTCAGGGCGATTTTCTGGGTCAAACCTATACCTTGACCCCGCGCCTGACCGAGGTCAGCGCGATTATCGCCGCGGTCCCGCCGGCCGCGCTCAAAGCGCTGGCGCTGGCCCATCCCGGCGTGCCGGTGCTCAATGTCAGCCGCACCGAAGACACGCTGCGCAGCGACTGCCTGCCGAATCTCCTCCACGTCATCCCCAGTGACCACATGCGGGCGGATGCCCAGGCCCAGTGGCAGAAGGCGCATCCGGGCAGCGGGGCCGAAGCCCGCGCCTGGCACTCAGACTTCGAAAAGTACGCGGCCGCGCAGTTGAACCATCGCTACGCCGAGGCCACCGGCAAGGCGATGGACGATGCGGCCTGGGCCGGCTGGGCAGCGGTAAAACTGGTCTCCGATATGGTGGCCCGCGAACAAACTACCGACGCCAGCACACTGCTGGAGGCCTTGCGCACCCGACTGGCCTTTGACGGTCAAAAGGGTCAGGACCTCAGCTTTCGGGACAACGGCCAGCTGCGCCAGCCTCTGTTACTGATTGAGGCCAACAAGATTGTGGGTGAAGCCCCGGTACGCGGTGTGGCCGAAGTCGAAAATCTCGATAGCCTCGGCCCCGTCGCTTGCGCTAACGCTCACTGAATGCCATTTCGAACCCCGGAGTTACGCTCATGAAAACACTCATCGCCCTCCTCCTGCTCACCGCCAGCGCTGCACAGGCCGCGCCGCGCGTGTTCGTCACGAATGAAGAAGGCAACGACGTCTCGGTTATTGATGCCGTCACCAACAAGGTCGTGCAAACCATTCCGGTCGGTAAGCGACCGCGCGGGATCGGCGTATCGCCGGACGGCAAAGAGGTCTATGTCGCGGTGAGTGGCGACAACAGCATCGTCGTCATCGACAGCGCCACGCTGAAGGTGGCTCGCCACTTCAACTGCGGCGATGACCCGGAAACCTTCGCCGTGCACCCGAACGGCAACCTCTATATCTCCAATGAGGAAAACGCCAAAGCCTCGGTGTACAACCCAACGACCGGCGCGCTCGTGGCGGAGATTAAGGTGGGTCTGGAACCTGAAGGTGTGGCGATTTCGCCCGACGGCACCCGCGCCATCGTGACCAGCGAATCGACCAACATGCTGCACCTCATCGCGATTCCCGAACATAAGACCGTGGCCAATATTCTGGTGGGCGCGCGGCCGCGCGCTGCCTCCTTCAGTCGCGACGGCAAAACGGCCTACTCCACTTCGGAAATCAGCGGCGAAGTGAAAAAAATAGCCGTCGCGAGCGGCAAGATCATTGCCAAAATGCCGCTGGCAGATGACAAGGCCAAACCGAAAGACATCCTGCCGAGCCGCGATGGCAAGCGCCTCTTCGTGGCGGGCGGGCGGGCTAATCGGGTGTTCGTGCTGGATGAGGCCACGCTCGTCATTCAGCAGGAAATCCCGGTCGGGATTCGGGTATGGGGCCTCGCGCTCAACGCCGATGGCACCCGCCTCTACACCACCGATGGCGCGAGCGGACAGGTGTCGGTCATTGATACCGTCGCCAACAAAGTGGTGGCGACGGTGCCCGTGGGCAAGATGCCCTGGGGCATCACGGTCGTGAACTAGGGCGGCGCGCTGCGCTGCCGCTCATCGCTTCAAACGCAGCCCGACCCAGCCCGCGCGCGGCGCCCCGACGCCCAGAGAGCGCGGGCTGGTGTTGTTCAAGCCAGGAATCACTTCGCTCGGATCTTCACCGAGCAGGCCATAGTTCTCGCAGTCGGTGTCAAACAGATTGGCGACCCGCGCGAAGATCTCCAGATGCCGGTTCACGGGACAGGCGCCCCGTAGATTGACCACCGCGTAGCCGTCCACCGGCATCGCCTGCTGCTGCCTGAACAGCTTATCTCCTGAAAAAGACGACCTAAACGCACCGCGCGCCCGTCGGGCGCGAAGCACAGGGCGCTCGCCGACCGCTGTCGCGCCTCTCCCCTCAGGCGCTGAGCAGGCCGTGGCGGATGGCGAGATGCGCCAACTCCGCCAGGGAGTCAACCTGCAGTTTCAACTTTATCTGGGTGGTGTAATTGGCGATGGTCTTGGGGCTGAGCGCGAGCTGGCGGGCCGCGGCGACCACCGTTTGGCCGGCCGCGAGCAGGCAGAACACTTCAAACTCCCGGGTGCTCAGCGCCTGCAGGGGGGAATCAGAACGCCGACGCATGCCAAGGCTCAGGCGCTCGGCCACATGTTCTTCAATAAAAGTCTCGCCGCGCCCCAGCGCCCGCAAGGCCTGTTGCAACAACTCCGGCGATGCGCCTTTGCTGACAAATCCCAGCGCACCTGCTTGCAGGGCCTGGCCGATGAACACGCTGTCCTGATGCTGGGAAAACGCCAGAATCCGAGCCTCGGGCTGGCGTTGCAGAATCCGCCGAATGGTTTCGATGCCGCTCAGGCCGGGCAGGCCCAGATCAACCACCACCAGCGCCTGCTGGTGCGCCTGCGCCAATTTGATAGCGGTCTCGCCGTTGCCGGTCTCGGCTACCAGTTCCAGATCCGGGGCCTGGGCGATAAACGCCGCGAAGCCCCGCCGCACGATAGTGTGGTCATCGACCAGCAGAATTCCGAGCTTGCCTGACATCTCAGCGGCACCTCCCTGCGACTGCCTGATGGTTCAATTCTGGCCCAGAAATCGGCCGCCTCTCAAGCCAGTAGTGATGGCCTCTCGAAGCGGCCACACCGCAGCACCGCGCCGCTCACCGCCAACGGCAGATTGGCGTGCACAAGCAGAACATGCAGGAAAGCGACGAAGACCGGCGCAATCTCCAGCGGCAAAGTCACCCGAATGTCCACCTGATCGGCATCGTTGCGCGGGCTCTCATGCGCGGCCTACGCGTCGATCCGTTGTTTCGCATTCACCACGGCGCCAATCCCGCGCCAATCGGCCCGATGCACGAGCTGCGCGCTGGCGCCAGCCGCGCCGCCCGGATCTCGCTGGCCAACGCAGGGCTTACGGTCAGCCCCAAACCTTGCTGAGCGGCAAGGTCGAGACAGCATGACGGCTGCGTTTTTCACCGTTACGCCGGACGGAAATCGCGCTCTCGTCGGCATCGGCGACGCTGGCGTTCGCCCACACCGCCAGCAACACCGGACCGAGGCAGCGCAGACGCGCGCGTCAGGCGCCCGGGGCGGCCTGCCGCTTAATGCCCGCCGGCGTCCCGTGCCGCGAAGGCGGCCTGCTGGGCGGGCGTCGCTTCGGTCTGGTACTTCGCTTTCCATTCCGCGAACGGCATGCCATAGATCAGTTCACGCGCGGCCTCGTAGTCCATCTCCACGCCTTTTTCCTCGGCGGCCGAGCGGTACCACTTGGACAAACAGTTGCGACAAAAGCCGGCCAGATTCATCAGGTCGATGTTCTGTACTTCGGTATGTTCGCGCAGGAAATCCCGCAGGCGGCGGAAGGTGGCAGCTTCGAGTTCGAGTTGGGTTTGGGCGTCGGTCATGGGAGCTCCTCGGGTTTATCTGTCAGGGTTGATACGAGCGGGGGATGGCGGCCGCTCAGCCGCCGTCGATCCCGTGCGCCTTCATGCGATAGCGCATCGCCATGCGGGTCACGCCGAGCTGGCGCGCAGCCTCGGACACATTGTGCCCGGTGCGCTTCAAGGCCATTTCAATCAGCGCCTTCTCGGCGGCGTCGAGCGTCATGCCGGCTAGCGCCGGCGCGACCTCGACACGCGACGCTGCCCCGGGCAGCATGAGGTCGCTGGCGCTCAAAGCCGCGCCACCGGCCAGCAGCAGCGCCCGCTCAACGACGTGTTTCAGTTCGCGGATATTGCCGGGCCAGGGATAAGCCCTTAAGGCCGCGCGGGCGTCATCGCTGATCGCACATGCTGGCAGCCCGTAGCGACGGCGCGTTTGGCGTGCGAAAAATTCGGCGAGCGTGATTACATCGTCGTCCCGCTCCCGCAAGGGCGCCAGTTTGAGCATGAAGACATTGAGACGGTAGTAGAGGTCGGCGCGCAGCGTGCCATCGGCCAGCATGCGATCGACATCCCGGTTGGTCGCGGCGATAAACCAGGCGTCGGTATGGCGCTCGTGGCTGCTGCCTACCCGACGCAGCGAGCGCCGTTCCAGCACCGCCAGCAGTTTGGCCTGCAATTCGAGCGGTAACTCGCCAATTTCATCGAGAAACACCACGCCATCTTCTGCCGCCTCGATCAGCCCCGTGCGTTCGCTGGTGGCGTTAGTGAACGCGCCTTTCACATGACCGAACAACTCCGCTTCGATCAGTTCCTTGGGCAAGGCGGCGCAATCGACGTGTACAAACGGCCGCTCCGCGCGGCGCGAATGCTGATGCAGCACCCGGGCGGCAACATCTTTGCCTGTACCGGTTTCACCCACGATGAGCACCGTGGGGGCCTCGCCTTCGGCCGCGCCGATCAGCGTCGCAATGCGTTCGATCTGGGTTCGCAACTGCTGCGCGGCCGATGACCCGCCGACGATCTCTAGCGGGTCTTGCGTGGTCGTTTCGCGCGCCCTTGAGTATTCCAGTGCCAGCGACACGCGTTGCTGCGCCAGCACCTTTTCCACGTTGAGCAGCAACTCATCGAGGTCAATCGGCTTGCGGAGGTAATCGGAGGCGCCGAGTTTCATCGCGCTGACCGCATCTTCGAGTTCGCCGTAAGCGCTCATCGCGAGCACTGCCGCCGTCGCCCCCAGCACGCCGCGAAAGCGCGCCAGAAAATCGAGGCCGGAGCCGTCGGGCAAGCGCATGTCCAGCAACAACAGGTCGGCGGCCTCGGCCTGCCACGACGCCTCCGCCTCGCGCAGGGTCGGCGCCACCCGCACCGCATAGCCAGCCTTCTCCAGGCGGCGCGCGATGGCGCGGGCGAACAAGGCTTCGTCTTCCACCACCAGCACGCGCGCGGCCTTGTCAGAGGATTTCATTGGCGTTTTCCAGATGTCGGGGGGCGGTGATGGTGACGCGAGTGCCGCGGCTATCCACGACTGAGAATTCCAGCGTCCAGCCGTGGGTCTTGCAGACTTTGAACGCGACGGGGATGCCAAGACCAGTGCCGAAGCGCTTGGTGCTGGGGCCTGGCTCAAGGCCCGCCGGTTCGGGGATAAAAGGAATACCGCCGGCCTCGTCCTCAATTTCAAAAATGACCTGCGTGTCGCTGGCACGCAAGCCGGCGCGTAACACCGCGCCCTTGGCTGAAGCCTCAAGCGCATTGCCCAGCAGCCCGTATAAGGCCTGCTCCATCAAATCAGAATCAACCGCCACCCACGCGCCCTCCTGCCAGGGCCGGCGTTCCAGACGCACTTCCCGCTCGCGAGCGCGCGGCGCGATGAGGTCGAGAACGGCCGCAAACACGCGCGCGGCGGGCATGACCGTCAGACGCGGTTTGAGCGGGTGCAGATACGACACCAGCGCGCTCACCCAGCGCCCGAGGCGGTCTACGGTGGCCACGATTTCATTCGCAATTTCGCGCGACTCGGCGGGGTCGTCGACGTGCTCCAGCACCTGCGCGCTGGCGCGAATCGCGGCCAGTGGATTGCGGATGTTGTGGGCCACCACCGGCACCAGGGCGCCCAGCGCCGCCTGACGTTCGGATTCCACCAGCGCATCGCGACTCAAGACCAGATCGCCGGCCAGTCGATTCACGCTCTCGGCCAGCAGCGCCACTTCGGTCACACCCGCCACCGGCAGACGCCGGGAGAGTTCCCCATCGCTCATGCGCTCGGTGCCTTGGATAATCGCCTGCATGGGACGGACAAAGCCGAGGGTCAGACTGCGGCGCGAGAAGTACAGCACCGCCAGCGCCAGCAGCATCGGCACCGGCAGCAGGTAAGGCGCGTAGCGGGTCCAGCGTCCAATCCATTCCGCCTGCGCGGCAAGTTCGGTTTCGACGAGGCGCTGGAAGCTCAGACAGGCCTCATCAAAACCGCCGAGCAGCGAGGGTTCGCGGCGGGCGTCAAGCGCGCGCAGGCGCACAATCCGGTTCAGAAAATAAGGATCATCCAGCGAGGCGTGGAGGTCGGCCTGCAAGCGCCCATAGGCTTCCTGCATGTGCTGCACCGCGTAGTCTTCGGCCCGCGAGGCAGACTGCCGCCGCAGCACGTTGAAGCCTTCCTGAATGCGCCGGTAGTAACGACCGTGGATGTCTTCTGCCGCCGGATCGTTGCGCAATCGCGCCAGCGCGACTTCCTGAATTTGCTGAAATAAAACACCGCGTGTTTCCTGCATGGTGTTGGTGAGCGCGTTCAGACGCAACGACTCGGTGGATGTCTCTTGCCAGAAATAGGCCCACAAGCCGCCCATTGCACCGGTCACGACCACCAGCGCAATGAAGGCTAGTTCATAAACGAGCAAAACCCGGCGCAGCGATTGGGGGGCGAATGAAGGCATGGCCGATTATAGGATCGGGATTCGGCCCGAGGGCGAACCTTTCCCTACCAGGGCAGTATGCGCCGGAGCAGGCCCGACCCTTCGCGCAAGAGGTGCGAGACGGCACCGAGCACATGCACGCCAATCACGCCCATCAACAGCACCGCGCCCGCTTCATGCAAACCACTGAACAACTTATTGAGGACGGGGTCTGGTGTGGCCCAGACCGGTAAGCTCACGCCGAGATACCGGGTTGGATACACCGTGAAGCTTGAGGACACATAGCCTAGTAGGGGTTGGGCCACCAACATCAGATAAAACAGGTGGTGTACCCCGTGTGCCAGTTTGCGCTGCCAGCCAGGCAGGGTCTCGGGTAACCCGGGCGGGCGATGACGCACACGCCACCATAAGCGCAACAGCGTGAGCAGAAAGACCGTGATGCCGATCGACTTGTGCAGTGCGTATGTCTCGCCGCGCGTCGGTCCCCTGGGCAGATCGGTCATGGTCCAACCGATGACAAAGAGTGCCGCCACCAGTGCCACGGTGACCCAGTGCAAGAGCATCGCCACCCGGGTGTATTTGAGCGTGTCGTTCATGGGATCTCCTGCTGAAGGCGAGTCATTCTACATGGCCGGTGGTGAGGGACATCCCGCCGCAGCGCTGCGCTATACTCCGGCCCGTTGCTTATCTCCACATCACGCAACGAGACGGTCGCTTACAGCATGCGAGACGTATTGAACACATTCTGGATCGCGTTACTGCTGGCCATCACGGCCGCGCCCTGTGCGGCCGACGACCTGAAAGGCGTGGCACTGGAGCCGCCCTACTCCCTCGAGATCGACAAATCCGATCGCACGCTGGTTGTTCGCCACGGCAAAGCGCTGACCCGTAAATTCCAGATTGCCGTTGGCCGCGGCGGCATCGGTGACAAACGCATTCGGGGCGACAACAAAACCCCGCTCGGCGTGTATCACATCGCGGGCTTCAACGAAGAAAGCGAATTCGATCTGTTCATGCGGCTCAACTATCCGAACGTGAAAGATGCCTTCTTCGGCCTGCGGAATCATCTGATCGGTCGCCGCGAGTTTGATGCCATCGTGCAAGCCGCGCGACGCAATGAACTCCCGCCGCAAAACACACCGCTGGGCGGTGCCGTGGGGATCCACGGACTGGGCGAAGAGACGACTGAGCGCGTGAAAGTGCAACGGCATCTGGACTGGACCAGGGGCTGCATCGCGCTGTCCAATCGCGACGTTCAGGAGTTGCGCCGCTATGTCGACGTCGGCACCAGAGTCACAATCCGCGAATGAAGGTGCTGGCGCTCGCAGCGTTGGTGTGGTGCAGCCTGCTGAGTCTCGACGGCCTCGCGGAGCCCGCGCCGGCCCCCGCGCCTGCTTCCCTCATCCTGCGGGGTGAAAGCAAGAAATCTTTTAACGACGTCATTCTGGAACTCGACTACGCCATCACCGAGCGTAACTTCCGGATCACCGGGCGCAACACCATCGGCAAAGGCCTGCGTGAGCGCGGCTACGAGGATTTTCCAGACGTTGAGGTCATCCATTTCTGCAACCTTGAGAACGCGCGCGAGGTGCTGCTGATCGACCCCGACTTCGTCGCCCAGATGCCCTGCCGTCTGAGCGTTTATCGCGTCGGGGATCGCACGGTGGTGAACGTTGTGACGCTACCCGAAGATCATAAAGACCCGCGGATTAACGCCTTTGCGCACCAAATCAACGGCCAACTCCGCGAAATTCTCGCCTTCGTGATGGAGCAAGACTGACGTGCCGACTCACACTATCCCGAATGAACGCTGGAACATGCTGCTGGGGCAACCGCATCTGCTGTTGCTCTTCTGGTGGGTCGTCGTCGGCCTGGTCGTCTTTGGCGGCGTGGTTGCCATAGACCAGCAGCTGCTGCAAATCATGCTCAGGGCCGATCGCAGCCATATTTGTCTTGTGCTGCTTCTGATGTATGCCATCGGCGTTGCGCACACCTTCAAACGAACCCTGTTTCTCTCCACCGAACTAGGTCTGGCCGCTACGCTGGCCGACCGCCTGCGCGCCGGCACCCTGAACGCGCACGCGCTGCAAAGCCGTGACGCGGCGCATGCCGCCGGCCTCAAAACAGGTTTTGTGGTGGAGTATCTGTCGGACCTGCGGGCCGCTACACCGGTTGCCGCCGGCGAGCCGGGCTCCGATCTGCTCGACGCCTACGCCACACGGTTGCGCGGCGCCCATGAGTTTGGCTGGTTCTATATCGATCTGCTGCTGAAAGCAGGCTTTCTCGGCACGCTGGTGGGCTTCATCCTGATGTTGAGCTCGGTCGCGGAAACCGGTGCGCTGGATGCGGGCACGATGCAGAAAGTCCTCACCCAGATGAGCGTTGGGATGAGCACGGCGCTCTACACCACGCTGGCCAGTCTGGTGGCCGGCATCCTGCTCTCGATCCCTTACTACCTGCTGGATCGCGGCCTTGAGGCGCTGCTCCAAATCACGATCGAAATCCGCGACGTGCTGCTGCCCCCAAGCAGCACCCCACGCGACTAAAGGCTGCCGCAGGTGTCCGCCCTTTCCCGCTCCAGCAGCCGCTATCGCGCGCCTTTTGATCCCATTACGGCGGTGCTGTTCAAAATTATTCAGGCCATCACCTACCTGTTTGTGCTGGCCGTATTGTTCATGAACCCGGTCGCCAAGCAGGGCATCATCAGTCCCAAGGCCGAGTACATCATCACGGTCACCTGGCCCGACCGAAACCCGAACGACATCGACACCTATGTTGAAGACCCGCAGGGCGACCTGACGTATTTCAAGAATCCAGCGGCCGGGCTGATTCATCTCGACCGCGATGACCGCGGCAATCTCAACGACTCCCTGAACATCAACGGCAAGGCGATCGAAAATCCGCTGAATCAGGAAGTGACCACTATTCGCGCGGTAATCCCCGGCGAGTACGTGGTGAACGTTCACTACTACGCCTCCCAGGACACCCAGCCGGTGCCAGTAACGGTGCGCGTAGACAAGGTGAACCCTACGCTCGAAGTCGTTTATTACGATACGATTACCCTTGAGCACAAGGACGAAGAGCGCACAGCGGTGCGCTTCAGCATCATGAGCGACGGTCGCGTGGGCAACATCAATCACGTGGCCAAAGAACTCGTCAACAAAGCGTTCAAGCGGGAATAAGGTTTCATGCTGAGCTTCGGTCACGCCACCATTACCGTCGGCTACGTGCTGGTCAGTCTCACGCTACTGCTGCTCAGCCTGTTCTCTCGCTGGCGCTGGCAGCTCAAAACCGGGCTGATTGTGGCGGTGACGCTGGCCTGGTGCGCGGTGTACTTCTCGCTGCCGGCCATGCTGGGCTGGCCCACCGATCGCGACGTGCCCCGGCGCTTTAACCTGCTGGCGGTCTATATTCAGGAACCTGATGCCAGCACCGGCAAACCCGGCGGCGTGTTTTTCTGGGCTTCCGATCTCAATCCAGACGCTGACCAGAAGCCACGCGCCTATCGCCTACCCTTCTCGCCCGGTTTCAAAAGCGTATTCGAAGAAGGTCAGGGCAAGCTGCGCAAAAACATCCCGCAGGTCGGCGAGGCTGAAGACGAGGACGAGGTGCACGGCACACCGACCGACCGGCTACAACTCGGCTTGAAGAGCGTGAAAATTCAATTCCGGGATGCGCCGCCACAGGGCCCACCCAGCAAGGATGCCGCCCCATGATCACTTCGGCGACCGCGACTCCGGCCTTCGTTGCCGCCTTCGTCTTGTTGGTCTTGCTGTTGGCGAACGTGCTGTGGTTTACCCGCTTCGCGTGGTGGGTGAAGGGCTCAGCCATCGTCCTGGTGGCGGGGCTGTTCTGGATGAGCTGGCGCGCAATGCCCGAACTCCTCGGGTGGCCGGCGCAGGCGGGCATGCCGCCCCGCTTCAATGTCGCCGGCATTCAGGTGATCGAGCCGGAGAAAAACGGGGCGAGCAAAGGGGCCATCTATCTGTGGGTGACCGGCTTTGCCACGATGCACGGCGAGGTGATCCCGCGCGCTTTTGAAATTCCGTTCACGCCAGAACTGCAGCTCAAGCTGGCCGGGGTCAGCACCAAACTCCGCAAACGGTTGCCGCAACTTGGCGAAGTCGTGCCATCCAAAGGGCAGCACTCGGGTCATGGCCCGACGGCTATCGCGCTCGATTTCTTTGACATGCCGGACCCGCTCTTTCCGGAGCGTTGAGTTAAGGCCGATGACTCACGCGCAGTGGGCTTCCCATTGCACGGTCCACGACGCTTCGCCGGGCGCGGCGGCAAACGCCTTCGCAACCCCGATACCCGGCACCGCCGCCAGTTCGTCATCGACGTAGATCAGTGGCGTTCTCGCGCGCGCCCAGGGCGGCACCCGCGCGGATTGCCAGAGATGCTTGAGCGACTGATGCACGCCCTGACCGGGAAGTTGCAGTCGCTCGCCGCCATGACGGGAGCGCACGCTTAGCGCGCCCGCTGCCACCGCGCTCCGGCGCAGGCCAAGCCCCGTCGTCGGGGTCGCGGACAGCCGTCCGGTTGGCAGGATGAGCGCTTGTTCCGGACACCAGACCCAAGTCCCCGCCAGCACCGGGCCTTCCTCGCGTGCCAGCCACAGTGCGTCGTCGTAGCGACGCACAAGGCCGCCCTGCCAGCGCACCACCGGATTGCGATCGGTCCCGGCGCCAATCACCTCCGCGCAGATGTTGTCGAGACGGCGGGCGTCAGGCAGCGGCATCTCTGCCTGCGCCACCCACGCCCGCAAACATTGGCGTTGCAGCGCCGGACTCAAGGGTCGAAAGTCCGCGAGAGGCAGGTGCTTCGCGCTCGCGCCCAAGCGCCTCAACTGCTCCGTGGCCAGCATATCCAGCGCGGTCGCGGCCTCAAATTGCAGCTTGGCCACCCGGCCGAAGGTCTGGCCAAGGCCCGGCCAGCGCTGCCGTAAGGCGGGCAAGACCTGCTGACGCAGATAGTTCCGATCAAAGGCGTCGTCGGCGTTAGACGGGTCTTCCAGAAACGGGAGGTCCAGCGTTTGCACATAGGCCGCAAGCTCAGCGCGCGTGAAATCAAGCAGCGGGCGTACCAGCAGACCCTCGCCCAGTGGGCGGCACGGCGCAATCCCGGCCAGACCGTGCGGCCCGCTGCCGCGTAAGGCCATCAGCAGGAAGGTCTCGGCAAGATCGTCCGCATGATGCGCGGTCAGCACGCAGGTGTTAGCGGTGGCACGCGCCGCCAGCGCCGCATACCGACGCTCACGCCCAAGGGCTTCAAGACTTTCACCTGCGGTGACGCCTGATTCGAATCGCTGCACCTCGCAGGGCACGCCCAAACGCGCCGCGACCGCCACACAATGGGTGGCCCAATCGCGACTGGCGGCCTGCCAGGCGTGGTCGAAGTGGATGGCTTTGATCGTCAGCGGCACAGCGGCGCGGGCGCAGGCCGCAAGCAAGGCGGTGGAATCGAGCCCACCGCTAAACGCTACCAGCAGCGCCGATGGCGCAGTCGAACTGTGCCGGGCAGCCGCCGCGAGCGCCGCGACGACCGCTTGTTCTGGCGCGGTTTCCCGGGCCATTGTCCGGCTTATTTCTCGGCGAATTCGCCGAAACGATAGAGGCGCTGTTGTCGCATGTGGACGAGCTTTTCGGGCTCAAGAATGCACAACCGATCGAGCGCCTCGACGAGGCTGGCTTTCACGCGCTCGGCAATCCGCGCGTAGTCGCGATGCGCGCCACCCAGGGGTTCCTCAATCACAGCATCCACCAGCTTCAATTGCAGCAGGCGCTCGGAGGTAATGCCCATCGCTTCGGCCGCATCGGATGCGCGGTCGGCGCTTTTCCACAAAATAGACGCGCAGCCTTCGGGCGAAATCACCGAGTAGGTGGCGTACTGCAACATCAGGACGCGGTCGGCGACCCCGATGGCGAGCGCGCCGCCCGAACCACCCTCGCCCACTACGGTGGCGATGATGGGCGTCTTCAAGCCCGCCATCACCAGCAGATTGCGGGCGATCGCCTCGCTCTGGCCACGCTCCTCGGCATCGATCCCCGGATAGGCGCCCGGGGTGTCGATGAAGGTGAGGATCGGTAAACGAAAACGTTCTGCCATCTCCATGATGCGCAGGGCTTTGCGATAGCCCTCGGGCTTTGGCATGCCGAAATTGCGGTGCAGATTTTCTTTGGTGTTGCGGCCTTTCTGATGACCAATAAAGGCCACACCACGTCCGCTTAAGCGGGCGACGCCGCACACGATGGCCGTATCGTCCGAGAAATGCCGGTCGCCATGGAGTTCGTCAAAACTGTCGAAAATGCGCTCCGCGTAGTCCAGCGTGTAGGGACGCAAGGGATGCCGCGCGAGGCGTGAGATTTGCCAGGGGGTGAGATTGGAGAAAATCTGCCGCGAGAGGTCGCGGGAGCGCTCCTGCAAGCGGGCGATTTCGTCCGAGATGTTGAGTTCGGAGTCGTTACCGACTTTGCGTAGGGCTTCTATTTTGGCTTCGAGCTCCGCGATGGGTTGTTCGAAGTCAAGAAAATTGAAGTGATGTTGCGCCTTTTCGGCCCCTGCGCTCGCCATGGTGTACCTCCTGCCCGCAACGCGCTCGGCGTGCTCAATATTCAATCGAAACCGCGTCTTCGCCGAGGCGAGACTGCAAATGTTCCAGTAACTGATCCGACAGTTTTACCCGCCAGTCGTCTGCAAATTTGAGACGCGCCCGTGCGCCATCCCGTTCGTAATCTACCGCCACGGCACACTCGCCGGAGCGGTAATCAGTCAGGGTACGTTCCAGAAACGGGAGCAGGGTATCTGCACATCCCGCCTTCATCTGGAGTACCAGACTGCGCGCCAACTGTTGTCTTAACTCGCCCACGGACCAGAGCTTCTGGGCGTTCAGCGTGTTCTCACCGCTGACGTCATCCACCTTGCACTCGCCTTCCACGATCACGATGCGGTCTTCCAGCACCTTGTCGAGCGAGGCCTCGAGGACTTCATTGTACACGGTGACTTCCATGCGGGCGGTGCTGTCATCGAGCGTCATCACGCCCAACCGGCCGCGGCGTCCCTTATGAAAGCGGACCGCCACAATCAAACCCGCTACGCGCCGTTTGCCGGCCTTCATGTCCGCAATACGCGTGCCCGCCAGCGTTGCTAATTCACGCGCGTAGCGGTCGATAGGATGACCACTGAGATAGAGCCCCAGGGTTTCCTTTTCCCAGCCCAACAACTGTTGCTTGGACCATTCTTCGCCGACGCAGGCGCCGCGCCAGGCGGCCGCTTCGGCCGGATCAGCGACTTCGTTCTGGGCCGGCGAGCCGAAGAGGTCGACCTGCCCGGCGGCAGCGGCCCGCGCCTGCTGTTCGGCGGCCTGCATGGCGTGCTCGATGATTTCCATCGCCCCCCGGCGGCGGGCGCCAAGGCCATCGATGGCGCCGGCCTTGATTAAGGCTTCCAGCACCCGCTTGTTAATCTTGCGGCCATCGTTGCGGCGACAGAGGTCGAACAGATCCCGATAAGGCCCACCCTGGTTTCGTTCCTCCACCAAGCCTTCCACCGCGTTCTCGCCTACCCCGCGGATGGCGCCCAGGCCGTAGCGGATGGTGCGGGAATCCGCCACGGTGAAGCGATGCTCGCAGGAATTGACGTCGGGCTTGCGCACTTCGATGCCCAGCTGGCGGCATTCGTCGATGAGACGCACCACCTTATCGGTACTGTCCATATCCGCCGACAGCACGGCCGCCATGAAATGCGCCGGATAGTGGGCTTTCAACCAGGCGGTTTGATACGCCACCAGCGCATAGGCCGCCGAATGGGACTTGTTGAAGCCGTAACCGGCAAACTTTTCCATCAGGTCGAAAATCTGCGCGGCGAGGTCCTGATCCACTCCGCGCGCGACGGAGCCGTCGACGAAAGTCTGGCGCTGCTTGGCCATTTCTTCGGGCTTCTTCTTGCCCATCGCCCGGCGGAGCATGTCGGCCGAGCCCAGCGTATAGCCGGCCAGCACCTGCGCGATCTGCATCACCTGCTCCTGATAGAGGATGACGCCGTAGGTGGGTTTGAGCACGGGCTCAAGCTCCGGGTGCGGATACTTCACCACCTGCTTGCCGTGCTTGCGCTCAATGAAGTCGTCGACCATGCCGGACTGCAAGGGGCCGGGACGGAACAGCGCCACCAGCGCCACCATATCTTCGAAGGAGTCGGGCCGCAGGCGCTTGATGAGTTCTTTCATCCCGCGCGATTCCAGCTGAAATACGGCGGTGGTTTGCGCCTGCTGGGTCAGTTCGAAAGTGGCGCTGTCGTCGAGCGGCAAGGTCTCGATATCCAGCAGCGCCTCGCCGAGACGCGCCCGATCGGCGTTGATGCCACGTAGCGCCCATTCGATGATGGTGAGCGTGCGCAGGCCGAGGAAGTCGAACTTCACCAGCCCCATGGCTTCGACGTCGCCCATATCGAGCTGGGTGACCGCGCTGGCGCCGTTCTGTTCAAAATAGAGCGGCATGAATTCGGTGAGCGGCTTGGGCGCGATGACGATACCGCCCGCGTGCTTGCCGGCGTTGCGCGCGATGCCTTCCAGCGCGAGACCCAGATCGAGGATCGATTTAACGTCCTCTTCCTGGTCGTAGCGGGTCTTTAGCTGGGGCTCTTCGGCCATGGCGCGTTCGAGCGTCATTTGCGGATCGAAGGGCACGAGCTTCGCCAACTGATCCACAAAGCCATACGGGAAACCGAGCGCGCGGCCGACGTCGCGCAGCACCGCCTTCGCGGCCATCGTGCCGTGGGTGATGATTTGCGCCACGCGATCACGCCCGTAGCGGTCCATCACGTAGTCGATAACCTCGTCGCGGCGATCCATACAAAAGTCGACGTCGAAGTCCGGCATGGACACGCGTTCCGGATTCAGGAATCGCTCAAACAGGAGGTCGTATTGCAGCGGATCGAGCTCGGTGATGCCTAAGGAATAGGCCACCAATGAACCCGCGCCAGAGCCACGGCCGGGGCCAACCGGGATGCCATTGCGTTTGGCCCAACCGATGAAGTCCGCCACGATCATGAAATAGCCGGCAAACCCCATCTTGGTGATGACGCCAAGCTCCAGATCGAGCCGCGCCCCGTAAACCACCGGGTCGGGCGGCGTGGGCTGGATTTGGGTGAGTTTCACGATGCGTCGTTCAAGCCCTTCGCGGGACTCGGCGTACAGCAATTCTTCGATGGTCTGGTCGCCGGTCACCGGAAACTCCGGCATTTGGTAGGCGCCAAAATCCAGCTGCAAGGTGCAGCGTTCCGCGATGTGGACGGTGTTTTCGAGCAGCGCTGGTAAATCCGCGAAGCGCTCGAGCATCTCGGCCGGGGATTTCAGATACTGCTCGGCGGAATAGACGCGGGGCCGGCGGGGATCAGACAGCGTGCGACCTTCGTGGATACACACCCGCGCCTCATGCGCCTCGAAGTCATCCGGCTTCAGAAAGCGAACGTCGTTGCTGGCCACCACTGGCACCCCGGTCTGCGCGGCGAGATTGAGCGCGGCGTCGATCAAGCGCTCCTCGCCAGGCCGACCAGAGCGCACGACTTCGAGATACAAGCCATCGCCAAACACCGCCAGCCAGCGGGCAAGACGTTCGGCAGCCCGCGCCTCTGCCCCTTCAATCAGCGCCATTCCCACATCGCTGTGCGCGCCCGCCAGCGCGATAAGCCCAGCGCCAGTCGTGGCGTCCAGCCAGTGACGTTCCAAATGAGGGATACCCTGCAGCTGCCCTTCGCTGAACGCCCGGGTCAGCAGCCGACTCAAATTGCGATAGCCCTCGCGGTTGCGACAGAGCAAGACCAGTCGCGAACGCTCGCCGCCATCCTCCACGGCGCGCACCCAGACATCGGCGCCAATGATGGGTTTGAGGCCGGCACGCTCGATTTCCTGATAGAACTTCACCATCCCGAAGAGGTTGTTCTGATCGGTCACCGCGACCGCCCCCATCCCCAGTTCGCGGGCGCGCGCGGCGAGCTCGTCGATTCGCACAATCCCGTCGACCAGCGAATATTCGGTGTGCAGATGAAGATGGACGAAGGAATTGCCGCTCAAAGCCTTACTCCTGAACTTGCTGACTGGCTGAACCGGGTGCAGTGGGTCCATTTATACCGCGTCGGCAGCTCATGCTGTGCGCCACTCGGCAACCGGCCGAAAAGTTTTCCGATGCGCGGGACACGGGCCGTGACGCCGTAAGGCGGCAAGATGGGCCGCTGTGCCATAGCCCCGATGCCGCGCAAAGCCGTACGCCGGATAGTGTTGATCGAGTTCGTCCATCATGGCGTCACGGCTCACCTTGGCCAGAATCGAAGCCGCCATGATGGCGGGTTCCAGTCCGTCCCCGCCCACCAGTGCGCGGGCCGCACAGGGCACCGCCGGCGTATGGAGCCCATCGACCAGAATTTGCTGTGGCAGACAGGGCAAGGCCAGCACCGCCCGCCGCATTGCCAGCAGGCTGGCCTGCAGAATATTCAGCGTTTCAATTTCCTCCACCGTGGCAATTCCCACGGCGTGACACTGCGCGTGCGCCAAAATTTCGTGAAAAAGGCGGTCACGAGCGCGAGCGCTCAAACGTTTGGAGTCAGCCAGACCGGAAATTGGCTGGCTCGCTGACAGCACCACGGCTGCCGCCACGACCGGCCCGGCCAGAGGTCCCCTGCCCGCCTCGTCTACTCCTGCGATCACGCGCCCGCCTCGTATCGCTTGCGCAGGCCTTGCTCAATCGCCAGCGCGGCGCTGCGTCCCGCCTGTTGGGCGAGCTGTTGATGGAGTTGCCCACAGCTGGCGCGCGCGGCCTCTCGTGCTGGCCCGTCACGTAACCATCGCTCGAGTGCGCCCGCCAGCGCCTCCGGGGTGGCTTCGTTTTGCACGAACTCGGGAAAAAGACGTTTTTCCAGCAATAAATTAGGCAACGCGATATGCGCTACTGTGACCAGACGGCGCAGCCACCAATGGCTCAGCGCTGCCATCCGATAGGCCACGACCGCCGGGGTTCCGCACAGCGCAGATTCAAGGCTGACGGTGCCCGACACCACCAGCGCGGTATCTGCGGCGATCAGCACCTCGGAGGCCTGCCGTTCGACCACCGTGAGCGGCAGCGTTGGAGCGAGCGCGGCATGACGCTCGAGAATTTGGCGCGCAGCGGCAGCGTGAACGGCGCCAGCGACAAAGCGCGCATCAGGCATCGCCGCCTGCAGGCGCTGCGCGGCAAGGAG
>CAMCQE010000028.1 GCA_945876945.1 Klebsiella pneumoniae
CGGACCACCCGGTCCCGGACCACCCGGTCCCGGACCACCCTGACCCGGACCACCCGGTCCCGGACCACCCGGTCCCGGACCACCCTGACCCGGACCACCCTGGCCCGGGCCACCCTGTCCCGGACCACCCTGGCCCGGGCCATCCGGCCCCGGCGGCATGCCGTTGGGCGGCGGCGCGGCGGGGCCTTTGCGGGTGAAATCAGGCTTGAAACGGGACGGTCGCGGGGGTGCCAGCTTGTTCGGGACAAACGCCCGCAGACCTTTCACCACCGGCAGACGGCCGGCCTTATTCCGAACCTCCACCGCGCCTGAGGTGGTCCGCACATGCAAGCCATCGGGCAAGGCGCTGCCGTCGGTCTGGGTGCAATCGCCCTGGCAGAACAGCGCGTCGTACGCGGTGCCTCTGATGCCGATGGTCGCCACCACCGTTCGCATCTGGTACCGCTCGGTGTTTCGATGGCCGATGGCGCCGCTCAAGGCGCGCACGCCGCCTCGAATCAAGTCAAAGATCGCTTGCTCAGTGCCATCCTCAGCGCCGTTATAGCGGTACTCGGCAATTTTGAAACGGGAGTTGCTCTGCACGGCCACCGCCCCGCCGTCGCTGAACTGAAGCCGCGCTTCACCGCGGCCGGTTTGAACGGTATCGCCATTGAACACGGCGCTGTTCGGAAGGAGGGGCTCTTTGGGGCCAGTTGCGCGTAGCACCTCGGCTTGGCCGGAAACAGCGGTCACCCGCGCCACTTTCGCGGGCTCGACCGCCAGCACAGGAAAGGTCGCCAAACCCAGCAACAGAAGCAGAAAGGAAACCAGTGTGGGCATCGCGTCTTTCCGAGTGCAGAGACCGCCGTGTCGGCGCGCCCAAATAAAGCATTAAGCTTCCGGGGCTAAGTCTTACCAGTTTTAAGGAGTTCTCCCATGGCCCTGAGCGCCAACCGATTTCAGCTCGCGGTGTTCGGCAGCAACGTCAGCCATGGCTGCACCATATCATCCGCCGCCGGCGGCATTGAAGTGAACTGGGACGAATCGCTCAGCATCGCGCGAACCGCCGATCGCATCGGGCTGGAAGCGCTCATTCCGGTGTGCCGCTGGAAAGGCTTTGGCGGCCCCAGCGAGTTCAATCACCGCAGCTTCGAGACCTGGACCTGGGCCGCCGGACTGGCGCAGGCCACGCAGCGCATTCACGTGTTTGCGACCACCGCCGTGGCTTCGATTCATCCGGTCCTCGCCGCCAAACAGGCGGCGACTATCGACCACATCTCGGGCGGACGCTTTGGCCTCAACGTGGTCGCTGGCTGGAACAGTCACGAGGTGGCCATGTTTGGCAAAACCCAATTTCCGCACGCCGAGCGTTATGCGATGACCGACGAATGGATGCGCTTCATTCACGAACTCTGGACCCGCGACGGCGAGTTCGATTTTGCGGGCACCTATTTCAACGGGCCGCGCTGCTACGCTGAGCCGAAGCCGCTGCAACGCCCCCGCCCGCCGGTGATGAGCGCGGGCGTTAGCCCGGCGGGCCGGCGCTTCGCCGCCCAGCATGCCGACATGAATTTCATCCTTGCGCCCAATCTCGAAATGGCGAGCGCCACGGTGGCCGATGTGCGCCGGATTGCGCGAGACGAGTTCGCGCGCGAGGTTGAGGTGTGGGGTAACGCGGCGCTGTTCATCGGCGCCACCGAAGCCGAGGCTAAGGACTACTACCAACATGTGATTCACGAACAGGGCGATCTGGTGGCGGCCGGCAATTTGCTGGACACCTTCACCGCCGAATCTGGCAGCCAATTGCCCGACCCAGCGCTGCGTGAAAGCTATCTGCGCAACATGATGGCCGGCTATTCGGGCTTTCCCGTAGTGGGCACCGCCAGCAGCATCGCCGACTTCCTGCAGGCCATGGCCGATTGCGGCATGGCGGGCGCCACGCTGTCATGGCCGGATTACGCGAGCGGTCTCAAGCATCTTGAACGCGATCTGCTGCCAGAACTGCAAACGCGCGGCCTGCGCCAAGCCGCCGGCTAAGGCTCGCGCCCGCTCTCGGCGCGATAGCGTTGGAGCGGGCTGAGCAGAAAATCGAGGACTCGTCGCGTGCCCAGTTCAAAGTCGACGGTAACGCTCATACCGGGCGTCACGCGTTGCGGCCGACCGTCAACGGACAAAGTCTCGTCATCGGGCCTGATCGTTACCACAAAGCGCAAGGCCCGATCGGGGCCGGTCTGGGCGTCGGCGGCGATCTCGCGCACCACGCCTTGCAGCGTGCCGTAGCGGGTGAAATTGAAAGCATCCACCTTGATCCGCACCGGCTGCCCGCGCTGGATAAAGCCCCGATCGCGATTTTCCACCAGTGCCTCAATCGTCAAGGGCCCGTCCTCCGGCACGATTTGCATTAAAGCCTCAGCCGGATTCACCACCGCGCCGGTTGCATGCAGGGCCAGCGCCTGCACCCGCCCCGCAACCGGGGCATACAGCGTCAGGCGGTCCCGTTGCGTGCGGGCCTTAATCACCGCGGCCCGCAGCGCCAGCAGCCGTTCTTCAAGCGCGGCTAACTCGCCTTGCCACCGCCGGGTGAACTCGGCGCGAGTCGCTTGCCTGCGCGCGTTCAGCCCGGCCAAGGCGGCTTGCGCCTCGCCTCGCTGCCCGTCCAGTGCCGCCAGCGACTGCACCAAGGCCAGCCGGTCCCGTTCGCGTTGGAGATATTGCACGCGTGGCACTACCCCTCGCGCCTGCAAGCTGGCGAGCGCGCGGGTTTCCTCCACCAGCAGCGCGAGGCTTTGTTGCTCTGCCCGCGTTTCCCGTGCGGTGGCGGCGAGCCGGCTCCGCTGCTGCTGTTGTTCGTTCGCGAGGGCCGCAAGCGCCGCTTTAAAAGCGAGCCATTCGGCCGCGAGGCGCGTCTGCGTATCCTCATTCGGCGCCCCTTGAGGCGCGGTCTGCGCAGGCGACCCAAGCTCGTTGCGGGCGGCGTGCAGCAGCGCCCGCAGCCGCCATTCGTCTTGCACCAGTCGCTGCCCGGTGTCCTGCAGTTGGCGTAGCTCCGCGTCCGCGATCGTGGCATCCAGCGTGAGCAGCGGCTGCCCCGCCAGCACCCGCTCGCCCTCTTCTACCCACAGTTCACTGACCACGCCAGGCACTAGCGACTGAATCGATTTGTTCTGCCCCACGACCACCACCTTGCCCGGCGCGTTCGCCAAGATTTCGATCCGGCTCAGCCACGCCCACAGCACCAGCCCCAGGCACAGCCCGCACAGCGCGAACATCAGGCCGCGCGCGATCCCTAAGACCGGTGTCTGCGCCAACGCCGCTGCGGGCGCTGAAAAATCCCGCCAGAGGGCCGGTCTGGTGTAACGCGCCGAATTCAAGCGGCGAAGCCTGCCGCACCACGCGCCTGCAAGGCCCACAGCCGTGCGTAGGCCCCGCCGCGCGCTACCAATTCGGGATGCGTTCCCTGCTCAAGAATCTGCCCTTCATCGAGCACCAGAATGCGATCTGCCCGACACACCGCACTCAGGCGATGGGCAATCAACAGCACCGTTCTGCCGCGCGCAATCTGCCGCAGGTTCTGGTTGATGATCTGTTCGGTGTCGTAGTCGAGTGCCGAGGTCGCCTCGTCGAGAATCAACAAGCGAGGGTCGGTGACCAAGGCCCGTGCCAACGCAATGCGTTGCCGCTGCCCGCCCGACAGGCCCACGCCCTGCTCGCCCACCATGGTGTCGTAGCCTTCCGGCAAACCCAGAATGAACTCGTGCGCCCCAGCGAGTTGCGCGGCGGCGACGATGCTTGCCATCGGCATGCCGGGCTCTCGTAGCGCGATGTTCTCGCGCACGCTGCGATTGAATAAACGGTTCTCCTGCAGCACCACGCCGATCTGGCGCCGCAACCACTGCGGATCTAACAGCGCGAGATTTTGGCCATCGAGCAGGATGCGTCCACCTTGCGGCACGTGCAGACGCTGCAGAAGGCCGGCGATGGTGCTTTTGCCCGAACCCGACGGCCCCACCAGCGCCAGCACGGTGCCACGCCGACACTCAAAGCTGAGCCCGCGCAAGATGTCCGGCCCCTGTGGCCGATAGCGAAACTGCACCGCCTCAAACGCGATCTGGCCTTGCATCGGGGGCTGCTGGCCGTGGCTGGCAATGCGTTCAGGTTCCGGCAAGGCGTGCATCAAGGTGCCAAGCCGCTTGAGCGAGACGCCCGCCTGCTGGAGTTCCTGCCAACACTGCGCGAGGCGCAAGACCGGTTGCGCGATCCGCGCCGCGATCAGGTTGAAACCCACCAACTCGCCCACCGTGAGCGCACCGCTCATGACGAGACGCGCGCCCAGCCACAGCGTGGCGACCGTGGTGAGTTTTTGCAGAAAGCTCATGCCCTGCGTAAAGAGACTCGTCACCCCGGAGGCCGACTGGCTGGCAAGGCCCGAGGCCACCAGCAGTTCGTCCCAGCGTCTGGTGTGCGCGACTTCAACAGCCGCGGCCTTGAGGGTTGCGATACCGCTGACAGATTCCACCAGAAACGCCTGCGCCTCGGCGCTCCGCGCGTGGCGGTCTTCGAGGCGAGCGCGAAAAATCGGCGTGAAAAACAGGGTCATCAGCACCTGCAGGACCAGCCCTACCGCCACCACCGCCGTGAGGCTGGCGTGATAGCAGAGCAGCAGCGCGAAAAAGCCGCCCGCGAACAGCAGGTCGATGACGAGCATCAGCGCCGGGCCGGTGAGAAACGCCCGCAAATGCTCCATTTCACGCACACAGGCCACCGTATCGCCCACCCGCCTTGCTTCAAACCAGGCCAAAGGCAGGCGCAGGAGATGCCGCCAAACGCGCGCGCCCAGCGCGACATCGAGGCGGGTCGCGGTGTGCAGTAAAAGATGCTGCCGGAGCGCGCCAAGCACAATCTCGAAACCACTGCACAGCAGGAGTCCCACGCACAGCACGTCCAGCGTGGAGGGCCGCTGATAGGCCAGCACCTTGTCGATCACGACCTGAAAAAACAGCGGTGCCACGAGCGACAGCAGTTGCAGAAAACCGGTGGCGATGAGCACTTCGAGCAGCGCTGCGCGATGACGGCGCAGGATGGGCCACCACCAGCCGCGACCCGCGTTGTCGGTCTCCCCGGGGCCGCGCGAGCGGGGATGTGCCAACAACACCTCGCCCTGCCATTGACCGAGAAAAGCCTCCCGCGCGACGACGGTGGGCGCCGCGCCGGGCGCCTGGATGAGCACCTGATCCGACTGTAGTCCCGCCAGCACCACGTGCTCGCCGTTGGCGAGTGGCGCGAGCACAGGAAACGGCAGGTGCGGCAGCTGTTCGGGTGCCGGCCGCACCCACTTCGCCTTCAGTCCAAGCTGCCGTGCGGCCTCACACAAGGCGGGTTTACTGAGCGGCTCGCCAACCTCGCCGGAAGCCTCGCGGAGCGCGCTGGCCTCGGCGGGCACGCCGTGCAGCCGTGCCATGAGCACCAGGCCCTGCAGCCCGCTGTCCTGCGATCTGGGCACCGACATGGTCCCGCACCTCCTTGCTTGAGAGGTCGGGGAGCGTGGCAGTGAGGGCGGGGTTGCGTCTCGCGCCGGACGGCGGGGCGGAGCCACACGGGAAAGATTCCCGCCGGCGACCGGATGCTTGCGCCAATGGCGCGGCGCGCTGGCGCAAGGGGGGCTTTGGAGCAGCGCTGAAGAAGTCCGTTAATGCGCTGCCGGCATTAACACTGCGGGCATCGAGGCCGGCGGCACAGCCAGTGCCGCCAGGCAGGCGCTGCCGTTGGCAGCGCCTCTTCAGCCATTACCAGTTGAGTTCGGTGCCGAACTCCCGCGCATAGCGCGCGGCAAACGCCATACGGGTGAAACGATGATTTTGCGTGCCGGCGTGCTCGATTTTGATCGCGCCCATCAGGCTCGCAATGCGCCCCGTCACCGACCAGTCCAAGCCATGCATCAAACCGTAAAGCAGGCCCGCGCGATAGGCGTCGCCGCAGCCGGTCGGGTCGCGCAACTGGGCAGGTTTCGCCGCTGGAATCTCCAGCGTGCCGTGATTGCGATACACCACCGAGCCTTCGCCACCGCGGGTCACCACCAGCGCCTGCACGTGTTCGCTGATTTCCGCCAGCGTCCAGCCCGTGCGCTCCTGCATCAACTCGGACTCGTAGTCGTTCACGGTCACGTAGCTGGCCTGCATGATGAACTGCTTGAGGTCGTCGCCGTTGAACATCGGCAGGCCCTGACCCGGATCGAAAATGAAGGGGATGCCGGCGTCTACAAACTGCCGGGCGTGCTCAATCATGCCCTGACGACCGTCCGGGGCCACGATACCCAGGGTGGCGCCGGCCACATCGCTCACGCGATTGAGATGCGCCTGTTCCATCGCGCCGGGATGAAACGCGGTGATTTGGTTGTCGTCGAGATCGGTAGTGATGAACGCCTGGGCGGTCATGGTGTTTTCCATCACCCGCACATGGCTGCGATTGATCCCGAAGCTATCCATCCACTGCGCATAGGGTTCGAAGTCGATGCCCACCGCGCCCATCGGAATGGGCTCGCCGCCGAGCAGCTTGAGGTTGTAGGCGATGTTGCCGGCGCAGCCGCCGAACTCACGACGCAACTGGGGCACGAGGAAAGACACATTCAGGATGTGGATCTTGTCCGGCAGGATGTGATTCTTGAACTGGTCCTGAAAGACCATGATGTTGTCGAAGGCAAAAGAGCCACAAATGAGCGCGGACATGGCGGATTCCCGAAGTTAAAGCAAGGGCGGGAATGGTGCCCTAGGCGTGCGTCCCGCGCCAGTTAGCGGTCGCCGTGTGGCCCCGGCGGGTTGCCCGCCGGCCGCGCCACATGCCTGTCGAGTTCACTTTTGGCCTGCCGCATAAACCCGAGTTCGAGCCCTTCGTCAAAGCTGGCGTACACCCGCCCTAGTGCCTCGGCGGTGTCCGCCGCGGGCGGATAGGCTCTGGAAAGCCTTAGCTGCGAGCTCGCAATGCGGAGCTGGGCCAAGCGATTGTGCTGTTCCTCAGCCACCGTCATCGCCTGCCGCCAGCGCTGGTCGGCCTCTGCAAGATTGCCGTGCGCCATCGCGACTTCGCCGCGCAGGCGCAGGACTTCGGATTCCAGCCAACGCTCGCTGATGCCGCGGTGAGTCAGCAAAGGGTCATCGAGAGTGGCTTCAACCTCATCAATCCGTTCGAAGAACAGCAGGGTATTGGCCTGAACCATCAGAAAAATATGCAGGCCGATGGTGGCGCCGCTGGCGCGCCAGCGCGCAATGGCGTCTTGCACCTCGTCAAGGCCTTCAGGTAGACCCTGTCTCGCCCGGGCCCAACCGCGCACCACTTCGCCGGCCACCTGCAGATAGGGGAAGCCGCGTTCCCCGGCCAATGCCACCACTCGCGTTGCCCAGTGCTCGGCCTGCTCAATCTGCAAGAAAAAATGACTGTTCCACATCGCCGCACCGTAGGCGAACACACGGGAGAACGGATGGTCGATGGCCTCAGCGCGCGCCACGGCGCTCGCCAGTTGCGCCTGCGCCTGTTCGGGATAGCCCAGAAAACCCAAGGTCCAGCCCAGAATGCCGCGATTCGCCACGTCGGGGTCCTGGCCAAACTGCGCCACCAGCCCGGCGTGTGCGTCGTGCTTGAACAGACTCACCGCCTGCTCCATATGCCGCCTGGCGACGACGAAATTGCCCGTCCAATAGGCGTTATTGCCGAGCAGCCGGTGCGCCTCCAGCAACAGCGCCGAGTCCTGCGACAGTGCGGCAAGGTCGAGCAGTTCCTGCCCTATTCGGGCCGCCTCCAGCATCTCGCCCTGCCCCTGCCGGAATTGCCACAGGCCACGCAGCGCGCGAAACAGTTCCGCGTGATTACCCACCTGCCGACACAGCTCGCTGGCGCGCGCATAGGCCAACTGCACTTCCGGCGCGGCATAGCTGCGCGCGGTGGCCGCCGCGGTGCCGAGTTCCAGCTGCAGTCGCAGTTCGCAGCGCGCGAGCGCGTCGTCTGGCGGGAGTAAAGCGACCAGCTTGAGCGCCTCGCGAAAGAAGTGCATGGCTTCAGCGTTCACGTAGGCGTCGGCGGCCCGATTGCCGGCCCGCTCGTAGTAATCAATGGCTTTCAGCAAGGCCTCAGCGTCGGGCACGCCGTCCTCGCCGGCCTTGCGCCAATGGTAGGCCAGCGTGGTAAAGCCTTGCGCAAGGTCGTCGGCGTGTTCCTGTTCGTACCACAGGGCCAGCGCCCGGTGCAGCTGGCGCCGTTGGGAATAGAGCATCAGCTGATAGGCGCTATCCTGAATCAGGCCGTTGCGGAAGGCGTAGGTGAGGTCGAGATCGGGGCTCAGTCCGTCACGGCGGCGCCCTGGCCGACGGAGCATCTCGTGCGAGCAGAGTTCACCCAGATGGGCGTCCAGGGCCGTCTCGCCTAAGGCCATGGGATAAATCGAAAACAGGGCACGGCGCGGGAAACTGCGCCCAATCACGCTGGCCACCTTCAGCGTCAACTGGGCCGGCGCTGGCAGACGGTCGATGCTCGCGTTGATAAGCCCTTCCAGCGTGCCGGCGATTTGCCATTCGTCCGCCTTCCCCGCTTCGGCGGCGATGGCCAGCGCGCCGTCGTTGAGCGTCAACACCCCACGATGCAGCAAGGCATTCAGCAAGACCTCGGCAAAATAGGGGTTGCCATCGCTGCGCTCCCAGAGCAAGGCCGACACCGCGGCGGGAATATCCGCCAGCGCGAGCTTGGCGCTCAGCACGCGCGCCAGCGCCTCGCGATCCAGCGGGCCAAGGCGCAGATGCGCAGCGCCAGCGTTCTCTACAAAGGTCTGAAAATCACCGGCCTGTCGTCGCCGTAGGCCGAGCACCATCTGCAATCCGGGCAAGGCCGCGTGCACGTGCGCGAGCAGGGCAATCGAGGCGGCGTCAAGCCACTGCACGTCGCTTAGCGCGAGCAGCAGCGCGCCGCGTTCGCCATGGCGCTGCAGGATGGCCACGACCAGTCGGTGCAGGGCCTCCACGCGAGCGCGAGCGCTGAGCTTGGCGGTGACGTCGGTCTCTGGCCACTCGAGCGCGAACACCGGTCCCAGTAAGGGCGCTTGCGCCGCCAGCGCGGGGTCGTCGGCCAGCGACAACAGCAGGCTGGACCGAAGATTCTCGGTCTCGCCCGTGGTCTGATTGATCTTCAGACAGGCGGCCAACAGCTGCCGCCAGACGAAATAAGGCGTGTTGGCGTCGATGGCATCGCCCGCGCTGGTGAGGACCTGATATCCCGTGCTCGTGGCATACGCAGTCAAACCATCGAGGAGCGCACGCGACCCCAGGCCAAGCTCGGCTTCCAGCACCATCAGTCGTGCAGCATCGGCATCACGGCGTTCAAGGAAAGCGCGCAAGCTGGCGCGCTCGATGTCGCGCCCGTCGAAACCGCTTCCGGGCGCTTCGGTCTGCTGCGCAGGCTCACGGCGGCGGCCGGGTTGAAAGATCGCGACCGGCGCCGCCTTGCCCTTCAAGCGCACGGGTGGCAGCGCCAAACAGTCAATCCGTTCACCCGCGGCGGCCGCGGTGGGGGCGTCGCAAAGAATGCCGCCCTTGGCGGCCACCATCAGGCGGGCCGCCAGATTCACCACGTCGCCCATGACGGTGTATTCGCGTCGCCCGTCGCTGCCCACAGCGCCACAAAACGCGGTACCGGTCGTGACCCCAACCGAAGAGCGAAATCCGAGCGCAGTCAGGCCTTCATGCATGGCCTGCGCGGCGCGCAAGGCACGCTCGGGATCATCCTCATGGGACAGCGGCGGCAGTCCCAGCACTGCAATCAAGGAGGCACCCTTATCGTCCACGCTGATTTTGTTGATGCTGCCCTCGAACCGGTATAGCGCGGCCTGCAAGGCACAGGTCGCCTGCTGCGCCTTCTCGAGCGGGGTGTCGTAGGTGAAATCCGGCAGATTGATAAAGACCACCGAAATTGATCGCAACTCCGCGAGCCAGTCGGTTTGACCGGCGTCGAGTCGCGCGCGAATGGCGCCGGGAATAAATTGGCGCAGGGCATCCAGGGTTTCAGGCAGCGCCGCCACCCGCGTGAGCGGCGCCGTCATTGGCGGCGCCTCACTCGCCACGAGCCGCATCACGCCCTGCGCCAGCGCAGTGGCCGCCGGCTTGCGCGCCAGCAAGGCCCAGGCCTCTGCGGAGAGCACCACGTCCCCCGGTTCGGCCTCGCCGTTAGCAACGCCGACCTGGCTCAGCGGCGCGCCAGCGATCAGCAACTCCCAACGTTTGAACACGCCGCCCAGCTGCATGGCGGCAATCTGTCCGGCGCCGATGGCCACCTTGAGCGAGAGCGCTACCTCGTCACCGACCTCAAACCGATGCAGCCGGGCCTGAATCCGGCGGGCGCTATCCGCGACGGTTTGCGCCAGCGCCGGCAGCTCGTCGTCGCGCTGCGCGGGCCACAGGGCGAGCAAGGCATCGCCGGCGAACTTCACCACATCGCCACCGGCCTCGGTGATGAGCGCGATGAGTTCGCCAAAGTAGGTGTTGAGATAGCGTGTGAGGTCTTCGGCGCCCGAGGGACCGCGCGCCGCGAGGCGTTCTGTCAGCGCGGTAAACCCAGAAATGTCGGCGAACAAGACAAGGGCAGGAAAGTTTTCGGCGCTGGGTTCATCCAGCGAAGTGAGCCCGGCGTTGTAACGCCGGATAACCAACGAGGGTACGAAACTGGCAAGCGTAGGCAGGAGACCGGTCATGATGGCGAGCCCAAATTCGTTAGCGATACCGGGGCCCCGAGTGTGCCACTAAAAGCCCGCTCAGTCGCTCGCGGGGAGCTCGTCTTTGGCCACCTCGGTGCGATTGCGACCCTGCTCTTTCGCGCGATAAAGCGCCGCATCGGCCTGCGCCAGCAAAGTCTCGACGGAAAGATTGAGCCCCGGGCCAAGTTCGGCCACGCCCAGGCTCACCGTGACGATACCGAGCGGATGGTGCGGGTGTTTAATCTGCTGCGCCATCACCTGCAGGCGCAGTAATTCGGCGACGCGTAGGGCGCCGGAGGCTTCGGTCGCTGGCAGGATGAGCGCGAACTCCTCACCCCCATAACGGCAGGCAAGGTCGTCCGGGCGATGCACAATCTCCTTAATCACCCGCGCAATGGCGCGCAAACACACATCGCCTTCGGGATGCCCCAGCGCATCATTGAATTTTTTGAAGTAATCGACATCGAGCATCACGAGCGACAAGGATTCACGCCGTCGCTGGGCGCGATCCCAGGCTTGATTGAGGCCGGCGTCGAAGGCTCGCCGGTTGCCCAGACCGGTCAGATGGTCTTGCAGTGCCAGGCTCTCAAGTTTGTCCTTGGCCTCGGCAAGCAACTGCGTTCGCTGTTGCACCAGCGCCTCGAGGTCGGCGTTGCGGTTTTCGAGCAGTTGTCGTTCAGCATTTCGATGCCGCAGTTCGCTGCTGACAAAGCCAGCGGCCGCCAGTACGGCGACGAACACGAAAAAGCCCAGCCCCATGTGCAAATTCTGAAATTCGGCTGTCAGGTCCTGCCGCACTTCGGAGAGGCCCTGTCGGTAGATAACGAGGCTGTCGAGTTCTGGCAGCGCGGCGACGAAGCAATAGCTTTGGCCAAGTTTCTGCCGCTGGATGGAAGCACCGGGCTTGAGGCTTAACAATGACTGGAATTCCGCCGGCAACCGTTCGTTCTGGTCGGGCCGTACCCCTTGATGTAGCAACACCTGACCATCGGTCCGGAACACATAAAGCGGCGCGAATTCAAGGCCTATTTGCACCGTGCGCACCGTCAGCTTGCTCACCAGGTCTTTCAGCAGCAGGTCGTGACCGACGGACCCGGCCCAAACCCCGTCTCTGAAAAACGGCGCGACCGCGCTCACCATCCATTGTCCGGCAGCCTCATCAAAACTGACGGGGGTCCAGCGCGCGCCATGGTCACGATTCTGCGCGGGCGAAGTGAGTTGCACCCAGGGCGTCGCGCGGTAATCGCTCTCGGGCGTGACGCTGAAAATGACCTCGGGGTCGTCGGGGAAGAAGATGGCCTGACCGTTGACCAGCGGCAGCACCCAGCTGTTTGCAAAACGCCGATGCAGCGCGCCTTGACGGAAAAGATTGGTGATTCGATAAGCCCGAACGAACATTCGCCGCAGGCCGTCGTCCAGCGTCACGCTGGCAGGAATCCAGATGCCGGCGCTGACTCTGGCATCAAATTGATCGCGGCGGCTCCGGAGCATGCCGTCCGGGGAGCGCTCGATCAGACTCTCGAGCGCAATCGATTCCTCGCTGAGCTCTGCCGAGCGAAAAGACATTTCTTTAGCGAAACGTCCAACACTGGCCTGTGCGACGACCAGGTCGACTTCGACGCGCCTGATAGCGCTCTCCGTCGCCACTTCGATCGCATTGAGCCTCTGGTTCATCAGGAAATCGGCGACCAGCCGGTATTCGATCGTCAGCGCAGCAATGACCATCACGACCACCAGCGCGAGCATGCTATAGACGCGACCCAGGGCCTTGTGGGCTTGCGGCCTGTC
This sequence comes from Klebsiella pneumoniae, assembly GCA_945876945.1. Taxonomy (GTDB): domain Bacteria; phylum Pseudomonadota; class Gammaproteobacteria. Next base: position 12,494 of record CAMCQE010000028.1, read on the forward strand.
TTGGGCGGTGTGAGAGGAGCCTTCCATTGGCGCAGTGAACATCCTTAGGGGGGAAGAGGTTCCGCCCCGGCAGCGGCCCTTGGCAAGTCTAACAGCGGAGCGAGGAAGTGGCCGGTGTAAGAGCCCGGCAAGGCGGCGATTTCTTCCGGCGTCCCCACGCCCAGAATCGTGCCGCCGCCGGTGCCGCCTTCGGGCCCGAGGTCGATCACCCAGTCGGCGGTTTTGATCACGTCCAGATTGTGCTCAATCACCACAATCGTATTGCCGTGGTCGCGCAGGCGATGCAGTACTTTCAGCAATTGTTCGATGTCGAAGAAGTGCAGGCCCGTGGTGGGCTCGTCGAGGATGTACAAGGTTTTGCCGGTATCGCGCTTGGAAAGTTCGCGCGCCAGCTTCACACGCTGCGCCTCACCGCCGGAGAGTGTGGTGGCGTTCTGCCCCAGACGAATGTAAGACAGCCCCACTTCCATCAGCATCCGCAGCTTGGGCGCGATGGTGGGCACGGCGGAGAAGAACTCGTTGGCTTCTTCGACCGTCATCTCCAGCACTTCGCTGATGCTGCGGCCTTTGTAGAGAATCTCCAAAGTTTCGCGGTTGTAGCGCCGCCCCTTGCACACATCGCAGGCCACGTAGACGTCGGGCAGAAAGTGCATCTCAACCTTGATTACGCCGTCGCCTTCGCAGGACTCGCAGCGCCCGCCCTTCACGTTAAAACTGAACCGGCCCGGCTGATAGCCACGGGCGCGAGCTTCCGGCACGGCGGCGAACAGGTCGCGGATGGGCGTAAACAGTTGGGTGTAGGTGGCTGGATTGGAGCGCGGCGTGCGACCAATCGGGCTTTGGTCAATGTCGACCACTTTGTCGAACTGCTCCATGCCTTCGAGGCGGTCGAAGGGCGCGGGCTCGGCGCTGGCGCCGTTCAATTCGCGCGCCGCGAGCAGAAACAGGGTGTCGTTGACCAGCGTGGATTTGCCCGAGCCCGAGACCCCGGTCACGCACACCATCAGTCCCACGGGGATTTCGACATCCACCGCTTTGAGGTTATTGCCGCGGGCGCCATAGAGCTTGAGCAAACGTAAGGGATCAAACGGATGGCGCTGCGCTGGCACCGCAATCTGCCGCCGACGCGAGAGATATTGGCCGGTGAGGGAATCCGCCGCGGCCATGACTTCGGCCGGGGTGCCCTGGGCCACGATGCGCCCGCCGTGGACGCCCGCGCCGGGGCCGATGTCCACCACGTGATCGGCGCTGAGAATGGCGTCTTCGTCGTGCTCCACCACGATCACCGTGTTGCCGATGTCGCGCAGGTGACGCAGCGTGCCGAGCAGGCGTTCGTTATCACGCTGATGCAGACCGATGGAAGGCTCGTCGAGCACGTACATCACGCCCACCAGCCCCGCGCCGATCTGGCTCGCCAGCCGGATGCGCTGGGCTTCGCCGCCGGAGAGCGTATCGGCGCTGCGATCGAGCGCCAGATAATCGAGGCCTACGTTCACCAGAAACTGCAGCCGCAGATTCACTTCTTTCACAATCTTGGCGGCGATTTCACCCCGGCTCCCGGGGAGATCGAGCGATGAGAAAAAGGCCTGCGCGCCGCCGATCGGCAGACGCGTTAACTCGGGCAGGGGTCGGTCGCCCACGAACACATTGCGGGCCGCCCGGTTGAGCCGCGTGCCTTTGCATTCCGGGCAGGGGCTGTCGGCCAGAAAGCGCGCCAGCTCCTCGCGCACGGCGTTGGATTCGGTCTCGCGATAGCGCCGCTCCATGTTCGGCAGCACGCCTTCCCAGGGATGTTTGCGCGTGTAACTCCGACCGCCCGAACTGAGATAGGTGAAAGGCAGTTCGTCCTGCCCGCTGCCATGAAGGATGGCTTTGCGGGTTTTGGCGGGCAGGTCCTGAAACGGCGCGTCGATATCGAACTTGTAATGCGAAGACAGCGTGGTGATGAGCTGAAAGTAGTAGGCGTTGCGCCGGTCCCAGCCGTGAATTGCGCCGGCGGGCAAGGACAAGGCCGGCCGGGTGACCACGCGCTCGGGATCAAAAAATTGAATGACCCCTAAACCATCGCAGCGCGTGCACGCGCCGCTGGGGTTATTGAAGGAAAACAGACGCGGCTCGAGTTCGCTGATGCTGTAGCCGCAGACCGGGCAGGCAAACCGCGAGGAAAACAGCATGTCGGCGCGCGCGGGCTCGTCGATGAACTGCACTTTGGCCACGCCCTCGCCGAGTTTGAGCGCGGTCTCGAACGATTCTGCCAGACGGTTCTGGATGTCACCGCCCACTTTCAGGCGATCTACCACGACGTCGATGTCGTGCTTTTTATTGAGTTCCAGCGCCGGCGGGTCGTCGAGCATCACAATCTCGCCGTCGACCAGCGCGCGCACAAAGCCCTGCTGGGCCAACTGCTGGAACACACCCTGATGCTCGCCTTTGCGATCTTTCACCACCGGCGCCAGCACCATCACGCGGGTGCCCTCGGGCAGCGCCATGACCTGATCGACCATCTGCGAGACGGCCTGGGCTTCCAGAATTTCGTTATGGTCGGGACAGCGCGGTTCGCCGACGCGGGCGAACAACAGGCGGAGATAGTCGTAAATTTCGGTAATGGTGCCGACGGTCGATCGCGGGTTGTGCGAAGTGGACTTCTGCTCGATGGAAATGGCCGGCGAGAGGCCTTCGATATGGTCGATGTCGGGCTTTTCCATCACCGACAGAAACTGGCGCGCGTAGGCCGAGAGCGACTCGACGTAACGCCGCTGGCCTTCCGCGTAGATGGTGTCGAAGGCCAGCGACGATTTGCCGGATCCCGACAAGCCCGTGATGACAATCAGTTTGTCTCGCGGCAGATCGAGGTCGATGTTCTTCAGGTTGTGGGTGCGCGCGCCGCGCAGGCGAATTTGATCCATAGGACGGCGGGAAAACTCGCTGGCTTGCTTCGGGGACGAGCGGCTAATATACGGGCATTCCAACGACCCCGGCAAAACGAATTCACTTGTGAACAACGGCGACCCGATGACCCGCACGGAGTTGCGGACGGCACTCGCCCTTGCGGCGGTTTTTTTCATGCGGATGCTCGGCCTGTTCATGGTCGTGCCGGTACTTGGCCGCTATATCCGCGAGTTTCAGGGCGCCACGCCGCAACTCATTGGCCTCGCGCTCGGCATTTACGGCGCAACGCAAGCCAGCCTGCAAATTCCCTTCGGCCTGTGGTCTGACCGCATCGGCCGCAAACCGGTGATCACCGCGGGGCTTGCGATCTTTATCGCCGGCAGCGGCATCGCCGCCGTCGCGGCGTCAGCGGCGCATATCTGGGGCGTGATCATTGGCCGCGCGGTACAGGGCGCCGGCGCCGTCTCCGGCGCCACCCTCGCGCTGGCCTCCGATCTCACCCGCGAAACCCAACGCACCAAGGCCATGGCCATCATTGGCATTTGCATCGGGCTCGCATTTTCGGTGGCGTTCGTCGTGGGTCCGATGCTGGACGGCAGGTTTGGGCTGGCGGGCGTGTTCATCGCCAGCGGCAGTCTGGGACTGATGGCAATGGTCTTGTTGTGGGTGCTCGTGCCTAACCCTGCCCCACAGGCGCCGGAATTGGCCGGCGCGCCGGCGCAGGCGCCTGATGTCAGCAATCGCAGCGAGTTGGTGCGCCTGCAGTTCGGCGTGCTGTGTTTGCACATGGCGCTGACCGCCAGCTTCGTCTCGATTCCTGTAGTGCTCAGTCAGGAACTCGGCCTGCCGGCCAGCGCGGACTGGCAGATTTACTTCCCGGTCTTGCTGTTCTCCTTGCTCGGCATGGGCCCGCTGATTGCCTTGGCCCGGCGCCCGGAATGGGGCCAACGGGTGTTCGCCGCCGCCATCCTCTGTATCGCGGTGGCCGAAGCGGGCCTGTGGTTATTGCCCGCAGCGCGCTGGCCGATCGGCGGCGCCTTGGCGCTGTTCTTTGTGGGCTTCAATTTTCTGGAAGCCTCGTTGCCGAGTCGCATCTCGCGCGCCGCACCGGTGGCACGCAAAGGCGCTGCACTCGGCACCTATTCTTCCGGCCAGTTCGTGGGGATGTTCCTCGGCGGCGTGCTGGGGGGCTTCGTCGCCAGCCATGCCGGCACGCGCAGCGTTTTCGCCGCGGTTGCCCTGCTGTGTCTGATTTGGTTTGTGCTCAGCGCGCGGCCCGTGGTGAGCCCCACGGCCAAGCCGGCGAACGCCTGACGCTGCACTGCTCAGCGCCCCTTTTCGCGCTTAACGGGACTTATTGGCAGCGGTAGAATCACGCTCAGCGCGCAAGGATGTGCGCCCTCACCTCACGCATAACAACACGGAGATCCGACTATGGCTCGCGGTTTGAACAAAGTAATGCTCATCGGCAATCTCGGCGCCGATCCGGAAGTGCGCTACGGCACCAGTGGCTCCAGCATCGTGAACGTCCGCCTGGCGACCGCCGAGTCATGGCGCGATAAAGAAAGCGGCGACATGCAGGAACGCACCGAGTGGCACCGCGTGGTGTTCTTCGGCCGGCTGGCCGAAATTGCCGGCGAATACCTGAAGAAAGGCTCGCAGGTGTACATCGAAGGCAGCATTCGCACCCGCAAGTACAACGACAAGGACGGCGTAGAACGTTATGCCACCGAGATCGTCGCCAACGAAATGCAGATGCTGGGTGGTCGTGCCGGCGGTGGCGGCGGTGGATATGAAGGCGGGGGCGGCAGCAGCGCGCCGCGTAGCGGTGGTGGCGGCTATGAGGGCGGCGGCAACCGTGGCGGCTATGACGCCCCAGCCGCACCGCGAAGCAGCGGGCCGCGCGGCGGCAATCGTGAGCAAAGCGCGCCGCCGCCGGATTTCGACGACGACATTCCGTTCTAGTCTGCTCGCCCGAGAAACCTCCCGGGGTTCAGGCCTCGGGAGTGTCCAGAATCTCCAGCAAGGTAATGCTGGGCGAATTGATGCTGGTATCCGCGTGGAAACCCCGCACCAGCACGATGAAATCACCCACGCCGGCAAGGCCCAAACGCTGCACCGCGCGCCGCGCCACCACGTTCGGGTGCTGGGTACCGACTTCCGGATCCAGCACCGGCACCACGCCCCATAGCAAGTTAATTCGCCGACAGGTCTCAGGGCTGCCGGAGATCGAGATAATCGGCGCATCCGGTCGGGCCGCGGCCATGATCGAGGCCGTATAACCGCCCGCAGTAATCACCACTACGGCGCGCGCTTTGATATCCACCACCAGGCGCGCGGCGGCACTCGCCACCGCATCGCCGTCGCTCAGATGCCCGTGCGCAAAGGCATGCGCCTGTGTGCCGGCCTGTCGGGTGTGAAATTGATAGGACTCGGTCTGCCGCGCAATGCGGCTCATCATTTCGACCGTTTCCACCGCAAACGCACCCACCGCGGTTTCGCCGGAGAGCATCACCGCATCGGCGCCGCTGGCGACGGCGTTGGAGACGTCGGTGACCTCGGCACGCGTGGGGCGGGCGGCGGAAATCATCGACTCCAGCATTTGCGTGGCCACAATCACGGGCTTGTCGTAGAGGCGGGCGGAAAGCACCAGTTGGGACTGCGCCAACGGCACCTGCTCCGGCGGCAGTTCAACGCCCAAATCGCCGCGCGCGACCATGATGCCGTCGGCCACCTGCAGAATCTCGATGCTGTTTTCCAAGGCTTCAGGTTTTTCGATTTTGGCGATGATGGCGGGACGCGCGTCCAAACCTTTCATCAAGGCCAGCAGGGATTCCACGTCTTCGCGTCGCCGGACGAAGGACAAAGCCATGTAATCGACTTTTTGCGCCAGCGCGAATTGGGCGTCGGCGATGTCTTTTTCGGTGAGCGAGGGCGCGGACACATTCACGCCGGGCAGATTAATGCCCTTGTGATTGCCAATCGGCCCACCCTGGACCACGCGGCAGCGAATTTCGGTGCCGGCGACCGCCAACACCACCAATTCGGCCGCGCCGTCGTTGAGCAGAATGCGGTCGCCGGTGTGGACATCGGTGGCGATGCCGGCGTACTGCGAGGGAATCAAGGTGGCGTTGCCCTCGACCTCGCGGGTGGTGACGGTGACCTCGGTGTCGCGGACCAGCTGCAGGGGATTTTCGGCGAAACGGCCGGTGCGAATCTTCGGTCCGCAGAGGTCGGCGAGGATCGCAGTATGGCTGCCCAAGACCGCCGCCTGCTCCCGGATGTTGGCGATTGCCTGCGCGTGATCGGCCAGCGCGCCGTGCGACATGTTCACGCGGAACACGTCCACGCCGGCTTCGATCAGCGCGCGCACCTGCGCCGGATCACAGGAGCTGGGGCCCACCGTCGCCACGATCTTGGTGCGACGGTACTGGAGTAAATCGACGCTGGTCACAATCGACATGATGACGCTCCGGCGGAGTGATACGGCAGCCTCACCTTACCTGATTTTCCCGCTCAGGATGACGCGCCGCGCGCGGGTTTTTGGCCCTTGAAGACCAGAGCTACCACCTCGCGGAAGTGCTCGACAAAACTCACCTTCACCCCACGCCGAACGTAGTCCGGCAGGTCGTCGTAATCGCGTTGATTGGCGGCCGGCAAGATCACCGCCGAATAGCCAATGCGTTTGGCGGCAATGAGCTTTTCGCGAATGCCCCCCACCGGCAGCACCCGCCCCGTCAAAGTGAGTTCACCGGTCATGGCCACCGGCCGCACCAGGGGCTCATTGCGCGCGAGCGACAGCAAGGCGGTGGCCATCGTGACGCCCGCACTGGGGCCATCTTTCGGCGTGGCACCTTCAGGCACGTGAAGATGGACGTAGGTCTCGTCAAAAAATGCCGGATCGCCCTGATAGATCCCAAGATTGGCGGCGATGTAGCTGTAGGCAATCTCGGCCGATTCCCGCATGACCTCCCCCAGCTGGCCGGTTAGCCGAAAGCCACGTTGTTTGCTGTGCACGCGCGCCGCCTCCACCTCCAGCGTGGCACCGCCCATCGCCGTCCAGGCCAAGCCGGTCACCACGCCAACGCCGCGCTGCGGGTTCTCGTGTCGAAACACCGGCTGGCCGAGCAATTCGATCAGGGCCTGCGGATTAACACGTTCCTGCGTGGCGGGTGCTTCCAGCACTTTCAACGCGACTTTACGGGCCACTCGATTGAGCTGCTTTTCCAGGTTGCGCACCCCGGCTTCGCGCGCGTAGCCGTCGATAAGGGTGCGCAAGGTGGTATCCGAAAAAGTCAGCTGGCGCGCTTTCAGGCCGGCGCGTTGCCGCACCCGTGGCACGAGATGCTTTTTGGCGATCGCCAGTTTTTCTTCCATCACATAACCCGCCAGCCGGATGACCTCCATGCGATCGAGCAGCGGACGCGGAATGCTGTCCAGCTGGTTGGCGGTGCAGACGAACAGCACGCGCGACAGGTCAAAGCGCACATCAAGGTAATGGTCGAGGAAGTTGGCGTTTTGCTCGGGGTCTAGCACCTCAAGCAAGGCCGACGCGGGGTCGCCCTGATAGGCGCTGCCGATCTTGTCGATTTCGTCCAGCATGATGACCGGGTTCGCGCTTTGCACCTCGCGCAAGGCTTGCATGAACTTGCCGGGCATCGCCCCGATGTAGGTGCGGCGATGCCCTTTGATTTCCGCCTCATCGCGCATGCCGCCCACGCTAAATCGATAGAACTTGCGGCCCAGGGCGTCGGCGATCGAGCGACCGATTGAGGTCTTGCCCACGCCGGGCGGCCCCACGAGCAACAGAATGGAACCCGCCACGCGGCCGGTGAGCGCGCCAACGCCTAAAAACTCGATGATGCGTTCCTTCACATCGGCCAGGCCTTCGTGCTCGGCGTCAAGCAACTCACGGGCGCGCGGAATATTCACATCATCGGGGGTGAACTTGCCCCAGGGCAGGGAGGTCAGCGCATCGAGATAGTTGCGGGTGCCGGCGTATTCGGGCGATCCCGTTTCCAACAAGGAAAACTTGCGGCATTCGTCGTCAATGCGAGACTGCACATCGGCGGGCACCGTGCAGCCTTCGAGGCGCTCGCGGAAACGCTCCAGCTCAATCGCCTTGTCGTCCTTGGAAAGGCCGAGCTGCTGCTGGATTTCCTTCAGCTGCTCCCGCAGAAAAAACTGCCGCTGGTTTTCGCTGACGCGCTCCTCAACCTTCTGTCGGATCTGGCTTTGCAGGCCTGCCACCTCCACTTCGCGCTGAATCAGCAGCATGACTTTTTCCATCCGCCGGAGCAGCGGCACGGTTTCCAGCACTTCCTGCAGCTCTTCGCTGGAGGCGCTGGTGAGCGCGGCAGCGAAATCGGCTAGCGGGGAGGCGTCGTCCGGGCTAAAGCGTTCGAGATAGGCTTTAACGTTCTCGCGATAGAAGGGGTTTAGCGGCAGCAGTTCCTTGATTTTGGCAATCACCGCGAGGCCGTAGGCGCGCAACTCCTGGGTGTTTTCCGGCGGCGGCTCGGGGTAGTCGACCTGCGCAAGGAAAGGTGCCTTGTCGGATGCCCAATCGAGAATCCGGAAGCGTTGCAGGCCCTCCGCGACAAACTGGATATGGCCATCGCTGCGCATCGGCTGATGCATGCGCACGACCGTGCCAATGCGGCGGAAGTTTTCCGGCGACGGCAGTTCGTGCATGTTGCCGGTGGCATGCACCAGCCCCACGAGGCGCTGCGGCGTATTGCCAACCCGTTCGACGGTTTCGCGCCAGGGTTCCTCGGGCAGCACGATGGGCATGGTCTGCGCAGGGAAAAACGGCCGGGATGGCAAGGGAATCAACAGGAGTTTGCCGGGCAGGGTGTCGCGCACACGCGCCGGCACCTGAAGGGTGGCGCCGCCGGCGAGTTGGCTGTCCGCGGTTAAATCATTCGACATCGAGAAAGTCCTCTGAACTGATGCGCCATGCGCTTGTTCATAGAGGTGCGGGCCAGATGCCCGGTTTTCAAGCCTGCGCGCCTGCGTCTCCGGTGAGTGCGTCCAGGGCGGCCAGCATGGCTTCTGCACTGTCGTAACGGTCTGCCGGCTGCTTGGCGAGCAGACGGGCAATCAGCGGCTGGTATTGCGCGACGCCTGCGGGCAACAAGGGGATAGGCGCGTGCAGATGCTGATGAATCATGGCGTGCGAATTGTCGGCCCGAAACGGCTTACGCCGGGTCAGCATTTCGAACAGGATGATGCCGGCGCTGTAGAAATCACTTCGATGGTCGACTTCCGCGCCGCTCGCCTGCTCCGGGCTCACGTAGTTCGGAGTGCCCAAGGCGTTATCCACCCGCGTCAATTCGGAGTGTTCCTCCAGCCGGCGCGAGATGCCGAAATCAGCCAGCGCGAGTCGATGCTCGCTGGCAAACAGGATATTGCCCGGCTTGAGGTCGCGATGAACGATGCCACGCGCGTGAATCGCGGACAGGCCCTGCGCAATCTGGCGGAAATAGCTCATCGCTTCTTCCGGCGTTAAGCCCGCGACAATGCGCTGCTTGAGGTCCCCTTCAGGCAGGAACTCCATCGCGATGTAGCCGTAATGCTCGGTAAAACCATGCGCGATAAACCGCACCACCTGCGGGCTGTCGATAGCGGCAATCAGCTCTGCCTCACGAATGAAACGTTGCAGCAGATGCGGCTCCACCACGTGCGCGAGATCGACAATCTTCAGCACCAGCGGTTGGCCACCGCCGGCCGGTTCGGCGAGATAAAGACGAGAGTAGGCGCCCTGCCCAATCAGGCGCTGAAAGCGGTAACCGATGCGGTCACCTTGAGGCGTCGCCCCGAGAGACGCCACGCTGCGCATGATGCGGGCGTCATCCTTGAGCGGCGTCCAGGTCGGCAACGAACGAACCTCGCGCAGCCGCGCCAAACTCTCAGTCAGGCGTTCGGTGTCGAGGTCGCGCTTAAGCAGGATGTCGCTGGCGCCCTCCCTGATCGCGCGACTCCCCAGATAGACGTCGGCTTCGTCGGCCAGAAGGATGGCCGGCGGAAAACCCCGGGCATCCGAATAACGGCGGATCCAGTCGAGGCCACTCGCGATGCCGCCGAGGTTCTGCGCGATGAGCAAAACGTCATACAGCGCCCAGTTGAAGCTCGGCGGCGGCGCACCACGTTGCTCAGGGTCGTACTCCGTCACCTCTACATCGGACGCTACGCCGGCCAGCGCCCGACGTGTTCTGGCCAGACCCTCGCGAGAATCGTCGATGATGATTGCTTTCATGGGCGGGAAGTTCCGGGATGCTGAAACGCGGCCAGGCCACCGCAGTGAACACGAGCGCGCCAGAAAAAAGAAGGGCTGCACAAGGCAGCCCTAAATACGCTGGAGACAGGTTGCCCTGTCTTACTCACCCACGGAGTTCGGTACGGATGCAGTGCGCGCGAGAAGGGCGCGACCTTTACGGGTGACAAAGCCTTCAGCGCTCACGTAGCCCTCGGAGATTGCGGTCTGCAGGACCTGCTTGGAGCGTTCGCGCGGCACATACACCACCCCGTCGCCGTAGCGGCGATTGATGAGTTGCGCGATTGCGCTTTCGGTCGAGGTCACTGCATTCCCCTGCATCACTGGTCTGAATCACAAGAAGTTCAGACAACTTAGCGCCTTAGGGTAGTTACCTAACAAACGATGTCAAGATAAAATTATAAGTAATTGATTATCTTGATAAGTGAGGACTTGCGAGATATTCGAGAGTGGCCATTTCGGAAAGTCGGCTGACCGTTCGCTTGAACGACGCGGCAAGTCGGGTGCCGCGATAAAGGCCGGCCGGCTCGGCATTGGCGGACAGCAATAGCTTCACCCGGCGGTCGTAGAGCTCATCAAGCAGATTCACGAAACGTCGGGCGGCGTCGTTGTCGTCTTCGCCCATCACGGGCACGCCGCTCAGGAGCACCGTGTGAAAGCAGCGGCCGATTTCGATGTAGTCCAGCGTGCTGCGAGCCCCGCCGCAGAGAGTCTGGAAATCAAACCAGACTACGCCATCGGTTTGCGCCCGGACGGCAAGCGCGCGTCCTTCAACTTCCAGCGTCCCCGCGGTGCAGGCAGCGCCCTGCGTGAGCGCGCCAAAACGTTCCAGCAGCGCCTGCGCACTGGCGTCATCTACCGGCACGTAATAGGTGGCGGCCTGAGTCAGCGCGCGCAGGCGATAGTCCGTGTCGCCCGCCAACTCCACCACCTCCAGACGTTCCTTCAGCAGGGCGATTGCCGGCAGGAAGCGCTCGCGTTGCAGACCACCCCGATAGAGGTTGTCCGGCACCTCATTGGAGGTGGTGACCAGCACCACGCCAAGATCCAGCAAGCCGCGCAGCAAGCGCCCCAGCAGCATGGCGTCGGTGATGTCAGTGACGTGGAACTCGTCCAGACACAGGACCTTCAAGCCTTCAGCCCAGCGCCGGGCGACCACCAGCAAGGGGTCTTCCACGCCAGCCAGCGTTTTGAGCTCGGCGTGCACCGCGCGCATGAACGAATGGAAGTGCAGACGCCGCCGCGACGACGGCGGCAGCGACTCGCAGAACAGGTCAACCAGCATCGTCTTGCCGCGCCCGACCGAACCCCAGAGATAAAGCCCCGGCACAGGCCTTGGCGTGCCCGCTTCACGCCAGCGCGACCACCAGCGCTTGTTCGCACCGGGCTGCTGCAAACCTTCATAAATTCGCTGCAGATGGGCCACTGCACTGGCTTGAGCGGGGTCGGCACGAAGCCCGTCTCGCGCCAGCCGCTGCTGGTAGAGCGCGAGAGGTGAGCCAGCACTCATTGGTCGCCCCCACGCCAGGCGGCGCATTGGGCGCGGGGAATTTGGTAGCAGAGGAAAATAAGGCCGTTCAAGGTCAGAACTTCGTCTATGTCGGTCGCGGTCGAGAAGCTAAACGCGGCGTTGATTGGCGGTCAGCGTATGCTGTCGGCCACTTCATCCCGCGCGGGATACCGGGCAGTTTACGAATTCAATGCAGATGTCGCGACCTCGCCGCTCGATCCGACGCAAGCTGCTGAGCTTGCTGATGCTCATCGGGCTGGTGCCCCTTCTCACGCTGGCCTGGCTCGACATCCAGACGCTGGGCGCACTTGGCGCCTCGCTGGCCGAAGAACTGGCGGTGTCGCTGACCGAGCAGGCGCGTGCCAATCTGGTCCAGCAGGCAAATGCCAACGCCGCGCGCGCCAGCCGGGAAATAGAACTCATGGACTACAGTCTGCGGCTGCAGGCGCAGGCCGCGATCGGTCCGGCGGGTGCCCCTCAGAGCCAGGCCGCGATCCGGCAGCGACTGGCGGATTTCCTCACCCGTCGCCAGCTCCCGCAGGCCGCCCACATCGTCGTCAGCAGCCTGATTTTCCCTGACGGTACGCACACCAGCTTCCCGGCGCGGGCCAAGCTCGACCCCGGGATCGCGAACACCGCGGCGGACTGGGCCCGCGCCAGACCCGCGAAAAATCTCACGCATTGGCTGGTGCCTCCCGCGGCTGACCCCAGCGTGCTGGTGGGTGTGCGGCGGCTAGCGAGCACTGGCAAGGCGGGGACGGGCGTTACCACGATGGCACTCGCCCTTCCCGCGCTGTTGGAAAGTTCATCCCTCAGCCCACCGTTCAATGCGGGCGCGCTGATCCTGCTCGTCAGTACCGAGGGCAGGGTCGCCTACGTTCACCAAGGCTCCCCCCTCAAGGCATTGACCCGCGGCGCGGCCCTTGTGCTGGACGATGGCGGGCAACAGCAAGGCCTGCTGCATGATTTGAAGCACCTTGCGGCGAGCGAACGCGGGGCGCGTTTTCAGGGGCGGGATTACCTTTGCCTGCATCGCGCGTTATCGAGGACCGGCTTCCATTTGGTTTGGCTGGTGCCCACCGAGGCGGCCACCGGCTTGGCGCGCGACGCCGGCGCCTATGCGCTGGCCAACACCCGGCGCCAAACCGACGCCTTGATCCCTTTTCTGCTGACCGTTGCCCTGCTCATCGTGCTGGCCGCGTTTTATGCATCACGCAGCGTGACCGGGCCCGTCTCGCGCCTGAAGTCGGTGGTGCAAGCCGTGGCTGACGGCGATTTTTCGGCCCGCGTCAGCATTCACACCGGGGATGAGCTCGAAGCGCTGGGCGCCGCGTTTAATCAGATGATTCCCCAACTGGCCGAGCAAACACGGCTGCAGGAATCGCTGGCGCTAGCCCGCGAAGCGCAGCAGCGTTTGCTGCCTGAGGCTGCGCCCAGTTTCCCGGGTCTGGATATCGCTGGCCAAACGCGCTACTGCGAGCAGACCGGCGGCGACTATTTCGACTATCTCGACGGGCGCCCGCATGGCCACGAGGCATTGGGGGTGGTGGTTGGCGACGTTGCCGGTCACGGCGTGGCGGCAGCCCTGCTGATGACCACCGCGCGCGCGCTGCTCCACGGAATGTCAGCGACTTCGGGCGAGATCGAGCGCACGCTGCAGCAGCTCAACCTGCAGTTGGCTGGCGACGTTCGACCCGGTCATTTCATGACGCTGTTCTACCTGCAGATCGATCGGCAGCAACAGCAACTCCGCTACTCGAGCGCGGGACACGACCCGATCCTCTGGTGGCACGCAGACACCGGTCAGTGCACCACGCTCGCCGGACTGGATATTCCGCTTGGCATCGACCCGCAGTGGCAGTTTTCTCCCGCACTGGAAGCTGTTTTTAGGGTCGGCGATGTTTTTCTAATGGCCACTGACGGCGTCTGGGAAACGCGATCGGCGAGCGGGGACCCCTTTGGCAAAGCGCGGCTTGAGTCGCTGCTGTTGCGCCACGCCCGCGAATCTGCCCGCGATATTCTTGAGGCTGTCTTGCACGATCTGTCTGCGTTCGCCCACGACGTCGCGCCGCGCGATGACGTCACGGTGGTTGTCGTGCGGATTGATTCACCGCCAGCGCTCGCCTGAGCGGTGCTTACTCGCCGAAAAGATCGAGCTGAGGGCCAAGCCTTGGCGGCTTGAACAACCCGGTTTCCAGACGATGGTCGCTGCGATTGAGCCCCTGCTCACGGCTCGCCCGGGCAAAGCGTGCCTTGATGAGTTCGGCTAAAGCGCCGGTGCCCGTGAGGCGAGTGCCGAAGTTCGCATCACTGTCCTGGCCGTCGCGCAAATCGCGAATCAAGGCCATGACGCGTCCAGCCCTCAGCGGAAAATGGGCCTCGAGCCATTCCTGAAAAATGGGGTTCACCTCGCGTGGCAAACGCAACATCACATAGCCCGCAAAGCGTGCGCCCTGTTCGGCGGCCGCGGCGAGGATCACTTCAAGCTCGTGGTCGTTCAGGCCCGGAATAATCGGGGCAAACATGACGCCACACGGGATCCCGGCATCGGCCAACTTGCGGATGGCCTGCAGACGCCGGCGGGGTGCCGACGCGCGAGGCTCCATTATTCGCGCCAGACTGACATCCTGCGTCGTGACGGATAAAAACACCTGCGCCAAGCCTTTTTTGGCCATCGGACCCAGCAGGTCGATGTCGCGCTCGACCAGCGCAGATTTGGTGACGATGGTGACCGGATGCTGCGTTTCCGCCAGCACCTCCAGAATTTCACGCGTCACGCCCAATTGGCGTTCAATCGGCTGGTAGGCGTCGGTATTAGCGCCCAGCGCAATGCTTCGACAGCGATAGCCCGGGGCCGCCAGTTGCTCGCGAAGGCGCTGCGCCGCGCCGGCCTTGGCGAAGAGCTTGCTTTCAAAATCGAGGCCGGGCGACAGGTCGACGTAAGCGTGGGCCGGCCGCGCATAGCAGTACACGCAACCATGCTCGCAGCCGCGGAAGGGGTTAATCGACTGCTCAAAGGGAATATCAGGTGATTGATTGGTGTTGATGATCGACCGCGCGTGTTCCCAGGTCAGCGAGGTTTTGAGCTTGGGCGGAGGTTCCAGACCGGCGGGCCAGCCGTCGTCAAAGGCTTCGCGGGCAACGTCCAGATATCGGGCCGTGGGCCTCGAAATGGCGCCCCGGCCGCGCGTGGGAGGTGGCTTGCTCATGATGTCGGCAACTATGCCTCAGCGATTGTTCGAGTGGTCTGAATCGGGCCAATATGAACACATATCAAATTATCTGGCCCAGAGGGTGATTACACTGTGCGGCAGTTCCCGGCAGCGCAAATGCTCATGTTGATTCCCCTCTTACCGTTACCGGTATCAATTTTGGCCACGGTTCGCGCGCATCGGCTTTTACTGGCCGGGGACCGCTCGTGAAAATCGCGGCTCGCGCCGCCCTGAAGGCCATAATTTTTGATGTCGATGGGACGCTCGCCGATACCGAAGAAGTGCACCGTCAGGCTTTCAATGCCACTTTTCTCGATGTCAAACTGGACTGGTTCTGGACTCCCGAGGTCTATCGAGAGCTGCTGGCGGTGTCGGGTGGGCGCGAACGAATGACGTTTTTCGCCACGTCCTGCGAGCCTGGCAGCGCCGGCCACGGGCTTGGCAAATCGACCATCGCCGAGATCCACCAACAGAAAACTGCCCGCTACGCCGCCTTGTTGGCGGCAGGCAAAATTCGGTTGCGGCCCGGCGCGGAGCGGCTTCTGCGCGAAGCGCAGGCCGCCGGGGTGCTGTTGGCGATCGCCACGAGCAGCGCCAGAAGTAATCTTGAAACCTTGCTGGATCTCAATCTGCCGGCTGGCTGGCGTAACTGGTTTTGCGTCATCGAAAGCAGCGATTCAACCGTCGAGAAAAAACCGTCGCCCGCGGTGTATCAGGCCGTTCTGGCCAAACTACCGCTCCCGGCGAATGAATGTGTGGTGATTGAAGACACCGTCAACGGTCTGCGCGCCGCCACCAGCGCGGGGATTTGCACGGTGATCACCACCCATCGCTATACCCGTCAGGATCAATTCCCGGGCGCCGCGCTGGTGGTTGATGGGCTGGGCGAGCGAGACCATTCGCCGCAGGTGCTGTGGGGCGACCTGCGGGGCTATTCTTGCGTTGAACTGGGCCTGCTGAACGCTCTGGTTGCTGAAGGGCCAGCGGCCGCTGCGGCTACTTGATCAGCAACAAAGCCGTACGGTTACCCCGGAGCACCCCGAGCAACAGCTGCCCCTTCGTCTGGCCCACCAGCATCACGAAAGACTCCACGTCCGGCACTTCCACGCGGTTGACCGACAGAATCACGTCGCCGTCGCGAAGCCCCGCCTTCCAGGCCGCGGTGCCATTGGCCACTTGGGTCACCTGCACGCCATTCACCTGCCCATAGACGGGAGAGTTCTCATCAAGGTCCGCAACGCTCACGCCCGCCAAACGCGGGTTGCGGATGCCGGAATTGGCTTGCGCCTCTTTGGAACCGCGAGCGCCCACTTGCGCAGAGGCTTTCATCGCTTTGCCATCGCGCACAAATTCCAGCTGAACCCCATCGCCCACGCGCATCAGGCCAATCTGGTTGCGCAAGTCCGCGGCATCGCGCACCTGTTTACCGTTGACCTTGGTGACCACATCGCCAGCGCGCAGGCCGGCCCGCTGGGCGGGTGAATCCGGGAGGATCGTGACCAGCACCGCGCCGCTGCGGCCAGACAACCCAAACGCCGCCGCAAGCTCAGGGTCGAGATTCTGCATTTCGGCACCGAGATAACCGCGTTTGATCTCACCGAATTTGACCAACTGCTCCATCACCTGATGCGCCATGTTGATCGGGATCGCAAACCCGATCCCGATATTTCCACCGCTTTGCGAGTAAATCGCGGTATTGATGCCCGCGAGTTCGCCTTTCAGCGTGACCAGCGCGCCGCCGGAATTGCCGGGGTTAATCGACGCATCGGTCTGAATCAGGTCTTCATAGCCGGTAATCCCAAGGCCGCTGCGCGCCAGCGCACTCACGATGCCGGAGGTTACGGTCTGGCCAAGGCCGAACGGATTGCCGATAGCGACCACAAAATCGCCCACTCGCAGCCGCTCTGAATCCGCGAGCGGCAAGCCCACCAGCCCCGTCGCCTTGATTTGAATGACCGCCACGTCGGTCTCCGGGTCGGTGCCCACCAGCTTGGCTGAGAAACGTCGGCCGTCCGTCAAACGCACCGAAATCTGGTCGGCGTTCGCAATGACGTGGTTGTTGGTCAGCACCAAGCCGCGATTGGCATCCACGATGACGCCGGAACCCAGACTCTGCGTCTTTCGCGACTGCGGCATGTTGGGCACGTTGAAAAAGCGGCGGAAAAACGGGTCGTTGAATAAGGGATTGGTGCGCAACTCAACGTGGCCCTCGGTCGAGATATTCACGACCGCCGGCGTCACCTGCGCGAGCATCGGGGCCAGACTCGGCATGGGCGCTTCACCCACCGCCGGCGGTAAGAACGCGACAGCCGGTGCCGTGATCAGCGTTAAGCAAAAAAGCGCGGGGAGGAGGTACCGAGTCGATATCATGCTCAAACTTCCAGAACAGTATTGTGGGAACTCAGGGCGCAAGGCTTGTCGCTAAACCCTTGCGGCGAGTTGCTTCATAACCAGCGCCTGCAGGCGCATCAGCCCGCGAACAATCGCTGGTGGCCGAATCGCCCCATGTCGGGCCGCGTTCGAGGCGTGGGCCGCCTCATCTTTTTGCATCCGTTCAACAATAGCCCGACTCCGCCGGTCACTCGCCCGAAGTTTGTCGAGATGACCTTCCAAATGTTCCACCACCTGCCGCTCGGTTTCCTCGAGGAAACCCAGACTGTGGCGGTCGCCGGGTAGCGCAGACACGAGGCCAATCGCATAGGCCCCGGCGAACCAGACTGGGTTAAGGCGGCTGGGTAGGCTATCGAGCTCCTGCAAGCGTTGCGCGCACCAGTGCAAATGCCTCTCTTCTTCGCGCGCTGCCCCGTCGAGCAGCGCCCGAACCGTTTCATCTCGCGCCAGCACGGCCTGCCCCAGATACAAGGCCTGTGCGCAGACCTCACCGGTATGATTGACCCGCATCAAGCGCGCAGATTCGCGCCTCGACGCCGCATTAGTGCTAGTCTCCGCCGGCAAATCAGCAGGCAAGTCAGCAGGGCTTGCGCTGAAAACGCGCCTAGCGCCTAACAAGGCGTCCAGACCCATCACTAAACGGTCTCGCCGACGGTAATTACGCTGAGTCATCAGTTGCTTGGGCCTGTGTTCTAGGGCACGTTCAAACATCAATCAAAACAGACGCATAGGGCGTTCGTTTTCGTTGACAACAAAAAGGGGCGTCCGTAACATTGCCGCTCTTTTCGAGCGGGCGCAATCATGAAGACCTTTACGGCTACACCTTCCACCATCAAGCGCGATTGGTTTGTCATCGACGCGAGCGACAAAGTCCTCGGCCGTCTGGCGACCGGAATTGCCCATCGCCTGCGTGGAAAGCACAAACCCATCTTCACCCCGCACATGGACACCGGCGATTACATCATCGTCGTCAACGCAGACAAAATCCGCGTTACCGGTGCCAAGCTCCAAGACAAGTTCTATTACGACCATTCCGGCTATCCGGGCGGCATGAAGCAGATCTCATTTGAGAAGCTGCAACAGAAAGCCCCGGGCAACGCTCTGCAGCGCGCTGTTAAAGGCATGTTGCCGAAAGGCCCGCTGGGTCGCGAAATGGCCAGAAAACTAAAAATTTACGCTGGTGCTACTCACGAGCACTCCGCCCAACAGCCCCAACCTTTGGAACTGTAAGTCAACATGGCTACTGAGACCTACTACAGCACTGGCCGCCGCAAAAGTTCTACCGCCCGCGTCTTCATGGCGCGCGGCAGCGGCAATATCAAAATCAACGGCCGTACGCTGGACGAATACTTCGGCCGCGAGACGTCCCGCATGATCGTTCGCCAGCCGCTCGTCGCGGCCAGCCACGAACACAGCTTCGACATCAACGCATCGGTGGTCGGTGGCGGCATCTCCGGCCAAGCCGGCGCGCTGCGCCTTGGCATCACCCGCGCCCTGATGGCTTACGACGAAACCCTGCGTCGCGGCTTACGCGCTGCTGGCTTCGTCACCCGCGACGCTCGCGAAGTCGAGCGTAAGAAAGTGGGTCTGCGCAAGGCGAGAAAACGTCCGCAGTACAGCAAGCGCTAACGCTTATGCCACGCCATCCTTGCGATGGCGTGGGTTTGAGAGTGCCGGACCTCTCAAGCCGATGGAGACAGATTTTGAATTGGGCTATCCTGCCGCCCGTTTCAGCCTTCCGGCACTGTTGGGGAATCGTCTAACGGTAGGACAACGGACTCTGACTCCGTCAGTCTAGGTTCGAATCCTAGTTCCCCAGCCATTTATCAAGTTCATCCGGCTCAAAAGAAAACCGCACTAGTGCGGTTTTTTTGCTTTTGAGGCCCCTCAATGCCCCAACGCGCTCAACACAAAATGCCGCTCATCGGTTGTGACCAGACGTCGATAGGTCGGGTACTGGAACAGCGAACTCGGCGAGGCGAACTCCAGCAGCACCGGCAGCAATCGACCAAACGGCTGAGCGGTGCTGAATTTGAGGCTGCCGGCTTCCAGGCTCAGCGTTTCTGCTCGTGTTTGGCCACGAAAAAGACCCCAGGTCACCGCCGGTGGCTGGGCCGTGGTGCTTAAGACTTCGCAGCGCAGTGGGCGCTCAAGGGTCTCCGCGACCAACCCATGCGCGAGCAAAGCAGACGCCATCGCTGGCGTGTGGTGAGTTAGAAAATAAGCTGCGGGCAAGGGGCTTAAGGTTTCCGCTTTTAGCCAACGGCGATCGGCAAACGGCACGTCGATGAAGTCGAGGTCTGGATATCGCCGCATACGCAGCCACTCGATCCTCTGAGGGCCCGCCGGCACGTAGCGCGCGCTTAACGCAATTACTGCCCCGGCACGCGGTGGCTGCCAGTAGCGTTCATCGCCGAGACGCCCGACCTCCCTCGCCATCACTTGCAGAAAAGTCTCGATGCAAAGCCGTTGCTTGGCGGTGCGGGTTTCCAGATCCTGATGGCTGGCATACACCCCATCCTTGGGCGGCATCGGCGTTTCGAGGAGAAACGACAGCGCGCCGTAGAGCGCTGCCTTGTTACGAAAACGACTGATCGAATATCCACCGTGCGTTAGCGGCCTGCGGATACTCGTAATTTCCCGGATATAGCGCTGGGCCCGTAACCCACGTTCGCGGACGGCGCCAAGCAAGTGCTTCAGCAGGGTGGCGCTCAGCGCTTGCTGTTCAGTGGCAATAGCCGGGTGATTGGCGATATCGAACTGGCATTCGAAGTCGGTGAGATAGCCCTCTTTGCCCAGCGTGTGCTGCTTGAATGAAGCCGATTCATGCGCGTCCAGCACCACCTGTGGTCGCCAGCGCTGCAACAGCCCATTGAGCGCACGCGTTTCGGGTTGCGATAACAGCACGTAGTCGCGATTAAGGTTGACGCCATTAGCGTTGCGGGCGGTACCGGCGTCGCGGCCATCTGGATTGGCGTCCGGCACGATGAGCACATCGAAGAGGTCGCGCAACCCGGCGAGTGAACCCTGCGCAAGCGATCTGGCGATCGCCAACAGCGCTTCACCGCCCGCCGGCTCCGAGCCTCCATGATGGGATCCCACCAGCAGGATGCGCGGCAACGGCCGCTCGCCGTTCGCGAACTCGAGGCCAAGCAGCGGTTGGCCTCGCACGGAATAACCCAAGGTCAATAAGCGGCTGCCTTCGCTAGCGGCGGCGAGCTCGACCAGGCACTGTCCGATAGCAGCGGCGCTACTGATCTCAGCGGCCCCACTCCGCTCAAGCGGGGTCGCAAGCTTCACGCAGCGCGCTCAGGTTGCGAACAGCACTGTCTCGGATTCATGAATATCCCGTAGGCATCCGCACGCTAAAAACTCAAGATCTCAGCTTGAAACGCTGAATTTTTCCGGTCGCGGTCTTCGGCAGATCGGGCACGAATTCAATCCAGCGCGGGTATTTGTGAGGGGCCAACTGGCGCTTCACATGCGCCTTAAGGTCAGCGTCCAGAGCGTCATCGGCGACTGCGTCGGCCTGTAACACCACAAATGCTTTGGGCTTGATAAGCCCCTCTTCGTCTTCAGCCCCAACGACGGCGGCTTCCAATACCTGCGGATGAGAGGCCAGCGCGCCTTCCACTTCAAACGGCGAAACGTATTGCCCGCTTACTTTGAGCATGTCGTCTGACCGACCGCCGTAAACGTAGTAGCCGTCCGCATCCACGCTGTATTTGTCACCGGCGCGCGTCCACGGTCCGACAAAAGTGTCCTGCGTGCGCTGGCGATTATTCCAATACAGCAGCGCGCTGGTCGGCCCGCAAATCTGGAGTTCACCGAGTTCGCCGGGCAGCGCTTCATGGCCATCGTCGCCGATCAGGCGGATCTGGTAGCCCGCGACCGGCTTGCCGGTGGTGCCATAGCGCACATCGCCCGGGCGGTTGGACAGAAAGATGTGCAACATTTCGGTGGAGCCAATGCCATCCAGAATCTCCACCCCGTAAAGTTCGCTGAAGCGCCGACCGACGTCGGCCGGCAAGGCCTCCCCCGCGCTGGTGCAAATCCGGATCCCGAGCGCGCTCGCGGCCGGCTTGCCCGGGAAGGCGAGCATCGCGGCGTACAGCGTGGGCACGCCGCAGAACACCGTCGGTCGATGAGTCTGCAGCCGCTTGAACACCGCTTCCGGCGTGGGGCGCTCCGCCATCAGCACCGTGGTCGCGCCTACGGCCAAAGGGAAGGTCAGCGCATTGCCAAGACCATAGGCGAAAAACAGTTTGGCCGCGGAAAAAACGGTATCTGATGCCTGCAGCCCCAAGGTGCGCCGCCCGTACAACTCGGCGGTCTGCATCAGGCTCGCGTGCGCGTGCACGGTGCCCTTCGGGGTGCCTGTCGATCCGGAGGAATACAGCCAGAAACAGGCGTCATCGCAGGTGGTGGGCGCGGGCTCGGAGTGCGGCTCGGCCTGTGCCAT